>JAUQYW010000145.1 GCA_030587525.1 Candidatus Sigynarchaeota archaeon | reverse complement strand
GTTCCTACACGTATAAGATCGTCGTCACCGATGGTTTCGGAGCCACGGCACAGGACACGGTCACCGTCACCGTCGTGAATCAGAACATTGCCCTCGATAACGTCACGATGGTGTCGTGCATCTTGGGTTCGATAGGAATCATCGCCTTCTTGGTCAAGAAACGAACGAGATAGTTCAAGGAAATTTATCATTTTTTTTCCACTTTATGCAATTCCCGATACCTTGCTGAATGAAATTAAAAATCACATCTGGGCGAGACACTTTAGCGTCGGTGCTGCGTGTGTGACCAACCGCAGGATCCATAGTCAGGTAACACACGCAGCACCTAGCGAGTGACGCTCGACCTGATGTCCCTATTGTAGTTCGAGCAAGTTCAAGGGCATACTGGACGAGCTCGGGGGCACCATCAAGCAGAGTTGAACGTACATGTTGAAAACCATTGAATGTTCCGTTTGTGGTAATACAGAACTCTGATACATCCCCGAGACCAGCAAGAAACCCGGGGTTCCACTCGAATATCGCATCATGTGCTGGGAATGCCACCACAAGTTTCTCGTGTTCAAGCCCGGCGCAATCCCGGCCAGCATCCAGGAACCCGAGACGCCAGCTGAGGCGAAAGCCCTGGCGTGATACCCTTGTCTTTTTTTTCAACTTCCATCAGTATTGGGTGCCAATCGTGCGTTTCTCGCATTCCTGCATAATTCGCCAGGCACGCGTTAAGGGTCAATATCAAAGGGTCACTTTCACTTTTTTTACTTGGTGACATCGGTGGCAAAAAAATTCGATGAATTGCCGATCGCTTGTTCCGTGGTCGCGCCGCGTAACAAGGGAACCATCAACATCAACGTTGGATCCTGCCTTTCGTGCGAGCAACCCGATCCCGCCAAGATCTCGGTGTTGAATGAATCGAGGGAGATCATCAAGTATTCGAGCGGCCCTCCCGAGGGTGAAGAAGGCGACGTGTACGAGCTGGAATGCGACGTGTGCCATTTCAAGTACAAGCTGGCAGTCTTGAGATACAAGCATCCAGGGGAAAATTCGGGAGGTCCATGGGAATTCTGCTCGCTTTACGGCGCGGACGAGCGGACGAAAAACAAGTGGATGTGGATAGGGTACTTCTAAACCTTCTTGAAATCCTCGATGACCTTCAGGAGATCATCCAAGTTCTTGAATTTCCCGGCCCACGCTGCCTCGTCGACCGCCCGGTTGAAACTTTTCGGGATCTTGGCAAGCATGAACCCGACTCGGGCATCCTTCCGAGTAAGGTCCTTGATGGATAGCAATACCGAGCCTTCCTTGATATCATCAAGTTCCTCGTTCCGATAGGTCCGGCCATTCACGGAAATCTTCTGCGGGAACCGCATCACCTTGCCAATGCCGATCTCGTAATTTTTACTGCTCGTCTCGACATCGACGAGCTCCTCCTTGATGACAATGGCGTATTCGGCATTCTCGATGTCCGCGACGACTTGAAATTTTTCCTTTACCGCCTTCTTGATCTTTTCAATCTTGTTTTCTTCCATAAAATCTGCCATCCGGCTTCCTCAAAGCCAGTTCGGTATGAAAATGCCCACGCTCTTCCAGCGGGACGGTTCTATCGTGATCCAAATCATGAGCTTCTTGATGTACTCGTTTCTCGAGTCGGGATCGTCGGGGAACAGGCCCATGATCGATTCTGCAAACGCCGCCGGGCCGACACCGACGAGCATGCCCGATAAGTCCTGCAATCGTTTGAAGAGCATCCAGAACACGACCTTGTTCTTCGCCTCCTTGGCCATGACCAGGATCCACGAATTTTTAGTCCAGTCTTGCTTGTCGATGCCCGTGACCGCCTCGATGGCCTTTCCCGCGGAATAATGCTTCACGCCTGGCATCGTCGTGATGAGATCGTCGAAGAACTTCTTCTTGATGGTCATGTAGGCTCCGAACAACTTTTGCAAATCGAGCAATTCCAGCTTTTCTCGGATATCGGGATCCATCTTGATGGAAAGCACCCAGCGCTCTTCGGGCAGCGTGACTTGCACCGGCACCCTGGGCTTTTCTTCTTCCGCGGGTTCCTCGGCCTCGGATTCTTCCTCTTCCTCGGATTCGTCTTCCTCATCCCCCTCCTCGTCTTCCGAACCCTCGTCGTCATCGCGTTTCGCTTTCTTGGGTTTTTTCTCCTCGACTTCCTCTTTTTCACCCGGAGCTTCTGGTTCCGCGGCCTTGGCTTTTGCCTTCGGTGCCGGTTTTTCTGCAGGTTCCTTGTCGGGCGTTTTTGCTGGTTCCTCGGCTACTGGCTTTTCTTTCTTCCCCAAGATGTTCACTCGTTACCGTTGCTTGCATTAAACTTTGGTTGCGGATAATAAAAAACCTACCATCAGCTCGCCACTCATTGCTTCTTTTTCTTGAGATCCGAAAACATTTTCTTGAGCTCCTCGTCCTGGACCCCGGCGTCCTTGTTTTCTTCTTTCTTTTCTTCTTTTTTCGTTTTCATAGCGCCGAGCATGGATAAGACGTCGCCAATCGCTTGGTCCTTTTCTTTTTGCTGCTGTTTGACTTCTTGCTCCTGTTTTTTCTTCGGATCGATGATGTTGACTTTAACATTGTCTTTTTTTTGCGTGGCGATGGTCCCTTGGTGCACGAAATCCACCACTTTCTCCACCGAGGCCATAGGCGTGCTTTGTTGCTCCTTTTCGGATTTCCTGAACTCAAAGACTTTTTTCGACGTGTTGGAGAGGAATTCTTGCTCGATCTGTTCCCGTTTTGCTTTCTTGTCTGCTGCAATCTTTGCGTCCTTGTCGCCGAACAGCATATCCTTGAGGGAATCAAAGGACCGCTCCGTCTTGTGGGCAACGAGTGCCTTGTACCTCTTCTCCTCGAGCAATTTTTGCTTGATTGACTCTTCCTCGATTACATCTTGTTCTTTTTTCTTCTGGACTTCGATGCGGCCGAGCATGCTGGAAATTGACTTGAGATTGCTCTCCGCGGCTTGCTGTTTCTCGACCTCCATGGCTGCACGTTCCTCCTTTTCCTCGGCCGCGCGTTGTACTTCCTCTTCCCGCATTTTTTCTTCCTGGAGTGCTTGCTCGTTGAGGACAACCAATTTTTCCACTTCCATGGCAAGGTAGGCGACTTGGTCGGTCCAGCCTGCCGTCGAGAGCATCGCGATGGCTCGCCTGTAGAGGTCAATCGCGCCCTGGTAGTCCTTGAAATCACCGAACTTGTATAGCTTTTGGGCCTGGTTGATCAAGTCGAAAGCATCGCCTTCGAGATTCTGCCGCTTGACCTGATGCTCCTTGAAATCGCGCATCTTGGTGTCCTGATCGAGGAACAGGTCCAGTTTTTGCTTGACCATCTTCGGGATGTCGGGTTCCACGGCGGCCGCAGCCGAGACCGGCTTGGCATAGGAAACCGCAACCGGTTCCTTTGCCTTTCGTTGCGTCTCCATGATGTCCTTGACCAGGTTTTCCTGGATCAAGATCGGCTCGAGCTGGTCGTCCTTCCAACCCGCGTTCTTCAACAAGTTCTTGATGATGCCGTACGTGCTCAATGCTTCCACGTATTTTTCTTGTTCTGTAAGTGACTTTGCCTCGTCGATGAGATCAAAAGCCTTGGTTTCCATTTCCTCGATCTTCTCGCGGGATTCCTTGAAATCCTCGAACTTCATCTCCTCGGCTGTGGTCTCTGGAGGTTCGGCCGGCGCGGGCGCTTCCACCGGCGCCATGGCTGGCTTGATTTCTGGCTTGTGCATGCCCGCCGGTTTCATTGGCTTCACCACGGCACCTGCCGGCTTGGCAACACCAGCAGGCTGGATGAATTTCGCGGGCTGCGTGGTGGCCGGCGAGATCGCGGGCTTGGAGACCTGGCGTTGCCGGATCTTGCTTCCCAATTCCTGGATCTTCTCGTGGACATGCTGCGTCGAGTAACCGGCCAATTCAAGCTTCGGCATCGCCGCCTGGTACTTGGCCAGGGCATTGTCAAAGTCCCCGGCCTTCAAGTCCAACTCGGCCTGGTCTATCAAGGCGAACGCCTCTTCTTCAGCGCTTTCTTTTTCTTTCTCCTTGGTCATGGCCTGCTGCACGCCTTGCTGGCGCATTACTTGCTTCAAAGTGTTGATGCGGTTGTAAATCTCCTCCACTTTCTCGCCAGGGAAGCCCGATTGGGAGAGTAAATGGGCAGCTTCCTCGTATTTCGCGATGCAATTTTCCAGGTCTCCCGCTTGCTCGTAAAATTCAGCTTCGCCGATCAACTCCACGGCGCGCTGCATTTTCGCGTTTAAGTCGTCTGGTTGAGCCATGATCAATCGTTAGATTATTTTATTTTTCTATTAAATTTCTTGTGTTCATCTTGAGTTCAAGATTTAAGTAAATGCTCAAGTTTTTGAGTCATCGTCAATCTCAACGCGATTTGCTTGAACTTGACCGCTTGTACCTTTCCATGCCACGCTTCAACGAGTCGATGGCAAAATTCATGATCTCGTTGAAATCGCGGAACCTGTCGTCGTTTTTCAGCTCGTTTTCTATCCAGAAATACAGGTCTGGCTTGAGCGACACGTTCACGAACACGGCCTTGAGTTTCCCCTTCTCGTACACCTCGCGATTCACGAGCCACGCAAGGATGTTGACGATCAATTTTTCATTGTCGACGGCCTTGAACCCGTGCTTCTTGTTGAGAAGCGTCGAGAGCACCCTCGTCGTGCCGATGGCAACGACCTTCCCGGCGCCGAACTTGGCGACCGCGATCAAGGCATGCTTCTTGGCGCCCGTCTCGACCCAGGACGACCCGCTCCATATGACTTCCACGGTACTTGCGGGCGAGGAGGCCACGACGTTGGTCTCGACACCCGGTTGCTCGGTGATTTGCAATGAGCAAGGTGACTTCAGCGCGACCTTCTCGATGCCTCGCATGACGAAATGATTCAAGAAATCGGTGACCATCACGAGCTGCTCGTCCTCCTCCGATTTTGCATCCTTATCGACCAGGATGTTCGTGCTGAACTTGATCCCGAACAGGCCGGCGAGGTCGGAGAGGTTGTTCTGGTTCGCGGCATCGCCGCCTTGGTCGCTCAGGAGCAACAAGCCCCCGCCGTTGTACACGTATTGCTTGATCTCCTCGATCTCGGCAGGCGAAAAGACGCGCTCCTTGGGCGAGCCGATGATGACCACGTTGTAATCCGAAAGTTTTTGCACCGTGAGCGGCGACTGCTTGATCACGCCCATCTTGAAGCTCATATCGACAAGCTTGTCAAGGAACTCGCCGTATTGCACTGCCTCTATTTGTACTTGTTCGTTGTGCGAGCTTTCAATGCACACGTGCACGTGGCTCATGATTTCCTCTAGATCCGGTTTCTCTTTTTGTTCTGTCACCGTTTTTCCCCCGTGGTGTAATATCGTGATTCAAGTGCTTTTTTTCCGTTCCGTGAGTATCTTTTGGCTCTCTTCCAGCTTGATTTCCAGCTCGAGCTTCTTAGCCTGGCGTTTCAATTCATCGACCGTGCCCGTGTCACCGAGCTGCTCAGACAGCGCGATCGCCTTTGAAAATTCCGCGAGCGCGTATTTTTTCATGTCCTTGGCCATGAACCGCATGCCCATATCTATGTGCTCCTTTGCTTGCTTCTTGCGGTCATCTTCCGTGATGCTCTCTTCCTTGGCCTTGATTTTTTGGAGCGTCGCGTCGATCTCGGCGATGTTTTCCAGGATCGGATTGACATACTCGTCCCAGCCGATCGATCGCAGCTTCTGCACGGCTGTCTCGTACAATTTCTTTCCTTCGGCGTGGTGGCCATCCAGCACGGCCTGGCGCGCGGCGGGGATGATGTGCTCGAACACGTCGTTGCGGATGGCCCGGCGATCCGATGCAGTTCCCTTGGTATCCGCTTTTTTCTGCATGGAACCTTCGAGATCGGCGATCTCGTCCCGTAACGACTGCGTTTGCGAGGTCCAACCGGCGTCCGTGAGAATCTTCAAGGCTTCCTTGAACTCGACCAGCGCGTCATCGAGCTTTCCTTGTTCCTTCAAGTCATTCGCCGCGGGAATCAATATCTCGAACACGGCCTTTTCCATCTCGTCCTTGGCCCGCTTCTGCATTAGCTTGTCCTTTAAGTTCTCCTGGTTGAGGACCGCGGCTTGCTTGATCAGGAAGAATTTCTCCTCGAAATCGGCCTTTTGCTTGGCCGTGCCAGATGACGCCATCAACTTTTGATCATTCAAAATTTCTTGCTGCTTGCGGTGCAACTGCTTCAAGTTTTCCATTTCGGAGGTGATGATGATCTTCTGGTTTTCCCAGCCACCGAGCTGGTCCATGAGATTGAGCGCGCTCTGGTACAAGTTGATCGCTTCCTGGAACCGGCCGAGCTCGGTCATGTGCTTGGCCTCGTCCATGCTGTCGTCCATGGCTTGGCGCCAGCGCTGGCGCTCGGCCTGGATGGCGATGACTTTTTCCACGTGCTTCTCCTCGACGGTTTTCTCGCGCCCGGGACGGTGGATGTCCTCATCGAAGGTCGCCGTGGTCGGCGCGTACCCGATGTACTTGCCCGCCCGCCACTGGTCAATCCGGTCTAGCAAGTGGAACATCTCTTCCTCGATCACGCCCAGGAGCTGCTCTTCTTCCAGCTCGACGCGGTCCTGGTCCTTGCGCACGAGGATCATGTCGTTGATGATGTAGTTGATCTGGTCCTGGCTCCAGCCGGCCTTGGTGAGTGCCTTAACGCATTGCTTGTACAGCTCGACCGCGTCCTTGTACTTGCCGTACCGGATCTTATCCTTGGCTATATCGATGCGCTGGAATGCAAAATCCCGCAGCAGTGGCGAGGGAAATTTCTCGACCTCGAACAAGGTGACCTTTTGCTGGCCGGCTTGGTTCCTGATCTGGGCGATCTTGTCATAGATCCATTCCACGCGATCCAGCCTGCTGCCGGTGACGAGGAACAAATGCGATGCATCCTTGAGCTTCTCGATGGCATCGTTGGGATTGTCCGAATTTTCAGCTTCGACGATGAGCTGCTCGGCTTCCTTCCGCTTCTCGGCTTTTGCACGTTCCTCGAGGTCAGGCGCGGTGCTTGTTGCTAGCCTTGCGAACGATGCAGCCTGGGCTCCTTGCGACGCTAGCGGGGCCGCTACGGGTTGGTCCACGGTATCCTGCCCGATGGTCACGAAGCCGCTGGCCGGGCTCGTCGACGTGATCTTCTCCTTCAACGAGACGAGCTGCTCGAGCTTGCGGATCTGCTTCTCGATCTCGCGCCGCTCGGGGCCTAACGCCATTTCGTAGCACTTCTTGAAGCCGTCGAGGGCCTCGGCATAGCTGCCCTTCTCCTTGTCTGCCATTGCCTTTTGAAACACGGGAAACATTTCGGGTTGCTGGGCTTGCGAGAACAGCTGCTGGGGCGTTTTCTCCGGCACGGCCTCGGCTGGCACGGCAGGGGAGCCAGTGCTCTCGAAGGCGCCCGTGCCCTTTGCCCCCGCGATGTCGTTGTCGATCTGGCTCAAGAGCGCGGGATCCCCGAGCTTCGAGATGGCACGCTTGGCAACGATGAATTTTTGCATCGCCGCGAATTTATCCCCCGTGGCGAGAAATTGTTTCGCCTCTTCCCACGTCCGCAGCGCTTCCTCGCGGGGACTGGATGCAACCTTGGGCTGTGTCAGGCTCGGTGCGCTCTCGGGACGGGACGGCGTTTTCACTGGCATTGCCGGCCGGGTCGGCTCCTTGGGCCTGGGAGGCTCTTTTGAAGCCTTTGCTTGCACGGCCTTGGCTTTCAACTTCTCCATGTCCAAGATCATGAGGTGGATGTTCGTGATGCCGACCAGATCGTTTGTTCTCTCCATCAAAGCTACGCATTGCCTCAATTGCTGGATGGCGGCTTCGAAATTCCCGGCCTTTGCCAAGTTCTTTGCGGCTTCGAGAAGGTCCTCAACGCTGCTCATTCAGTTCACCGGTATCCTTGATGTCGCCCATGCATTCGCCCATCTGGAGACGCGCCGTTTTTCTTTGGTATAGTTTAGAGTTAGTTCAAAACTTATAAAAACGAGGCTCATATCCGGGCTAGACACTTTAACGTCTGCGCAGTGGGTGGCACTCACCGTTGGAGCTCGCGACTGATCCGCTTGGCTTGCTCCTTCATGATGCTCTCGATCTCGGTGGATTTTCGGCCGCTTACCTTGCGCAAGTCGATATTATCGAGTTTACCAAGCAGAAAATCGATGATGTCCTTGAATTCCTTGCCAGATTTCCCATTCTTGATTAACTCGGAGGCTTCGAGGCAAGCACTCTCAATGGCATACATGTTCTCGTAAATTGCAGGGCGATAGGACTCGTCGACGAGGATGGATATGCAACTGTCGTACGCGCCGCCCCGGGCTTCCGTGTTTGGCACGTCGAAGAGATAAATAACGCCCATTGAGCGATACTCGATAAATGGGATGGTAGCGGGAATTCCGCGAATGGCCCCTTCCTTTTCGTTTGTAAGGAGCAACATGGACTTCATGGAGACTTTCATGCGGATTTCTTGCGGGATGTCGTCGGGATAGATACCGACGGGTTCAGGTCCCACCGCCAAGGCTTGCGAGATGACGATGTATCTCGTGATCTTCTTGAACGTGTTGGGCGCCTCGTGGTACAAGAGGTCGAGACGCTTGGCATACTTCTTGAACACGTCCATAATGTTGTTCGTGACCACTTCCGTGCTGCTCTCGCTGATCACCACGAGAAAAACCGACTGGGCTACCTTGTAGAGGATCAAGTGGACGTTTGCCGAATCTTGCTCGAAATAATTGTTCACTTGCATTTCCCGGGAAAAAAACTTCACGAGCTTTCCCATCCGATCCTTGTTCTCCTGGTTCATGTTCGACAAGAGAACCGAGCCATCGTCCTTGTAAAACGTGTGCTTGATGATCTTGCATGTGTCCTTGAGTTCCTTGGCGATTTCCTCGAGCAGCGCAGTTTTTGCATCGACCATTGCACGAACCCGCTTTCCTTCACATATAATAACGGTTAGTGGGCATAAAAAGTTTGTAATCTGTTAAACGCGTTAGTGGGCCGGCCCCGCCTCTCCTCCTTTTGGCCGCGAGGTCGGGCGGACGAAACCTTGATAGATGAAAAGGAAGCTTATCACGACGAGCAAGATGCATACCACAATGATCTCCTTGCTGCTATCAAAAGCAATGAAATTGAGCATTAGGAGGACGATGCACGTGATGAGAATCAAGAACGTGATGCCAAGTGCATCGAGTGCGACGCGATGATCCCGCTCGCTCGCCTTCTTGGCCAGTTCAAAGCTCTTGATTACCATGATGAACAAGATGACGAGATAATACAAACCAACAGCCGCTATCAAGTAAAACGGCAAATTGGCGAGGCTTGCGAGTGGCGGTATCATGCCAGGAAAGACCTGGGCGAACGTCATGATGTAGAAGACGAGCAAGATGGAAGCAAACGTGATATCCGTGATGATCTTGAGCCTGCGCACGGGACGCTCGATGCCGGGGAACAGCAATATATCGAGGCCGAACAGGACGAAGCAGTAGACGCTGGCCATCAAGAACAAGATCGTGCCGTCGATAAAGAACCGGCTCACCTGGTACACCGTGCCGGGTGCGTCGTTGAACCGCCACGTCGTGACGATGAAATACAGCACAGCACAAGGTACGAAGGATATCAGCGCTAGCAGCACGACCAGGCGCGTCCGGGTCGGATTTTGCCTGTATTTCGTGCTGAACTTGGCAAGAATGGGGAACAGCATCCCGATTCCGGCAAGCAATGCGATGGCGCGCACAAGAATGATATCATCGCGTAACGTTATCGCGAGGAACACGGGGTACCGGGTAACGAGCAATGTAATTAGGAGGGCCAGCTCCCCGCCGAGACCTAGCACGAGAGGAAAAAAGTACCCGAAGTCGTTTCGAGGCATAGCATGATCACAATGGCTCCCTTTCATTTATACAATCAAGGTATGGAACTTGGATTGATAGTTCCATATGCTCTACGTCGATAAGCGTTCTCACTTCCCAGCACCAATAAGGAGACCTCCTATACTTGATGTAAGGATTCTATCGATAAAGATTTTTTAAGGTACAACATACAATCACTATTAACTACAAGGGATATTATTCGAGATTGACATATAGAAAGACCATATTATCGGTCTAAAATTAACAAATCCATATTGATCTTCAAGGATTTTGCTGATCTTGTGTTGATCTTTAATATTTCCTGTGGAAAAGCAGTGAAAATCATGTCCACGCCCTCAAGTTATAAAGTTAAGCTCCTTTTATGCGGGCCCGCCGCCGTAGGCAAAACCAGCCTCATCAAGCGCTTTGTCAAGAACGCGTTTCAAGCTGATTATAAACTCACGATTGGTGTCGACATTCTCACGAAGGACGTGCCCATGCATAATTCAGAAGTCGCCACCTTGAGTATCTGGGACATTGGCGGCCAAAAACGCTTCGAATTCATCCGCACCACATTTTACAAGGGTGCCAGCGGCGCGCTCCTCGTGTTCGATCTCTCCCGTGCAGAAACGTTCACCGAAGTGACTCGCAAGTGGGCCGAAGAAATCCAGCGCAATTGCTCTGCGATTCCATACATCCTCATCGGAAACAAGGCTGACCTCGTCGAGAAAGTCGGGCGTGTCATGGATCCGAACGAGGCTAAGAAATGGGCACAAGCCAATAATTCGATTTACATCGAGACCAGCGCCCTCGGCGGCCAGAACGTCGATGAGGCCTTCATCGAGATCACCGAGCGCATGATCGGCGTCAAGAAATAGAGACATTTTTTTCCTATACTTGCTCGTTTTCACTTTTTACGTGATATCGCATCCATTTTCACGACAAGGCTTGTCCACGAGCATATATACAGAAGGGCAGGCGAGATGTATATAAAAATGTTAAGTTAATGATAGGTGGCGCGGGTATCCCTTGGCAATCATAGTTAAATGTACATGGGGGCAAAGGTTGGTTCATAGATCGCAGTGATGAATCGCTTTATGGCAGTGAGGTGCATCATTGATGGCAATTCAAACGACCCTTAACCTTGACGAGATTGCCGGAAAGGACACCTGGGTGAATCCCCGGACGGACATCCTCGTCGACCATGTGTTCTTGAAGGCAACGGGCTTCGGCAGCTACATCGCGTGCTTGAAAGATGGCACGCCATGCAATGCCAGCTTCTGCGGGACACCGCTCACGATCTTCACGCCCCCGCTCGAGTACCATTTCTTGCCATATGCAAAGGGCGCTGTCTTGCACTTCGAGAAGACGTTCATCTTGGCAGGGGAAACCGGCAAGAAAGACTCGGGGGACACGCATCCCGTGTACCTTTCCGCTATCGCCACCGCGGGCATAAAGAGGAACGTAAGCAAGTCGGGCAACCTGGTGCCGGCGTGCGCGAGGTGCGATGGCGTCCTCCTCGTGCCAGGCAGGAAGCTGCCAAAGACGCTTGAGAAATTCATCCAGGACGAGACACGCAATGATGCTTGCCCGTACTGCGGGAAACCGCTCGAGATCATCTGGCGCGATGGGAAGGTCTTGCGGGGAGAGCTCGGGACGCTCGTCAACGCGGCGGGAGAAGAAATTATTGGCATTCTCTGGAAGGGCGTAATGAGGCCTGTCGATTGCGATCGCCAGGACCAGATGAAGATGTGGCACCAGATCGTCCAGCAATGCCCGGACCGGCTCTACGGCCCGGTCTCGCTCCTGTTCCAGTACAACGGGGCTGGCGTTTCTCCCCTGTTCTGGATGCGAGGCGTCCGTTTTCCCCCAGGTGGAGGAAAGATCCCGGGCACAGCT
>JAUQYW010000126.1 GCA_030587525.1 Candidatus Sigynarchaeota archaeon | reverse complement strand
GTCGACGTAGCCACCATCAACACGCACCGTGGTGACCGCGTTGATCTGGTAGCCAAGCCCGCGGTCGTCGAGCAAGGGAATGAATCCCAGGAGCGTGCCGTTGGCCCTCATAGCTTTCAGGCGGTTATGCACGGTCCCGATCGAGATGCCGTTCCTCTCCGAGATCTTCTTGAACGGGACGCGGGCATCAACCTGCAACTCCTCGATGATCTTCACGTCGAGCTCATCCATGGCGCTTCCGCTCCGCTTCGATCGCTCCGGATATCAAGTTCTCCAAGTCGCAGCCCTCACCCCACGTGATCTCGCTTCCAGGATCATTAAAGCCGCCCTTGTCCTCTTTCTTGCGTTTCGCTTTGGTCCTGGCCAGCCACGACTCGAGGATCCACGCCGCGATGTCGATAGGTTTCGGCGATGGAATGATTTCCTGCACGAGCGCGTCCTTCAACGTTTTCACGGTGCTTGCCGGATCTGGAATTTCGGTATGCCCGAGGGTTTCCGGGACCTTCGTGGGAGCTCCGGGGTCGCGCTGCATCGCGCGGACTTGCAGGCACTTGGCCTCGTGGATCTTGATGCCGCGCTCTTTATCGGTCTCGAACCCGCACCCGCCACGGCACCTGAATACCTCGGGCTTGCCTGGCTGGTGCCCGCTCATCGCTATCGTGTCGCCCATCAGGCCTTCACCAGCCCGAACTGATGCTTCTTGATCAACGCGCTAGCGAGCTTGTTTCCTTTGACAGGGTGCACGCTATACAAGCAGCACGTGTCCCACGTTTGAGCCCCGTTCCACTCCCACCCGTGTTCCAGCACGATTGAATCCAGCAACGCGTGGAAGACCGTCCACTCCAGGCTCAGCCAATCCCATTTTTTAGGCAGGCGTATCTCGAACGTGACGCATTGCGGATCGCACTCGTCATCGTCGACGAAGCGCTCGATCGTGAACCCGACCGGGTTGCCTGCCACGTGCTCCTGCAAGTGCCGGACCAACCTCGCGAGATACAAGCGAAATTTTCGATCCAGGATGCGCTCGATCCTCGCTACCTGGTCGAGCGCGCATGCCCGATTCTCCCGCAAGTCGTCGATCGTGCTGATATCCTTCCGCGTGAACAGTTGCCCATTTTGCTTTTTCATTGATTTCATTTAATCTATCATCCCGTCGTAGTGTTTTGCTGGCACCTTCTCCTTCTCTTCCTTGAACTCCTCGAACATGCCATCATCGCAGACGATCTCGCCGTCCGGGAGATTAGCTAACAAGAACTCGAGACGGTTCCGCACCCTGCCGCTAAAGATCTCGCTCCCGGGATCCGCCCTGAGGAGTCGCCGATCCCCCGCGATGCCTTCGACGATTCCATCCATCAGGTCCTCGAACTGCAGTTTCGACCTGGAATCAGTGATCTTCATCCGACTTGCCCCCTGGTTTTTTATCCTTCACGCCGAGCGCTTCGTTCGGGCCTTCTTGCACAGCAGGCTTGGCAGACTTGGCAAGCTCGGCTTCCAGCCGCTTTAAATGCTCGGGATTGATTGTGATCGATAGCATCGTGCATGCTGTCCATTCCCTCAAGAGCTCATCTACCGGGATGCTGTAATTCCACGCCAACAAGACCAGGAACCGAGAGATCGCGTCCAGGTTCAAGCTGGAATCCTTGCATTTCGCCGCATCCTCATCGTCATGGTCAAACTCGTATTTAACTGCCACGATCACCTTGTTATCCACGTCAGCCGTGTTCGCTACTTCTGCACGTGTCACTTGCTCCTGGATGCGATCGAGTTTTTGCTGAATCTTGGCGTTCTCCTTCGTGAGCCGCTCGTTCTTCTCCTTGAGGATGGCAATCGTTCCGTCGCCGTCGTGTACCTCGTGCACGAGCTCGGAGAGATGCTGGTAAATGGCCTCGCCAATCCGCTCGTGCATCTCGATAACGGCCTCGAGTTGCCCAACCTGGATATCGAGTTTAAGTCGATTTGCTTCCGTGTTAGAGTGCCACGTCTTCAGGTGCTCGATGTTCTCCTTTAATTGTCCATTTTGCTTTTTCATGATTCGATCATTTTTTTCATTTGATGGATTGCATTTCCTCGATGATCCCCTTGTCGTCGGGGCTCAGGTATAGATGAATGGCTGGATGATGATGGCCGGGCCACGTGCAAGGCTTCTCGAGATAAGCCTGGAGCTTGCCGGCGAGCTCGGCGAATTCCCCGCAGCTGAACGGGGTCTTGACCAGCTCCACCTGCTTCGAGCCATCGCGATTGCAAATCGAAATGTCGAGCGATCGATAGGCGTCTTTCTTGAAGAGATGGAAGACTTGCTTGAACGTGGCGAGATCCACGAAATCGTGGTGCCAAATAGCAAAGAGATCGTTCCACGGTGACGTTAGACCGCAATGAACGAAGAACGAGCGCAGGATGTCATCGAGATCCCCGATGATTTCCCTATTTTCGTCGATGGCATCGAGTGCCTTGCCGATGATCGCCGGTTGCTGGAGCAGGGTGATGGCGTCGGCGATGCTGGCGCGGAGATACCGGCCATTTTGGTGAATCTCCACGCACGCGACCTCGGACTGCCGGATGATGAATTTCTCGGCCACGATGCCGGCAATCGCGTGGTGATACGGTGGCCTCGGCGACTTTTGCCTGTGACCGATGACCTGCACGGTCATCTTGCTCACCACGATCGAGTCGAGATGCACGTCATCGAGCCAGAGGAACGTGGAGCCGAGGGCATCGATGTCCTTGTAAAATCGCTTGAACTGGATGGAGAGATCGATCTCGGCCGCGATGGCCGCGTTCGACTTGGCCTCGACAAAAGGCGGGGCGGGGCCTTGCAAGAGGTCGCCGAACCGCTGCTTGATCAGCTCGTAATCCTTGACGAAGGAAAGTTCTTCCTCCAGATCGTGGCATTTTTGCTTGAAATCCGCGAGGCTCCATTTGCTGTATATGCCGTGCAGAAAATCGGAGACGTTCCTGTCGAGCACGTACGCCGCGCACCGCATGACCGTCGGGTCGTAGATGCGCCGCTCGGTCGAGTGAACGAACGCTTTCTTCGGGTTCTTGCACGACGATTTCTCGTGATCGAAAAATTGGCACGTCTTGCACACGACGCGGGGATCGCTGGGCGATAACTGGTCCCACCTGAGGATCCCGTCCCCCGTTGATTCTGCCGGCGAGTAGCGCGTGTTCAGTCCTGCACGGGTGCCGCTGCTGGAGCGGGCGGGCTCGGGGCCGGGACGGGTTTGCGCGTGAGCACGTCGAACCGCGCGATGTCGTCGATGTTGACGTGGTAGTACGTCCTGGTTCCATCAAGCGTCCCTGGACTCGCAAACACGTAGAACAGGGCTGGGCCAACCAGCACGACGCCGATGAACTGCTCGCCGGTGCACTTCTGGAATGGCACGGGCACCACCCTCGACTTGAGGTGGAACGTGATGCTCGCCGTCGCGGGATTGCTCCAGAGCTTGCTCATGACAAGCCCGGCCGCATCGACCGGGGGCATCGTCTCGTTCATCGACATCAGGCGCTCACCAGCTTTTCCAGCGCTTCGATGATCGGGGTAACGAGGCCTTGCGGGGCATCGCAGATGCGTGGCAAGAGATCGTCGTGCATGTGCGATATCACCCACTCGTGCAAGGGGGCAAAGATGCCACCGTTGCCATGATCGGTGCAGATCTCCACGGGGCACTTGCAGTCCTTGCAAATCCCCGCATCGACGCAGAACGGGCACATGCTGGTGACAGGGACCTTCGAGCCAGCAAACCATTTCACGGCGAGCGCCGCCCGGGCGAGTTCCTGGACGCGAGTCGTAATTGCCACGATCAAGCCTCCTTGACGATTGGCATGGCCTCGAGGGCCTTCGCGAGCAAGACCTTGACTTGCTGCAGGTCGATGACCACGTTCTCCTGCATGCCCACGATCTCGAACCTCGTGGCGCCTTCCATCGGTGGCAGGAGCGTGATCTTTTTCTCGCCCAGGGCGTTCTCGACCTGGTCGCACGCCTCGTTGAGCTGGATCGCCGTGTACCGTGCCAGGTCGACATCGATCCCGAACACGACGCTCGTGTTGCAATCGAGCGTGATCTCGCGCTGGCCATTGTCATGCCGCGTGGCCACGCGGGCGATGCCGGTTTCCGTGAACGTGACCGGGCTTGGCTCGTAGTTACGGTATGGCCGCGCCGGGTCCTCGTTGCAATTAGCATGACACGAGAGCGCGTGGTTCTTGCAGCGCCGGCAATCGACAAGGGCCACCGGGCACCCGGTGACGACCCTGACCAGAGATACCATGTCCTTGCCAGGGATCCCGTAATTCAGCGCGAGCAAGCTCAGCAAGCGAACATACTCCTCCTTCGTGATCCCCGGGGTAACACATGCCACGCGGCGCCCGTGCGCCTTCCACCCGATCTTCCACCCGGCGATGATGCCCGCGATGATGCCCGCGATGATGAAATCGAGCACGGTCAACCCGAGCACGGTCAACCCGAGCACGATGAGGATGGCGGCGAACCCGACGAGCACGACGAGCCTCGCGGGATCTTTCTTTTCTTGGTCCAGGTCCCGGTCCGGCCCTGGTCCAGCCAAGTCCAGCAGCGTGTTGTAAGCCTTCCTGAGTCCAGGATTTTTCTCGTAGAGCTCGGATGCCGGGTGCCGGGCGATGCCGGGTGCCAGAACGGGCTCGGATTCACACCGCGGGTTCGAGCAACGGATATACACGAGGCCGTCACTCGCGTCCACGTGGAGTTCTTGCGGCGACTCGCAGATGGCGCATTTCCCGAGCGTCTTTTCAGCCGCCGACCATTCCGATGCCTTGAACTGCTCTTTTGCCATGGACATTCAGCCCCTCGAATACACGGCCACGATGTTGCCGCCCTTCCGGATCTGGACGACCCGCTTCCCGATCTCGACCGTGCGGCCATCCCAGAGCTTGATCTCGATCGGATCTTTTGCATAGATGACCTCGACTTGCCCTGCCTTGTCCAGGTTGTCGACCATGCGGAGCAAATCCTTTTCTTCCTGCTCCGTCTCGGGATTCACGGGCGTGCCCTTGCACCACTCGAAGTGCTCCTTGATGGTGGCCACGAGCTGCTCTGCCTGGTGCGATCTCGCCGGCGCGGTAGACGGTAACACCGGGCCTGGACCAACGTAAGGCACTAGCTCACCGGCAAGGGGACACTTGGTCTTGACACCTTGCCCGAGCTCCGCACGTACCTTGTCGATGCATACCTGCGGGCAGATGCCGTCCTGGCGATTCGTGCAGAATATCGATTTTTCTTCAGCCATGGTTTTTTCCTCGCTGTTGTTTCGATGCTCCCCCGAGCCACCGTGATACGTGGCATTCCCCCTGAAGCATTGCCTTGAGCTCGGCCACCTTCCCGACTTGTTCTTTCGACGCCATCAGGTCGATGACGCCTCCACTGGTTTTTGTTTGGCCGGATCAGGTGCTGCATAACCCATGCGTTCGTATAATTCACGCACTATCGAGCGAAACGCATCTGTATTTTTCGAGCCTTTGAACGCCTTTTCTTTCAAGGTCATGAATTTCGCGGCATCATCGCCGACCAATTCGACTGTTATGATAATCGACGTTTTTTTCACCCTTGGACTGTTCTTAGAATTTCCGAGCCCTGGATTTCCGGGGGCGAGTACGCCATTCGCCATTATCCGCAGGCTACTTTCCTGGCAGCCCCGGGAGGTCTTCACCTCTAGGCTCTTAGAACTTCTTAGAATTTATTAGAGGTTATGATAAGGATCCACCCTTCGAATATTTAAAGATTCTTACGAAAAACAAGAATCTCTAAGAGAATCTGGGATCTCTATTTAAGTAAGAATATAGGCTCTAATAACTTATGGCTAAATCAAAGTCCATCAACGTCGATCTGAACGAACCGATGACTGGAGAGTTAAAAATAATAAAAGATAACCTCGGAATCAAGGCCGATTCCGAGGCAGTCCGGTTTCTCATTCATCAATGCTATCTTTGGGTAAAAGAGAATCCAGATAAGAGTCTAATCGGTCCTTTATCCAGCCAAAAAC
Organism: Candidatus Sigynarchaeota archaeon; assembly: GCA_030587525.1. Lineage (GTDB taxonomy): Archaea > Asgardarchaeota > Lokiarchaeia > Sigyniarchaeales > Sigyniarchaeaceae > Sigyniarchaeum > Sigyniarchaeum tengchongense. Next base: position 3,063 of record JAUQYW010000126.1, on the reverse strand, counting down.
AAGATCCGAAGTCTTCTTCTCAAAAATAACGCCCAAGGCCTCGATTTTCTTGTGAGTATCCTCAGGAAGATCGATCTCGATTTTCATCTTGCATCATCTCCATTTTTTCATAACCTGCTTGTATAACCGAACGATATCAGCTATCGCGCTTCGACATAAATAGTAGTGAGGGCCGCGGACTGCATCCCGGCCGAGTTAGGCTGTCGTGAATACCTATCCTAATCTCTCCCGTGCCTGGTCCTGGAAATCCGTGCCCGCGACGTGGTCGCAATCTCCCTTGCCTTCCGGGTGCTTGCAATGATAATCGTACCCGGAGCCCGAATCGCAGTCCCAGCACTCGACCTGGTAGGCGCACGCGGCCGTCAAGGCAAGGCCACCCCGATCATCCTGCGCAGCGCTTCGCGGATCGTGCGGGTCGCGTGTTTTGCCTCGATATCGTTCATGGTCCAGAGCAAGAACTCGAGGCCGTGAATGGATGACAAGGAATTACTCCACGCGTGTTGCAGCCGCCACGTGATGTCGCCAACGCGGGATTTTCTCCCGCCAAGGCGCTTTATCGATAGGCCTTTCGCGATGCTGTCCTTGATGTCAACGCGGCCATGCGCGAGGCGCATCGCGTTCGCGAGCTCGTGCGGCGTGAACCAGTAGGCGTGAAATTGGCCCAGGTCTCCGCCCGGGGTTTCTCTTTTCAATTCTTTCAGCGCATCGAGAAAAACGAGTATCTCGCTGGTGATCGTGAATTGTTGCGACGCGACTGCCTCGATCTCGCTGATTTTTTCGTTGATCTCGCTGATTTCACTATCTCCAAGCATAATATCCACGAGGCGTCAATGAAGCCTTCCTTAAAAATGGCAGCAATTCGGGTTACTGCCAAGTCGCCCCGGGCTCGCCGGTTCGCCGAGATGACCCGGGAGATCACGACTTGGACCTCGTTCCGGTTGAAATGGTGGAACCTGGATCCTCGAGCCAGGACCAGCAAGCGAGATCGTGGTGGCCACCGTGACCGGGGCGCCAAGGGTTTTCTGGTGTCCTGGCTGCACGATGGCTGCCCTGGCCTCGTGGAACGCCTTGTTACTGGTCTCTTCACCATTCCAGTTGGTTCTTATGGTTGCCCCACGCCTTCCCCCCGCCTTTTCACCGCCACGATCTCCCGCTGCCCCGCTCGCCATCCCGCGGCCCCGCCCGGCCCGCCATCCCGCGCCCTCCCCCCGAAGAAGAGAAGGGGGAGAGAGAAAGGCTCAGAACCAACCAGAATGTGGTGTTGGGCGAACGCTTGATGGGCGGCCGGGCACGCGCTGGAACTTGCCCGGGCGCTTGCCATCGCCGCTCACGGTGCCAAAGATAACCAGCCGTGTCATGGGCCAGGGAGACGATCAACCTTGCTACCGCCGACCGGGAACGGAGAGGTTTCAGGTTTCTAGAAACCAGATCTCAGGAGACGAACTTGATCACGGGTTCACCGGAAGCGCGGGTCAGCCGAACTTTTTCCGGCGGATTGCCAGGATTCTCGATCTCCTTCTCCACCCGCTGGCCCAGGTTGTGGTCATAATACACGATGATGAGTTTCACGACCTTCCCCGGGCGTTCCTTGTCGTGGAGCCGCTTCCACGTGTCGAGCTCGGCTCGGAATTCAGCGATGTCGAGTAACATGGTTTTTGACATGGTAGAATAGCGGGCCTTGAGCGAATATATCGTCGCGTCGCCGTTGCTGAAATCCACGAGGATGTCGGGTTGCCCCTGGCCCGCGATGTCGCAGTGCGTCACCCGCGCCTTGCCGGCAAACTCCTTTTCCTTATCGCCCGCCAGGTGGGGCTCGTACTCGTGGCCGATCTTGTGGCTTATCCAGCCTCCGACTTTGGCCTCGATTTTCTTGATGCCGACGCTCGATAGGTCCTCGCCGGTCTGGATGTTCGGATATTTATGGGCGACGGCCTCGACGGAGAATGCTTTGAGATCCAGGAAGATATCCATCTCCCGTCCGCGGTTATCGCCAGACAGGGCCCTGTATTCGGCGATCGTGGCGTCCATGTCGAACGCGAACCTGGAACCCGGCGATGCTTTGCGTGGATTCTCGGCCTTCTTTGCTTGTTTTTCTGGCACGGTTGCTTGTTTTTCTGGCACGGAGACGTTCTCTCGTATCCTGCTCTCCACGCGCTCAAGCAACTTTTCCCGCTCCGTCTGGAACATGGCCATCGCGGCCTCGATCTTGTCCTCGATCTCCCGTTTCTCGCCTCGTTGTTTCGATATTTCCCCGAGCTCCTCGATCGTCATCGTGCCCCTAAAAAACGCATCAACTTCTTGCCATTCCACGTCGAATCCCTCGTCATGGAACGCTGCGAGGGCCTTGGCATCGGATTTTGCCATTTCATGCTGTTCCAGAACGGCCACCGCGAGCGTCTTTGTTTCGATGGCCGCGATCTTATCCAGCCACGCATGGCGCTCGGCTTCCTCCGCATCCTGGTGGATCTCCTCGTCGGTCTTGAACAAGAGGGCCATGATTGGCCAGATTTTCTCCTCGCGCAAGGCCATCCTTGATCTGTCCATTCGCTGATCCGATTTTTTTTTCAAATCGTCGAATGTCATTCGATGATCGAAATAGGCATCGATGTCCTGGCGAATCACGTTCAAGCCATTTTGCAGGAATGTCTTCCGCCGCGTGTCATCACCAACATTTGCCAGCTCTGCTTTCATTATTTCTGCATCCAGGCCGTCCGATGCCCGCACCCGCGCTATAAACGCACCACGGTCGCGGTGCTTGCCCTGGACAAGGGCCGGGCTCGTGCTCGCGCTCGCGTGCTTGCGTGCAGGTGCATCTTCTCTCGAATTGGGCCCGATTCCGAGATAGTAACACGCTCGCCTGGCAGCGATCTTCAAGAGCTTGTCGGACCAGCCCTCCGACGCGTCGCAATCGGCAAAATCCAGAAATGCTGGCACGCTGCTGCCATACCAGTCGATGTCCTCCTCGTCCTCGATGTCGTTGAACGCGTCAATGAGAATCTGCGAGCAAGCCTTCACGTCGCCTTTCTTGACCTTCGCGCTCCCAGCGAGCTCCTGCGTCCTCGC
>JAUQYW010000118.1 GCA_030587525.1 Candidatus Sigynarchaeota archaeon | reverse complement strand
GCGCGCCGGGTGATCACCTCGCGGGCGGGGTCGTGCCGCTGCATCGCGTGGATCGCCGCGCTAGCAATTGGGAAAGCGGGATGAATCGCGCGAGGGATATCTCGGGCAATACTGATGAAATGGCGTGCTGGTGGCCGGGATATTTAACGCAAAATCTCACTCGCTCGGGGGACACGGATGGCCTCGTGATCGCGCGTCAGGCGGGGATCGAACCGGGTAAGATCGGGTCGGCGATTTGCTAGCGTGCCCGGGCTTTTCGGTTAAATATGGTGGCATGATTCGCAATACTGATGGCACATCATGGCATCTCATCCGCTCCATATCTCCACGATTGCACGGGACGAGAAGACGTCGCGGCGCGACCACTTTTCGATGAGACGGGTATATATGCCGGTTCGCGCATAGTATTCTGCATGGCAGATATCGATTCATGGGTCGTGCCGAGATCGGGCCGCGTGTGCGCCTTCGTGCTGCCCGAAACGTGGGAATTCATCGATCGGTTGAATTTGTCATCGGATGATTTCGACGAGTTCATCGGGTGGCTTGCCATGATACCGCTCGACCAGCAAGTGGCGCGGGTCGCGGAGCTGTTCAAGGAAGTGCCTGCCAAGCTGGCCGACGATTGAATGCACGACCGAGAGGAGAATCCTTCTTTTTATAACTCTTTCATTGTGCTCATTTCGCATCTGATTCTGGTAGTAGTTCTCACGCCGTGGAAAAGGAAAAAAAGAGGCGGGGCCGCGAATGCTCCGCAATCGCGGAGCATGTATGCGGAAGGCGTCGAGGAAGAAGACCGAAACTCGAAGAGGTTGCGAGCTGAAGGAATAATAGGAGTAAAATCATTTTCGATGTTTTATAGAATATGAAAGGGAGCATATTCCCTTGTGCCAGCTATTCTTGTCGACATCGGTATCATCATTTGTTGTTTTTATTAAATAGACAGGAGGAAATCTTTCTTTTTTTGTTCGTATGACTTGCTCTTGTCGAATACATCGTCTTCCGTCCTCATCAATAGTCCTTGTTCGACCAGCTTGAGTAAAATAGCCTTGTCATACCGTCGATCGATATGGATGAGATCAAGATCGCGCTTTCTATCGAAATAGGTCGTGAAGGAATATAGCTTGCACTTTGTGGGTCTCCCACGACCTTTTTCTAAACATTCCTCGATGGTGAGTAAAATATGCACCCATTCGATTCTTGAAATTTGGACATTCCCAAGTTGTTCGAAAGGTATTGTGTTGGTGGGCTTCATATCGGACGGAGGACTCGACTGGACGATAGGCACAATAGGAGCTGATTCGCAAGAAGTCTCTTTGTTATTCTTAGCTAATTGCCCCGTCCGAGGAAATAGTGGTTTCCAATTTTTTCCATTTGGCAATAATATTTGCTTCCATAAGCAACTTATCGTATTATTTGGCGTATTATATTCGAAAATGATCAATAATTCGGAACCATTTCGTCCATTCCATTCAGTTTCATCGAGCTTCTTGAGAAAAGAAGTAAATTTTTCAAGTATATTAACATCTTTCCAATCTTGTTTATGGAACGCTTTTTGATATCTATGGATTAAGGTAGCAAATTTCAGTTGTTCCGGTTTCAAATCAGTTTTGGTCAAGATATTTTCTTGTGCGATTTCAGTTCCAATTGCTGCGATGAGCAAATAACGCAATTCTATTTTGTTATTTCTTTTGTGTATATCTGCGTCTTTTGTGAAAGATTTGAATCGTGGGATGAACTGTTCCCCCGTTCCAATAAAATCATCAATAAAAACGACATATATGGTTTTATTTTTTAGCGCTTTTAATTCCTCGATGACTTTTGATTTAGATTTGAACTTATATCGTGGGTCTACAGTGATTTTTTGCACAATATAGCTCGAAAAACTCCCGCTTTTCACCTCATCATCGTCATCAGTTGATGTTAAATATACTAAATTATTTAAAAACGGGAAATTGTCTAATTGGTCTATGATTTTCTTGCCAATGTCATTTATAGTGTAGTAATACTTATTTTCAACAATTTTATTCAATAAAAATACCATGCAATCTCTATAAACCTTGGCATTCTGTTCATCCTCTTCAATGGAATTGATTTGATCCAGGAATTCTCGGCAATTTCTTTGAGTGATTGGTCTAGTACAATAGATCTTTACTAAATTCGTCAATTCAGCAATAACCCAGTCTTCTGATTTGGGTTCTAATTTCCCGTTTTGAAGGAGATGGTTTACTTCTTTAATGATTCTCTTTTGTTCTTGTCGCTGAGTATTCGTATTAAATTCTTCAATGTCCTCTTGCAAATTCTTGATAAAAGTTCGGACATCAGCGAGTAATTCTTTCATATTCCCGGGATCATCTTGATTCACCTTTTTCAAGAATTCATAATCAAAATCGTCGGTCGGTGATTTTATAAGCTTTATAAATTCAGAAAAGACTTGTAACATATCTTCATATGGATAGACTTCTTTTGGAAAATACAAGGAGACGACGAAATCAACCACGGCCATTGCGACGCGACATAACGAGGCTTTTAATTCAATCAAGTTCTCGTTTTTCTTAGATTCGTCCTCTTCTTTCATTATCTTCTCAAAAAGTGGTTTTAAATTTGCATTCACTTCTTGTTTCGAAGCTTTAATAATGCTCGATGCTTGATGATTTTCAAATTGAACTTGTAAAGATCCTAGCGCTTCGTAAATCTCTTCGATATTCCTCGATTCGATATTAATTTGTTGTTTCTTTAAGCGTGGATATGCATTATCAAGATAACGATCGAGAAAGTCGCTTGGTTTCTGATTAAAATTATTTTTTATAAATTTAAGGAAATCATAAAAATTTTCCTTGATCATAATCTCAGTATTGTCCGGCGTGGTCTTAAAAAGAATAAAGTCTGTAGGTGTTTCTTTCCGATTTCCTTCAGTTATCTTTTCAATGATAAAATCTTGTGTTAGAGCAGAGAAATTCTTATCAAGTATCCCTTTTAAATTTCCTTTTGAAATTGCATTTCCCCCACATGAATACATGACATGTTCTAAAAGTCCAACGAGGGCACTGAATACATTTGATCCGTAATTATTGCGGAATTTATTCAGTTCCTCCATTATAGTCTTAACTTGGTATGACCGGACTTGTTTTTCTATTTTTTCTTGGAGATCGTACGAATCCTCCAAATATTTATCAAAATTTTCAATTTTTTCTCCATAAGCCGAGAAATTATCGCCGAATTCTGTCAAATACTTGTTAAATCTATCAATCCACTTCGTGATCGAGGTACTTTCATCTTTACTAAGTTTTTTTACAAGAACCTCCGTAACTATTGAAGAAACCAACGACTCGAATTCTGGTTTTAACGCGTTTTTAATCCTTCGCTCTAGAGCTTCTTTTAGGGTGAATCTATCCCAGTTGTAGCCATACATTATCCATTTTGGAAACACGCCAAAACTCGATTCGTCGGAAAGATCGAATATTTCCACCCAATCACGATGACCACAGCATAGGATTAACAGCTTATCTTTGATTGAAGTAAATTCCTGTTCCCAAGAACCTTGAAATGAATCACAAAATTTCTTGAATGGTTCAACGTCCGAACTCTTCTCCAATTTATTTGCTTGATCCAAAACGACGACACTTCTTTCGTAAGGATATTTCTTGTTCGTGAAAACATCTTCGTAAATTTCGATGATTTTTTCCAGATAGTCTTCTGAGGTGGAAAAAGTCAGCTTTTCTTTATCAATGACTTTACATAATCCCCGATACCATGAAGAGAATAGGACTTTATGGATCTCTTCACTGTTTGTCATTCCTTCAATCTTCGCGACATTTATATCGACGTGAAGTATGTTAAACGATTTCTTCAAGCGATATACAATGTAATTCTTCAAGCTAGTCTTTCCAACTTTATAATCGCCAAGGATTAAGAATCTCTGGCCAAAAAGTGACGCTGCTCCTTCTTGTGAATCTAATCTATCGAGAATTTCTGTTTTCAGTTTATGATTGTTTAATATGACAAAGTATTTTTCAAGGTCCTCGTCGTTTATCAACGGTTCAGAAAAATCAAGCAACGGTTGTTTCGCAAAAACACCAAATCGCTCCCAAGTATAAACCATAATTAATCCCTTCGAGATTTTTATTGATATGCAAGCTTTAGCAGATCACTTTAAAAAGGTAAATCAAGCATTCGCAATCAAGCCCTCATATTTTTTCACAAACGGTGAAGGCTTTCTCGACCTCCAAGTGGCGTGGGTGGCGGAATTGTTCGAAGCGGCACCCGCGGACCTGCTCGACGAGTGAGCGCGCGACCACGAGGGGACAACCGTTGTTATCTTTTTTTCTGGAATTTCTTGCTCCGAAGTCACCAGGCGATCATCGGCAAAAACAAGAGGCGGGACCGCGGGATGAGGCGCGGGAGCCCGCCGGGGAGGACGAACACCCCGACAACACTTGGCAGAATGAGGTTTGCCCTTTGCATTGGAAGGGATCGTCGCTTGCATCCCAACTACATATTTAAATCCCGATACTTTCCAGCGCCATTCATCCATGGCATGAGGCACATGTGCGAGAATTTGTGTGCACGGGAGCAGAGCTGCGAAATGGAAAGGTATATAGGTATCCCGCAAGGATGTGGCCATCGCAGTGCCGTGCGGAGCGATCCAGAAATTGTGTCGACCTCCCTGGCTTATCCCACGGGAAACCATCACGATATTCTATATAGAATTCGCCGGATCCGCGTCCGTCCTCGTGGTTATTAAGGCCGGATGCGAAGCGAGTACCGGGCAGTCGGCGACGGGATTGCCCGGCCGCCAGAGGTACCGCCATGCGTGAGCAGAAAAAAAGATTCTACCTCGAAAATCCCCAGCGCACCCACGTGCTCGATACGGCGACGTTGCTCCAAGAAGGGCTCGAGGCGCTGGTCCACGACGTGTCATTTGCCCACTTGCTGCTCGTCGATCCGAAAAACAGCGATATCGACGTGACCGCACGCATCCGCATCACGTTCCCCGACGACGAGCTGCTGGCGCCGGCACGGGACGACGAGAAGCTCCGTGCCGAGCTGCTCGCCCGGCAGCAGCAGCGGGTCATCGCGGCGTGGCACGGGCTCGCCGGGCAGCTCCGGGCCCGGTTCAACCAGCGCGTCGACGACCCGCAGCGGGAGCTCGATTTTTCCACGAGAAGCGGGACGGTCAAGGGCGATTACATGGCCGAGATCATGGAGATATCGACTGCATACAAGGACCGCCAGAATTACACCTTGCTGGAGCAGGCGCTCCGGCGGGTGTTTGACCTGCAACAACTGCAGATGTGCAAGGAAGTGGGCTTGAAAATCACGGTGCACGGCAGCGTGAACCGGTTCGACGTGTCTGGCCCCGTGTTCGATGGCGTGGCGCCCCAAAAGCCGATCTCGGAGTGGCTGCAGCTCGACAAGAAGGACATCGTGGTGAAATTCTTTTCGATACCCCGGGTGGCCGAGGCGATCGCCACGGCGTGCGACGGGTTCAAGGTCGGCACCGATCAAGCGTTCCAGGGTGCCGAGTCCCGCAAACGCTGGAACGTCAAGAAGGACGTGCCGATCGCCATCACGTCGCCCGCCGACGTGCTGCCGCTGGTGCAAGACATGGGCCTTTTCGCCTTCTATCCCGCGATCGTGCGGCGGGACGGGTCGGTGGGGCGGGCGGTCGTCGACCTCGACGCGCAGAAGGGCCTGCTATCGCTCGTGGGACCGCAGCGGGCGTGGGAGTTCACGTGCGGGGTGTCAGACGCGATAGTGGCTGCGGGGGCCGAGCTCGGATTTCCTCCTCCCGCCCGGCATTACTCCGGCTCGCGGGGGCTGCACGTGGTGTGGGACATCGTGCCCGACGCGCTCGCCCCCGACACGACAGGGGTAATCGGCATGGACCAGTACTTGAACGTGGTCAAGGTCGCCGAGGAGGCCGCGAAGAGCAACAAGATCGAGAAGTTCATGATCAGGGAGCAAACCTACGCGGCGAAGATACTCATGCAGGGGCTGGTCTTGCGGGCCATGTTCACGGCGCTGCCGAAAGAGTCGCTTGACGAACGGGAGCGCGGGATGCTTGGGATCTCGTGGGCACACCAGGGGTGCACGCTGGGGAGCTCCGACCCGGGGGCATGGACGAAGATCGTGGCCGACACGCAGCCCACGTGCTACCGCTGGTTGTCGCCGCACCACAACTCGGGAAGGATAACGATACCGCTGGTGGACGCGAAGGGTGAGATCCGGAAGGAGTTTCGCAAGCTGGAAAACGTGGTCGATGCCGCGAACATCGAGCGCGTGATCGCGGACATTGCCAATAGGCCGGAACGGTACGAGGAGTGCCCCGGCGTGATCACGCGGGACATGCTGGAATGGGCGTGCGAGCCCGGCGTGCTGGGCGCGGACATGGTCATGGTCATCTGCGACGGCGTCGTGGCCCCGTGCAATGCCTCGCCCGACTGGTACGCGGCGCGCCGGGAGAAGTACATCGCCATGCTCATGAAAGAAAAAAAAGATTCGGAATGAATCGCGTGTATCTCGGTCTATTCCCTAGTGCCATCGCCACTTGCGCCTTGTCCTCGGCGCGCCACCGACGCCGTCTCGGGGCGTGATCGTGAACCTCGAGGCAATTTCCTCGCCGAAGTCCGCGACCAGCGCCTTCCTGATGTCTGCCTCGGTCACCTCGGGGATCGCATCGCCGCCCCCGGGTTTCCCGCCTTGCTGTCCTCGTTTCATCTCCTGGTGTGCTTCCGTCGCGTGCATTCAACTTCATTTCGCGACTTGGACATTATGAACTGCTCGGTAATAAAGCGTGATCATTTAACAAGGGAACGCGGCGCGGGCTCGGCGTGGTCTCTGCTGGCATCTTGGCGCGGGCGTGGAACTGGTCGAACCGGGCACCGATCGGCTCTTCTTCAGAAATATCATGGTGCCGCTTTCGGGCGAGAAATGGCGGGAGACTTAATGCAGGTTTAGTGCAGTAAGTAGTAGTAAATCTATACTGGATTCATCAAGAAGACTTTCTACACCATCAAATTTCGAACCACAGCGAATCGCCGGATTCTTCGCCTTTCGGAAACGTGACCATGTGCTCGGGGAACAAGGAATACACCTCAGATGGAGCCACGTTGGCAACTTTCCCGATATTCAACCAGGAATATGGTATCTGGTTCTTTTTCGACACGCTTATCTTTACCGGCCCGACTCCGAGTTTTTCTCTCAATTGTTTCACGAATTTCGTCGATTCTGGCATCCGTGATTGGCAGAATGCCAAGACATAAGCACTCAAGTTGCACAAGCCCGCGACTGGATAAAATACTCCCCCGCAAGTTGATCCGATTAAACGGCTTAGCGATTGGATCGCAATTGCAAGAAAATGCAGATCCTGGTCCCGAGCGAGCATCGGATTGTCCATATCACACGAGCCTTTATAGCCATATAGCAAAGCGACACATCTCTCGCCTTGATAATCATCGAAGATGTTTATCGTTGGATCGATGATCGTATCCACCGTGTATAACTTTCCCTTGGAATGCAAATCTGCTGCATCTTGACAGCATTTTTTGACGCGGTCTTTCAAAAGGCTGCCGATATCTCCCCCTTTATAATTGATACGCCTGTAAATGAGTGTTCTGGCTGAAGCCATCATGATCTTCACCTTTCGAATTGAAATCCTCTATGTCCGGGATAATATAGTTTTCGGGAAGTCGAAGGTCTCGGCGAAGTTTTTCTCGTCTTCCTTTTCTTTGGCAAACATCGTCGATAATGTAGGGATGGACGGCATGTCGGCGAGCTTGCGGTCGGCGCGGAGGTTCGCGATGGCGCGGGCGACGCTGGGGCCGATGCGTGCAAATTCGGGCTTGTTGGCCATCTCGTCCATGACCTGCTGGAGGTTGGCGATGACGTCGTTGAGGTCCGACCAGTCGGGAATGATGATGTCTTGCATGGAAGTACCGATCGACGTGGCTTTTTAAGCAAAATGTGATTTTCCTTTATATCATCGCGAGGCACGGCTGGCGGTACGGCCCTCGTGGAATGAACGCCAGTGGCCCGATCGGAGCGAATCCTTGCCCCCGGGCAGTCGATCTGTATTGTTCGGCGCTTGCGTCGCTCTCCGGGTTCTTCACTAATTTTGTCGACCAAGGGGGTTCAAACCACGGATGTCGGGGTATATAGGTGGTGATCGGATGTGATAGCGACCAAGATGACGGAAAGCACACAAGTGGAACCGAGCGGCGACGGGCTCGTCGTCGACACGACCAAGCAATACAAGCCTAACGCAGGCCAATGTGGCCAGTGTGGCCATTACAAAACCTGGGAATTCAAGATAACGAACCCCAAGACCGGTAAAGGTATGCCGGGGCACGTGACCAAGGAGGGGTTCAAGATCGGCGACGGGAACTGTCCTTACTGGCAGAACCTCCAGAAACTGAACGCTGCGAAGGCCGAGAAAAAAGCGCAAGCGGCGCTCCGGCAACCACCTGTACCCGCGGGCACCGCGATGCAGAACGTCGTGACGTCGATGGCGCCCCGGCAGGCCGCCCCGGGCAGCGTCGTGCTGTCGATCGGCGAGATGCGGCTCGAGGTGCCCCGCGCGACGGCACTGCGGTTGATGCGGGAGATCGTCGAGCAGCTGGAATGATGCGGGGCGAATTCACGATGACCGAGACACGAACCACCAATATTGATCACGCCTGCCTGTTCTGCGGCATGCCGATCGACGTCACGAGGCCGCACGTGCAAAATTGCGTGCTGGGCGGTGAATGCTGCGCGACGTGTGCCGCCGCGTGCGCGCTGGATCGGTGTTGCAGGTTGAAATGACCGAGCATGGCTGCTAAGATGCGCTACTTTAAATGCGCGAGTCGAGAGAAATATCTTAGGTCTTTTCCATAACCTTTCCCGCTGGCACCTCCCTTCGGTCGGGAAGCCTCCCGGGGGCTTTTTTTTGAGAAATAAGGATTTGGTAAATGCGCTAAGCTTAGCAAGTTTAACAAGAATTATGCTGTCCATCTTAGCTCGCACGGTCTGGACACGGGTCGCGTGTGGATGCACGGGACGGGGGACGGGATGACGGAACGATAATCGATGCATCCCCGGCATCCAACCCCTATTCAGATGCTCGATGCAATCGACGGCGGCGATGCGTCACTTTTCGAATGCGCGTCGAAGACACGTCTTTTCAAACACGAAATCTCCGCGGCTTCTCCCGCTCCATCGCTCATTTTTTCTTAAAAACAATCGCTTCGATGGAGAGACATGGAAAAAGAAACCGACATGGTGCTTCGCTTCAAAAAATCGAGGTGTCAACCAGACCTGTCATTCATCGTCCAGGTCGAAGCCTTGGCTGGCTCGGTGCCCGTGTTCCCGGGATTTTTCACGCACAAGGGGAGCGTGTTCGAGCCCCGGGATCGCCATCTAGAATCGTTCGTGAAGCAGGGCGTGGAAGCTGGTGCTGCTGCATTTTACGTGACCGGCATCCCCTATCGCTCCGAGTTGGCAGCGCAGATCGCGCACGTCATATATTGTTGCCTGGCCATGGTACACTACGTGAGGACCATAGATGGCCGAGCGAGGAGCTGGGGCTTTCCAGCAACAGGCTTGGCACCGAAGATCGAACCTATCCTGAAGCGCTGGCCAGATCCGCTCGATCCACAAGCAACGACCATCCCAGCTGCGTTCCCGTCGATCGACGCCGTCGCATCGCACCTCGTTTCATTCAGTCTGGATGGCGTTTTGCACGAGATCGTTGTCCCAGGCAATCTTCCATCGTCGATCATCATGGATCAATACTTCATGGACATGGATCGCTTGTTAAAAATCAGGGGCAAGGGGGGTGTCATGCTTACCAAGCTGAAGTTCGCCTTGGCTTACAAGCTCCGGCATAACGAGAAATTCGCCGCGCTCACGACCGAATCAGCACGGATGGAATTCATCATGAACCGGTATGACTGCGTGGGCATCGTGCAAGCGAGGGAGATCGCTGCCATGGCCGCTCCGTGAAGGCTCTTTCCTTCTCAACTTTTATTCATTAACTCGCTTTCTCTCTCTCGTTTCTCGACCTTACTGGCTATTCTTGGCTCGCAGTCCAAGTGCTAGCAAGACCACTTAGAATCATCCTCGTTTGTGTTCGCACATATCCGGTATTATTGCCCTGTCATCTTGAGCGTCAAAATCCAGTTCATGAACCAACTTATAACAATAAGCAACTGATCTCTCTCTCCACGAGTACCTCCCCCTCGTGAAAAGTTGCTCATCGGATAAGCGGTATCGAAAAATCGCACCATCCTGGTCTTGTTCTTTATAACTCTCGACTATGCAACATATCCGGTATAGATGCCTCGCCGATTGACCCGCCCGGAGGTCGCCACGCGGCTGGCGATCAAGGCCGTGCTCGATCACGACCCGAACATGACCCAGAAACGATTAACCGCGATATTTCACGTGAGTTGCCGCACCGTGTCTGCTGCCTCGCAAAAGCCAGTCGCCGGATGGGTCGCCGCGCTCTTGCAAGCGCCGGAACCGAGGCACAAGATGCCCGCGCTTTCACCATCGCCCGCGAGAAAGTCAGGCAACACTTGGCAACCGGGATCGAGAGCCAAGACCAAGCTGCAACATCCCGATCCAACGATTGAATGGGAGGAGATCACGGATTATGAAGAGCAGCAGCCCGAAGACGACGAGAAGGCGCGCGAGGAAGCTATCACGAAGGAAGCGGAAAGGCAAGACCGCATTGCTCGCGGCGTCAAGGATAAAACAGAAGGTGAAGATTAATCGCTATCGCGCAGTTTCTCGCCTCTTTCTTGCTCGCGCCCGGGCTCGTTGGTCATGGCACCTTCGCGGCAACTGCGTTGGTCATGGCACCCGGGAGAAATTAAACGATTCCGGGTTCCTATCTAGCGCACGGAACCTCGTTCCCGCATCCTTCACAAATTGCATACTCCCTCATCCTTGATGTGTGCTCGGGCGTGACATGCACGCGTGATCGAATCCAGCAACTTGCTGAGCACGCGGCCAGAGCCGCGCCTCAAGACCGGCACGCCGGCGCTGGACGCGCTGCTGTCGCCGGACTTCCCGGCCGACAAGGGCGACCCGGCCACGACGACCGGCGGCATCTTGCCCGGAGTGGTGCACGTGCTGGCGGGGCCGACGTGGCTGCTGGCGCGGGTGCTGATGCACGTGGCCATCTCGTGCCAATTGCCCGCGGACAAGGGAGGCCTGGGCTGCGAGCGGGTCGTCTACGGGCTGTTCGACAACGCGACCGATCCGCACGACATGGCATCTGAAGCCCGGGCGCTCGGCATGGACCCGGCCGTGGCACTTGACCGGGTGGTGCTGGCACGGGGATTCAACTGGGACCAGACGGTCGAGATCGTGGCCAAGAAAGTGCCGGAGCTGGCGGCGCCGGGGTCAGTCGTGCTGCTGTCGGGGCTCACGTCGCAGATGGATGCTGCAGACCCGCGGTCGTTCGAGGGGCTGCAAGAGATGATAGGCGGCATCAAGCGGTGCCTGGAACGGCCGCAGGCGTGGGTCGTGGCGACGTCGCCGGTGGCGCGGGGGTCGGTGTTCAAGCCGGTGGGCGGGAATAACCTGCTGCACTTCGCCGGGTGCATCGTGGCGGTGACGCGGCGGCAACAGTCGGAGACGACGACCGTAACCGAATACCGGCTGGTGAAACACCCGCAAGCGCCGGAACGGGTGACCAAGGAATTCACCATCAAGCAGAAAGCGTGGAAGCGGAAGCGGAAGGGGGAGCTGTCGGCGTTTCGCACGCTGGAGGATTTTCTGTGAGCAGATCCCGAGCTTACGGCATATGGCACGGCAATTTTTATTTTACAACATAGTAAGGTTGCTCGGTCGCGCGCTGGTGTCGATATCCCACGGTAGCAGCGATGGCGAAGAGAACAAGAATAACTCCACATCCCCACGGTATTAAATACAAATACGGTTGATGCCACGAGTTAAATGAACCGTTTACATGAAGACTGGAGATCACGATAAGCCAGATGAACGCGATCACGATTCCAATGCAGCAAATCGTGCCTGGGGTTATCTTACACGAGGATTTTCTTTGCATTTTTTTTATTTCTTCCACGAGACTATCCTTTTTCTCAACATCACCTTTAATCTTCAGAAGATCCTTGGCCGGAAATTCGCCATTCTTGCCCAGCACGTCGTGCCGATCTTCGATGCTCATATTCTCGTCTACCCATAATTCCTTCTTCAAATCTCCATATTAATGTTTGTCCTCCCTCGAATCGATTACCAATTCTCAAGATCAAATCCGGGGCGTAGCGGGCTCGAATCTCAATAAAACACCGGGTTTGGAAGCCATCCCGGGAAGCCGACTTCCCGAAATCACCTTTTTACCAGCGCGTCTTGCTTATCACAAGTGCAAGTACAGCTTCCGCTTGTCGAGCGTCGTGGCAATCCCGGCGAGCACTACGAAGACCGAGATCACGAGCAACAAGCCAAGCCACGCGGTGCCCGGCGTGATCGCATCGTAAATCCCCGATCCAACGAGCATCAGAAAAAAGACAAGGCACGACATGTAGAGCAACAAGCCATTCCTTCCAAACGCGGAAAGCAAGGGCAGCTTGAAATGGATCACCCTTTCAAGGCAGAAGAAAAAAATCATGAAGAAATAGCCTGCACCAACCGCGAGCAGCACCGAATTTAGGCGTCGGGCTTTTTTTCCTCTGGATGTGGCTTTGCCTGAACGCATTGTCCATGTTATACCTCGGAACATTAGGTGGGGCATTGGGAGGTTATCGTTCCATCAATGGAACGGTGACCAGTTGCTATGGGTTGGATTGCTCGCCTGAAATTTGGACGACATTCTTTGTCACTTTAGGCGCATTATTGGCTTTCATTTTCATTATGGAACTAAAGCGATTCACAATTTCCAAGAATCAAGGGGCCTCACGTCAAAATAGCGTTCCTTATCAAGATCAGGAGCGCCTCATTAAGCTGGCGAAAAGAATGTTCTGGATATTATTGATACTCCTGGGATTATTTGTTTTTATTATTCTTGGTCCTGGGATTATTATTATGTTTTGTTTTGACTTATCAATGGAAGCTATATACACCATAATCATCTCGATCGAGGCACTATCTTCCATGCTCATCGTTCTAACGATCTCCCATGTAAATATCGAGGAAACTAAAAAAGAATGATGACGCTTCTTGAGAGCGGCAGTACTGAAAGGAGATTAAGAAACTATGAAAAACAGCAATTCGAAATTATTTCTCATATTTGGGATTCTTGCGGTGGTTATTCTGATTTCTAGTATGGATTTAAGCTTCCTGGTCTATGGGGGGATCATCTCATTATGCATTGCCATCATCACGA
>JAUQYW010000107.1 GCA_030587525.1 Candidatus Sigynarchaeota archaeon | reverse complement strand
ATTCAGTCCTTTCGTTACAACCGTCATTCAACTTCATCGAAGTCGCCTTTTATCATCATGCCATGTGCACGAAATTTCTGAAAAAATAGTCCACAGCGATTTACACGATAAAGAAGACTACGAGCATTCCGGCACCCGTTAACAGCGGGTTCAGGATGTTATCGCTTAAATTTCGTGAAAACGCGTCGATCAGGAAAAATACGGCGGAGGCAGCACATGCAAGATAAAATATCCGCAAGAACGGCATTGCAGTGTAATTGAACATGCTCGAAAACGCGAGCACGGCCAAAAAAGCGCTCGATGTTCCTGCAATGTAGCCGGCCTCCGTTTTTGAAGACCCCTTGGGAAATTTATGCTTGCCGAATCGTCGGCCGATTAAACTGGCCGCCGAATCTGCTAATGAAGAAACGAATGCCACGCTCACGAAGATCTGCACGGGCGCGAACAAGAACGGGGTCAAGGTCAAGACGAGCGCGCAAGAGGACACGAAGGTCTTCATTTCCGCGCGTATGACGGATGAGAAGAACCATCGCTTGGCCCAATGGGGGAGCTGGTAAAATGCGACCAAGCGGAGATAATCGGCATAACAGATCATGAAGACAAAGATATATGCGACAGTGGTTTCTCCGAAAATCGCGAATGCTTCCCGATTGATGCCGAGGTCTGCGTATAAACTTGAACGGTCTCTTAAAATGAAGGAACCCAATTGGATGAGGATGATGACCGCTCCCGGAAGCACGTGGAGTAACTTGCGCTTGGCATCGACGGAAATGCTGATCTGGAAACCGTCATAGTACTTAGCCAGGATGCGCTGTTCCTCGTCGAGCCGCACTTGCATCTCTCCCGGGTTCCGCCTGCACCGGAAATAATTGAAGGTTCCTTGAACGTACCAGAGGGCGCTCACGAGATAGATGATGATCGTGGAAATCGTGTACAAGAAATCGATGCCTGCTTCGGTGGCCGCTGTTGGCTCGTAGATGAATGGCCACAAGGCGCCAGAAGCGAAAAACAGCCCCGCAAGCAAGACCTCGTTGTAAAACGTGGATTCGTTCAAAAATTCACGGATTTCCGGATTCTTGGTCGTGCGAATGAATATTGCATGCTTCAAAACAAGCGTTCCATAAATCATGAACAAGACAAAGACGGGTATGGAGATCAGGTGAAACATGGCATACATCACTTTGCAGTGCTTGCTCCGATGACTGATTCACCGCGCCGGAATTAAATGAAGCTGAATCCACCGCGCGGCTTCTTAATTAAGTAGTGATTCTCTATATATAACAACGCGTGGCCTCATGGCCCTTTGTGGACGAAGGAGCCCTTGATTACGCGATACATGATTCGTGGCGATCATGACCAAGACGATCTTCGGCACGGCGGGAATCCGGAAGAAATTCACGCAAGATTTTTCAGGACCGCAATGGCTCGAAATTGGCATGGCGATCGGCACGTATCTCGGCAAAAACAGCAGCGTGCTGATAGGCAGGGACACGCGTAAGACCGCTGAACTCGTGCAATATGCCATCATATCAGGGCTCGTTTCGTGCGGTTGCGAGGTCTATGTCCTTCAAGGTTCCGCAGAGAGTCCATACGTTACCACGTCTTCCATGGCGTACGCCACCAAGCATTTTGATGCCGATGCCGGGATCCAAGTAACCGCGAGCCACAACACGCCTGAGTATATAGGCATCAAGATCTGGCAAAAAACGGGAATGGGATTCACGCCGGCTCAAGAGGAAGCCATCGACCAGATTTACACGATGAAAAACTTCCGGCTCGCTCAATGGAACGAGATCATCAAGGTAAAATATATTTCAAACGCGAATGACATTCATATCAAGGCGATTCTCGACCGGATCCATGCACCCATCGACTTCAAGGGAAAAAAAGTCACGGTCGCCGTGGACCCGGGAAATGGCGCGGCGTGCGAAATCGCGCCAACCATGCTCCAGAAACTAGGCGTTAACGTCGTCACGATCAACGCGCAGCCTGACGGTCTCTTCCCTGGCCGGGATTCAGAACCCAACGACATTAACCTCCGAACATTGCTGCGCATGATGAACAACGACAGCGAAATGGATCTCGGGATTGCTTACGACGGCGATGCTGATCGGGTCAGATTTATCGACCGGAAAGGAGTTCTCATCGAGGGCGACCGGATCTTGCTGTTCCTGGCATTTTATTGCTCGGACAAGGAAAAACGCAGCCCGGTTATCGTCACGCCGGTCAATTCCAGCACGGCGCTCGACGATGTGTTGAAAGCCAAGGGTATCAGCGTGTCCCGGACGCGTATCGGCGACATTCCAGTTGCCATCCGTGCCCAGGAAATCAACGCGAGGCTCGGCGGTGAGATATCCGGGACCTATACATGGCCCGGATTTCATCTTGGCCCCGACGCGCTTTACACGACGGCGAAACTTCTCGAAATCACTGCCATAAATGGTGGATCTTTCGAAAACTTGCTCGATAAAATCCCGCAATACCACGTGATACATGATAACCTGGAGCTCGATGAAACTCGATTCAAGAAGGTTGCAGACATAGACATGGAACCTGCCGTGATCTCGTTCTTGAAGGAAAAGAAGATCGCGGTCATCGAAACAAACAAGATCGATGGCATACTGGCCAGGTTCTCCCAAGGTTTCCTTCTCGTCCGGTTATCCGGGACCTCGCCGACCATCAGGTTAAGCTGCGAGCACAAGGACAAGGCAATTGCGACGAGTTTATTAAAAGGTATCCGGGCAAAGATCGAGAAGGAAATACTCGGCGATCACGAGTAAACCAGTACGATCGAAAGTACCAGTCCTGCCAGGGCAATGATCGTGTGCACGCGAATGAACCCGGAGAGTTTTTTATCCAGCAACCATGCCCCGCTGCGTAACTTGACAAAAGCAAGGATCACGGCCACGAGCACGACGCATGCAAAGAAGAGGGGCACGTCGATGTACCAGGTCGACGTGACTTGCATCCCGCCCGCGAACACATCAAGCAGCAGCACGATCATCACCACGAAGCGGAACACGCCCAGCACTTTAACCCATGCCATGGATCCCGCTGAAAAATCCGCGAGGGGTGTCCACTTCTTGGATACTTGCCCGTCGCTGAATTCGAAGGGCTGGTAAATGACAGGGAGGGTCGCGAAAAACGAGACGAGCGCGAGTGGATTCAGCAACCCGAAAAATTGGTTAAGGTAAAAATCACCAATTTCTATGAACGGGACAGACTGGAAGCCGAGCATTTCGATAAGCGATGGAAAGTGCGTGAAATTGAAACTGCCGTGATAGATCAAGAGCAAGGAAAACATTGACAAGAGAAAGGTGATGAACGCGCTGAAAAAATCCTCGGAAAGAAATCTCAAGTTCAAGATCGAGGCTTTACGACTACTTACAAAGCAGAGTACCATCAAGCCGGCGGGATACACCATCAAGAAGCCAAAGATGGCGAACAGCTGGAAATCCCCGAAAATGTTCGGCATTATGGAGAAGCTGCCGTATGGTATAAACAATAACGCGCTTACCGTGCAGACGGTCCATGCGAGCAAGACGAGCCGGCGTGCTGAAACCGATGTCGTGACCTGCTCAGAAGGTTGCTTGATTGTATATTTGAAGATCTCCAGGAAAGGACCATAAACCTTTGCCTTGCTATCTCGCAATTTTTGAAAAATGCCGAGGGTGAAGGATCCGAACAAGAGCATCGCGAACGTGAATACGGCGGCAATACCGAGCGTCAGCAAAAAAGCGAGCAGATCCTCGTACATGGTCGGGCAAATCCTCCAGCATCATCCGGGTTCGATGCTTCCACGTAACACTATTGGTCGCGGGCTAATAAAAAGATCAGCCTAAAAGATGCAACTTACGAGTAAGATATGAAAAAAATAAAGATTTGGTGGTATCACTCTTTTTTTGCAGCCATCGACGGCTCTTCTTCCTTGATCTCCTCGATTTCCTTCTTCATCGCGAGGATCTTGTCGACGATCTGGGTTGCGAGCGTGTGACGCTCTTCTCGCTTGATACGGGGATCGACGGTTATCGGATCTCCGACCTTCACGTGAATGGTCTTGCCCAGCTTGTATTTTTTCAACGAGGTGCTCGCGAATGGCACGATCGGGCATGGAATCCCGGCAGCAAACTTCAAGACCCCGGATATCGACTTTTCAAGCTTCTCACGCTCGCCATTGTCGACGGGAATCATAGCGACGAGATCCTTGTCCTTGTTGAGGAATTCGATGGTCTTTTGGATGGGTTCCATATCATCCTGGGAAGTGGTCCCGCGATACGCCCCGATCGCTTCGAGCAGCGGTTTCAAACCGGGAGTGTCGAACATCTTCACGGGAACCATGAAATGCATTTTTCGAGGGCTCAAGGCCATGGCGAGGAATAGTTCCACGGGCTGCTCGACGATGCCGGTGATGATTGCTGGCTTGAAATCCGGCACATTTTCCTGCCCTTCGATCTTCATGGGCATGAACGTGCTCTTCAATATATCGATGCCCTTTCGTAGCATCAAATACGTGAGCTCATCACTGAATTTCAAGAGTTTTTGCTCGGCGAGGAATTTCCGGATGCCTTCGAGGGCCTTGTCGACCATGCCAAAAAGGGGATTCCCTTTTTCCTTATCTTCTTTTTCCGGAGCGCTATCTTTCGGTTTTGCTTCGCTCATTGTGATCACGGAGAAAAACATCAATCTGTTTAAACTTGTAGATAGCGCCTTAATAAACTGCGGGCTAATCTCGCAGTGATAATAAGCCGCCACGTGCATTTTAATAAACTTGGTATCACCCATCCACATCGAGCGTGTCGAGCCCGTCCTTCCAGAGCTCGAGGAAAACGGTTTCGGGTTCCTTGAATCCAAGCGATCGATAAAGTGGCTCGCCCATGTCGGTCGCATCCAGGGCCAGGTAGCCGATCCTGTGATCCTTGCAAAACCACAACAGCGCCGTTATCAAGGCACGAGCGATCCCCTTCCGGCGCTCCGATGACATCACGGAAACGTCATAGACATATCCACAAAGGCCAGATGGATTTTTGCTCGATGGCAGCGCGGGAAAAACCGAAACGGCGGCTTGACCAACGATGGCTTTCCCGATCGGGCAGACGAAATAAGCCGGGCTCGTGCCATTCCAGACGGTCGTGTAAAAATGCTGGATCGCGGCAATATCCGCATCAGAGAGAGGCGCTTTTCGCACATATTCGAGGAGCTCACGCCGCAATTTCACCATCCCGGGAATGTCTGCCTTGGTTGCCATGCGAATGACGGGTTCCATGAGAATCACCACGCTTCATGCCATATCCATTGTTTCCAGATTCTGTGGAAACACCCGCACCTTTTTAACGCACGCATCTTTTTGATTGAATAGTAGATTGATTCTTCCCATTATTTTCCCACCATGCTCTTTTCCACATCTTGATCAAAACAAGTGATTTATCATGTCATCAATGGGCAAAGCAATCCGCTTGGAACGGCTTATGAACCGCCACACGAAAAAAACCATCATCGTTCCCATGGATCACGGCGTGAGCGTCGGAACCATCAAGGGACTGGAAAACATGCCAAAGCTCGTCAACCAAGTCGCAGAAGGTGGCGCTAATGCTGTAATTGTACACGCGGGTGTTGCATTAGCTGGCCACCGCTCGTCAGCAGGCATGCAGAGCACGAAAGACATCGGTCTCATCATCCACCTTTCAGCGAGCACGAAACTCGGCCCGGATCCAAACCGAAAAGTCATCGTTTGTCCCGTCGAGGATGCGGTTCGCATGGGCGCTGATGGGGTATCCATCCACATCAACATCGGTGCCGATGACGAGCCGGAAATGTTGCAAGAAATGGGCGAAATCTCCAGTAAATGCAGGTACTGGGGAATGCCCTTGCTCGCCATGATGTATCCCCGCGGCCCGAAGATCAAGGCTGAACACGACCCAGAGGTCGTCAACATCGCGGCACGGGTCGGTGCCGAGCTCGGCGCGGACATCGTGAAGACCGTGTACACGGGCAATATCGATAGCTTCAAGGAAATCGTGAAAGGAACCCCGGCGCCGATCATCGTCGCTGGCGGGCCGAAGATGAACACGGTGCGGGACACGCTCACGATGGTTTACGAATCCGTCGTGGAAGCGGGTGCCATCGGCGTCGCCATGGGCAGGAATGTCTGGCAATCCGACGACCCGACGAAAATGGTGCAAGCCATCGCTAAGATCATCCACGAAAAATACAGCGTCGATGAAATTATCAAGGAATTCAAGCTTTAAACCCTTTTTTTCTTTGAGTCTGCAATTCTCGTCGTCGTTTGAAAAAAAAGAACCCATCCTATGCATATTTTATGCAATTAGGGTGATTGTTTCATCAAAAATAATTTTAAATCATTAAAAAAATCGAAAATGATCGCCAGTTACGATCATACTGCGATCGGAAAGGCCAAAATTATTAATGCTAACCGACATTCACCCAACTATCGAAGGATATTTTTCCTAGATTGTTGTTATTCTTGTTCCTGTCCTTCAAGTTTTTTGATAATCGACACGAATGACTAAAAAGTGAAGGCAATGATCGTAACCACGAAAAA
>JAUQYW010000067.1 GCA_030587525.1 Candidatus Sigynarchaeota archaeon | reverse complement strand
ACACCGGGTCTGCACCAGGTAACACGGCAGCGGGTTTCAATCCAGAGACCTGGTTTAATTCCGACGTGAGATAATTTGCGATCTCCTGGCGTCGCTTGTTCAGCTTGGGAAGCTTCTGGAGCTGGCACACGCCGACGGCGCCCTGGATGTCGGTCATGCGGACGTTGTACCCGCAGTCGTCAAAGTCCTGGAACCAGTATCTGCCTTTCTTCATTTCGCCTTGATATTCGGTTGCATTCAAGGTCAAGTATTTCGTGGATTGACCGAACACGCGCGTGCAATGCGACTTGTACAACCGAACTTGCTCGTTAATCTTGTCATCGTTGGTCGTCACCATGCCGCCCTCGCCAAGCGTGCTCATGTTCTTCTGCTCGTGGAAGGAAAAACAGCCCACGGTTCCGATGCTGCCAGCCTTTTTCCCCTTGTACTGTGCGCCGGGTGCATGCGCCGCGTCCTCAACGACGAACAGACTATGTTTCTTGGCAATTTCCAGGATGGGATCCATGTCGACGGGCTGGCCGTATAAATGGACGGGGCATATCGCCTTCGTCTTCTTGGTGATCAAGGGTTCGAGAGTTTTTGGATCCATGTTCATCGTGGCGGGATCCACGTCGCAGAACTTGATCTTCGCGCCGAGTACGTCGGCGCACGCGGCCGTGGCAATCCAGGTGATAGGTGTCGTGATGACCTCGTCGCCGTTCTTGATGCCTATGGCCTTGAAGGCCACCAGCAACGCCGCGGTGCCGTTCGACACGGCAATCGCGTGTTTCGTGCCACATATCTCTGCAAATCTCTTCTCGAATTCGACGACTGACTTGCCACTGGTCGGGGCATCACGTGCCAGGCATTCCACTATCGCGGCTTTTTCTGCGTCGTCATAGATCGTCCCGAATCGCGTTTGGAGGTCGAATTTAATAGGCGTCATCGGTGGAGCGGACATGATCATCATCTTTCTATTTTAATTGAACTATGCGATATATCAACAAGGTTGAAATATACCTTGTATAAAATGTTAGTGAATCGGCAAACGAATAGGAGGAGAAACATGGCAGATAACAAAGGTGGTCTACAGTTTTCCTTCTGGTCGCGGTTCTACGACGGGTGTACACGCTTGATTGGATACGGAAACAAGTTTCGCATCGAGAACCTCCGTGTTGCAGGTATCGACGCGAGCAGGCCACTTCGTGTGCTGGACGTGGGCTGCGGCACGGGTGAGCTGGCGATGGCGGTTGCGGCGCACTCGGCTCCGGGTTCTACCATCACGGGCATCGACCCAGTTCCCGCAATGCTTGAGATTGCTAAGCGGAAGCGTGTTAGCAGGGGGATGACTAAACACGGCGCCGTGGATATTTCCTTCAAGCAAGGAACCATCGAGCGCCTTGCGTTCGAATCCAACACATTCGATGTCGTCTTGTGCACTATGGTCGTGCATCATTTGAACCGCGTGTTGAAATACAGCGGCTTCAAGGAGATCTGGCGGGTCTTGAAACCTGGTGGTGCATTCATCATCGCTGATTTTGGTATCCCGACACAACATGGATCCTTGTCATTCGTAACCGCGGTGAAACTCGGTTTGTTCCTGTACTTCAATTTTATGGAAACGATCGCTGGAAATTTCACGGAAACCATCGTGGATCATTTTACCGGTATTCTTCCGGCTTTGCTAGAGTACGTGGGATTTGAAAGGGTTATCTATGTGCAATCCAGCTTCAAGCGAGCGATCTTCATCAAGAGCATCAAGCCTGATATTTAAAATGAAATTTGGAGCGAAAAAAGGAGTATTCAAAAAAAATAAGCCCTTATTTGATGCCGGACCAGCCCTTCTTGAGAGGCTCAGGTAAGCTTTCCTTCCACTTCTCGCGCTGCTTATCCGGCGAGACGTTGGGGTCGGCAGTCTCGAGCATACCCACCACGCCCTTCTTGAGTTTGTCCTTGAAACTTGCTTTGGGATATGCAGCGGGGTTCCTCCCTTCCAGCACGCCTTGTATCTTTCCAAAGGTGAGGCCGCCTTGCGTCATATCCTTGTGAACGAGCATGAGCTTCGGCAACTCTGCTAACCAGCCGGGCCAGCCAACGCCGGGTAACTTGGTGCCGGTGACATCGATCTCCTCGAGGGCCTTGAGCTCCTTCATGCTGTCCGGGAACTGATTAATGTTCCTGACGCTTGCCAGCCTGAGTTTCTTCAAGTTTTTCAATTTGCCAATGTTCTCGCCAAACAACTTCGGGTTGATCGCCATCCCGGCGATGTTGAGCTCTTGC
The DNA here is from genome assembly GCA_030587525.1 of Candidatus Sigynarchaeota archaeon. GTDB lineage: Archaea > Asgardarchaeota > Lokiarchaeia > Sigyniarchaeales > Sigyniarchaeaceae > Sigyniarchaeum > Sigyniarchaeum tengchongense. The sequence goes on along the minus strand of JAUQYW010000067.1, from coordinate 2,222 downwards.
AAACCCGCGAGTGAGAGAATCACGGCGAGCTGCGCGTCGGGACACTCGCCATTGTATTGACGTGTGCCGAAGAGCAGCGCCTTCAGTGACTTGAGCGCGGCAAGGCCAGCCAGGTCCTCCTTCTCGTCCCACATGCGGAGCATCAAGGTCTCCACCTGGGAGCACTTGCAGGCGAGCTCGGTGAAATTCACTCTTTCGGCTCGATAATCATTGATCTTGAGGTCAAGCTCGACCACGTGGCCGTTCTTGGCGGCGAATTGCTCGGGCCTCGGGCTCTCCCCGTCCTTGCGCGGTGTAATCTCGGAATACAAGGCATCTTCAAGAGTTCGCAAAGCAGATATTTCTTCACCTGGAAGCTCCACGCCGTGGTGTTTGGTGGCCCCTTCTGCCTCGCGCTGCTTGGCGATCTCGTCCTTTTTCTTCTGCCAGATATCTCGAGGCGTGAGTGCTGTGCCCACGTGTGCCATAGACACGTCCTCGATATCCTCTTGCTTCCATCCCGCTAACCAATTACACGCAGGGCATTTATCCCGTATATGCGTCATGCTGCACGAGCTGCATATCATGATTACATGCCCGCAATGGCTGCACGTGTATTTTTTCTGCACTTTCCATCTGTTACAATATTGACAGGTCGGTGTTTTCGACATAATTAGTCCACTTTCCGAAAGAATGTGAGAATATTGAATAAACATTCAATGATTTTCCGGAGAATATATAAATGTATATCAAGTGATCCCGGGCGGATTTAAAGCACGATCAAGCAGGTCCACGTAATTGCCCAAGCAAACGTTCAAATTTACTTGAGAAACGGCCTATATTTTCGTTGTTTCGGATTCTAGTGTAATTTTGGCATAGCAAGGCGTACATTTCAAGCAAGTTCTTGGATATATCTTGGCTTTCCCGAAATAATGTCTCGATCTCGTTTATGATGGTGAGGGTTAACGTTTCCCGTTTTGCTTTGCTTGAATCGGAGTCATCCCGAATATGCATCCCTGATGCATATTCTGCATCAGCAATTTTTTTACGCCCTTATGGTTTCCAGATTTGCTCTTAATTATCTAGTTCCAATATTCTTGTCATTCATTAAATTTCCAGAAATTGATGAAAATTAGAAATAAAAAGTTTAAGATTCGGTTCGGGATTGCTGTTCTATGGGTTTAGAAGGAGCATTCTTCAGCAAGTTAACGCCGGTCGCTGCAGCTATATTACTTGCAAACCCCTCTAGCCCCGATGGGATGAGGATCATGAGGCTATTCTGCTCCGCGCCGATTTCTTGCCAAGTCTGGAGCTCCCGCAGCCGCATCGCGAGCGGATTCTGTGAAATGATGTTTGCAGCATCTGAAAGCTTCTTGCTCGCATCGACCTCTGCCTCGGCCTTGAGCTGGCGAGCCCGCTTTTCCCTTATAGCTTCCGCCTCTTTTGCCATCGCCCGTTTCATGTTTAGCGGTACTTCGACGTTTTTGATCTCGACGCTCGTGATGTTCACGCCCCACACGTCCGTCGGCTCCTGGATGCTGTTGAGGATCGCGATTCCCATCTCTTTTTTATTGATGAGCAAGTCATCCAGCGTTCCTTTACCCACGACGTCGCGCAATGCGGATTGGGCGAGCAAGGTCGCCGCGTATTCGAAATCCTTGACATTGAGCTTTGCTTTCATGGTGTCGAAAACCTTGTAATAGACAACAGCATCCACCATGACAGTCGCCGAATCCTTCGTGATCACTTCTTGAGGCGTCACGTCCATAGTCCTTATGCGCGTGTCGATCTTGTAAACTTGAGTAACACCAGGAACGATCCACGTGAGACCGGGCATACGCTTCCCTTTATATTTGCCGAGCACGAACACGAGGCCTTCTTCCCACTGCTGGATAACCCGAAGGCCTGCCACGAACCAGATAAAAAAGATGAATAGACCAATTCCAATGAAAATCCATTCGATCATAATTTGCCACCTTTTTTTGAGCTACAAGCTCGGAGGACGAATGATAATCCCCCGATTAAAAGCTATAACCGCGGTTTTCTACGCCGAGTCGATTGAGTTCTTGTACCGCGCGATCACCATCGTCGCCGTTAGAAATATAGGATTATAAGGTTCATGGTTCTTTATGACGTGGTGATACTGCCTTTGCCCCGATTGCCCTCATATTCTCGGCCCCACGTTCTCGCACATCGAATGCTCGCCACGGGATTCCCTGAAAACACAATCATCTCACTCAAAG
>JAUQYW010000047.1 GCA_030587525.1 Candidatus Sigynarchaeota archaeon | reverse complement strand
ATTTTCTATTACATTTATGGCATCTTGAACACGCCAAGTTATCGAACGAAATATACGCCAACTTTGCGCCAGGACTTTCCGCGCATTCCCTTTCCGAATGGCGTGGCACTATTCGGTAGCATGGCAAAGCTCGGGCGGTTGCTAGCGAGCTATCATCTCCTTCGAGATGCAAGAGTTCTGGATACATCGACGCGGGCGGTCGGGACCTGTGCAGATAAACGGATTGTCAAGCCGACATACGTGGAGCAAGAACGCCGGGTTTATTTTAACGATGTCACCAAGACATCCAAGCTCGCGGCAAGCTCGCCATCGATAAATGAGGCAACTTTCTGGGTCGGAGGCATTATCACGCCAATGTGGGAGTATGAAATGGGCAACATCCAGCAATTGAAACAATGGCTCGAAGGCCGCCGGTATTCCGCGGAACCGAAAGAGAAGCACATCACGAGGGCCATCACGGACGCCGAGCTCCAGCAATTCCTCCAGATTTGCAATGCCATCGAGATGACCCTTCACTTGTATCCCAAGCTTGACGCCGTGTACGGAAAAATCGACGAGGATCCATTCTCCTTCCCGCCAATTCCAGCGGAAAGCACGGAAGGCTTGAAGGCATTCGACTTAAAAGATGCGGAGAAATAGAATCTTGGGTTGGCCTCGCTAACTTACTTTTTGTTCGTTTCTTGTGGTTCGAGCGGCTTCCAGAGCTTGTTGAACAAGATCCGCGACACCACGTACGCCAGCAAGAACCCGGAAACTTCATCGGCGACGTAATGCTGCTTGACGAACAGCGTTGACAAGATCACGCCCGTCGCGATGATGGCCATCACGATGCTCATCACGGTCCTGATCCCCATCCGCTTCAGCCGGGCATAACGATACCACGTGTACGCGACCGCCGTCGACACGGCAGCGTGCAGGCTGGGGAAGCAGTTGAAAGAGGTGTCTGTCGCGAAGACATGATAAACGGCTTCTGCCCACGGGTTCCCGGTCAACTGGTGCGCCAGCAAGTCCACCCGGTACCAATGGGTGGACACTGGGAAAAAGATGTACACGATGATCGCGATAAGATTGATCACGACAAGCGACCAACCCAGCGCGTACCCCTTTTCCGATGCAATGAACCCGAAATAGATCATTGTAAAAATGACTGCCCCATAGAACAAGTAGATGTAGAAGATCGCCATCTCCGGCACGAAAGGGATCGCCGCGTCCAGCCCGCCGAACATCCAGTCCAGCCTGAAGCCAGTCCCTTCCGGGTACAGCGAGCCAGTCCAGTCGTAGGCGATCGTGTTCAGCACCACGTAAAACAAGACCAGCATGAGGATAACGTTGCCGATCATGTAGGCGACCCGCTTGCTCCAGATCGTCGATCGATTCTTGAAGAATAGCTTTTCAACGCCTTTTTGGAGGGATTCGTGCAGTCTCACGGAGCTCACTTCACCTGGTAACACTCATTATCTCCTTGAAATTGCTTGCTCGTTTCAAAAATAATCCGAAGACCCCGAGGAGCCACCATCACGAAAAGGCATATATCAATCTGGTATAATATATCATCCATCGGCATCCACATTGTCGTATCAAGCGAGGTCTGGCCATGATTACTTGGGATGACAAGGACCGCCCAGCATCGGCAGTCCCGGAGTGCTCGCCGGTGCAATTTCTTGTGAAAAGCGGCGATCCCGGGAAACCAGCCCAGCACTTGCTTTTGCACGGGCGCGACATCCAGGCCATCCTTCGTGGACTCGTGGCTTCTCAAGCTCCCGCGCCGCAAAAGTACCAGGTTATCATGCTCGATCTACCAATCTGGAAAGATCCCGCCATCGACGAGATGCCGCGACCGAACCAGCCATACCCGGCAACACGCGACAAGCCCCCGGGGTGGCTCGGCGGGTCACGCTCGGCGATCTTCGCTTCAGGGAACGTGGATGCCTATTTCAGCGCGTTGAACGGCGTCTTGAGCTCTCTTCGGGACTTGGTGGATGATTATGGATTCTTGATCGTCAAATATTGCGGGAGATATCGCCATTACGTGAAGATTTTAATGGACAACATCATGGCCCCTTCGAGTTTCGTGAATGAGGTGTACATCTCCTCCCCGTTTTACCAGGCGGTCCCGGGCAGCACCGGCGATCGCAATAACGCGGCCAACGCGCCAAAAAAAACCTACCTCGCGAAGGAAGTCTTCTCCGTACTACTTGTGTATTCGAGGAACCCGAAGCCGAGGATCATCCCGTCCTACAAGGACAAGAAATCCGGCGGGTACTGGCACACGTTCTTCTCGAAGGGACAAGGGCCGGAACGTGTCTTTCGGCTCGGAGGTATCGAGCATGTCATCGTGCCGCCCGTCGGTAGCCACTGGAAATTCAAGCAAGAGACCATCGACGCGATGTGCAAAACACCGCACCCAACCGAGCCGGGCACATTCATGGTAAAGCTGAATAGCCAAGGGCAGCCGCTGTATTGGGTCAAGGTGGGGCACGGGCACATCGTTGACAACAACTGGCTCGACATCAAGTCCCACGCGTTCACGGATCTCGGCTGGGAATTGCAAGCCGCCATCTATGATCGCGTGATCAAGACCTTTTCCCAGGAAGGTGATGCCATCTTGCACGTGTTTTCGGGCTCGGGTGAATGCGCGAGGATTGCAGCCACGTCGAGCCGTGTTTACGCCGGGATCGACCCGCGGGAGGCGGCCATCGAGAAATGCCGCGGGGTTTTTATAAGTAATTATCTACCCGTCGTAGAATTGGCGGTGAGTGGTAAGAATTCTCTTGAATATGCTCCTCCTGGAGACCCCCCGCTGCAAGGAAATCACGGTATCAAGGTAAGGTGGGAACAAATCGCAAGCAAGATCATCCCGGCTGGTGTCTTGCGTATGTGCCAGACCTACCTTGCGTCTGATCACGCGGAGAGCCACGCGGCACGTGATCCCGGGACCATGATGAATAATTTATTGATCCTGGGTGACAATCTCCGTGCTATGCAGAGCTTGCTCGGTGAATTCAAGCAACAACTCCAGCTGATCTACATCGACCCCCCCTATTATACCGGCACCGACGAGTACATGGACATCCCCACGGGCAAGAAGGATGCAAGGGGAGTTAAAGAAAAAAACCGCATCATCAAGGACGTGGCTTACCCGAACATCCTGTCGCCAGCCAATCCCACACATGCGTTCTGCCAGTGGTTTCACGAGCGCGCGGTGCTGATGAAAATGCTCTTGAAGGAAGCAGGCTTCATCGCCGTGCGGTACGACTATCATTACGGTCATTATGCAAAAGCCGTGCTGGACGAGGTTTTCGGGCAATCCAACTTCTTGTGCGAGTTTCTCGTCCGGCGCATCAACAAGACCGTCAGCGCCAAGGCTCTGGAAGGCCAGAACCACCTGATCGTGCAGAGCGATAGCTTGTTCTTATACAGGGTATCGTCGAAGTCCCGGTATTTCGACGCCGTGGTGAAAGTTCGCCGCAAGGACCCGGACCCGGCCGAGATCGAAGCCGACGACGACAATCTGTGGATAGATATCACGGGCTACGAGAAAACTAAGAAAACTTTGTATCCAACCGAGAATTCAGAAGCCCTCCTGGACCGGGTCATCAAGCTGTGTTCACGGCCTGGCGACATCGTGGCAGACTTCTTCTCAGGCTCGGGTACGACCATCGCGAGGGCCGATGCGTTGGGACGCCAGTGGATCGGCGTCGATATCGGAGCGTACGCTATTAACGAGAATATGAAACGTATCCTGCAATACAAAAGTCCGGGATCGCGACCATTCCATTTCTTGACTATCGCCCCTGCAAAGGCATACCCGCCTTCGCAAGACAAGCAGCCCGCGCTTGATTTTCAGCAAGAAATCGACCAGGAATCTCGAACCATCAGAATCAAATTCAAGCAGTTCCATGTCGATGGTGAAGCCAGAAATAACAGCGTAACCGGCCTTGATCTTATCGATTTCTGGGCGATTGATTGGGATTATAACGATCAACAATGCTTTTATGCACGTGATTACTCGTTCAGAAAAATCGGTGCCGGGCGAAAAATCGTGGAATTAACGAGCACTACGGCGACACACACATATAAGCGTCCCGGGACTTATATCGTCGTATTAAGTATTCGTGATATCTTTGCGAACGAGGAAATAACTACTTTTCAAGCAATATTTTCGTGATATTAAAGTCGTAATCCAATTAAAAGGGGAAAAAAGGAATCCTTGCTAACGAGGCTCACATCTGGGCGAGACACTTTAGCGTCGGCGCTGCGTGTGTGACCAACCGCAGGATCCATTTTCAGGTAACACACGCAGCACCTAGCGAGTGACGCTCGACCTGATGGCGAATGTGTGGCAAAGAGTCGGTCCTGGCGCGACACCAGGGCATGATTGCCAAGGATTCCACGGTATAGTTTCTTCTGGGTCTATAAAAAGATTGTTACAAAATTCATACAAGCAATTGCCAATCGAACGACGGAAAAAATAAGAAAAGAATCCTTGCTAACGAGGCTCACATCTGGGCGAGACACTTTAGCGTCGGTGCAGTGTGGGTGACCAACCGCAGGATCCATAGTCAGGTAACCCACACAGCACCTAGCGAGTGACGCTCGACCTGATGGCGAATGTGTGGCAAAGAGTCGGTCCTGGCGCGACACCAGGGCATGATTGCCAAGGATTCCATTTAGTAAATTCTCGCGGTGTGCATAAAAGGATTTCGACTATTTGTAGGGATAAAGAAATAGCTAGTCAGTTTCATATAGGAACGTTGTGCCACCCTTCAAGACGCGATTGCTCGAGGTGCTCTGGATGAACACGCGATATTCGGGCAAGGACGCGGGATCTACCTTCCCCTCGCCACTTTTCGGGAGGCCGGCGACTTCCCTTGCCGTATCGCCTTCGAGAATCTCGCCCGTGTCCTTTTTCATCAGCAAGATGATCTTGTCCTTTGATATAGTTTCTGGTTTTGTGAATTCGTAGAAACCTCGTCCAGGCTTGAATGTCAAGCCTTGCTCGGTAACCAAGGTCTTGATAGGAACATCTATTTTGACGAGGATCACGCGATATTTTCCTTGGGGCGCGACGGAGAGCCTTTTCGCGAGTTCAGGCTTGTTCTCGATCTTTGCGAAGAAATCCTTAGCAGATATGGTCTTGATGCCGAATTCCAAGGCTTTTTGGAGCTTGTCAGGGCCTGGTTTGTCACCAATGACGAGTAAATCGAGATTCTTGCCGAATGACTTCCAAATGCCGCCGTGTTTTTTCACGAATTCCTCCAGCGTATCCTTCGTGTAACCTGGCACCACGCCCGTAATGTAAATCGCCATCCCCTTGATCGAAAAACCACCTTGCGTTTTTATGGCAGGCGGGGCGAACGTGGGCGGTGGCGGGGGTGGCGTCGTGATGATGACATTGGTACCTTGTAAATATCCACCCGGAACCTTGATTCGTTTCTCTGGTGCTTTGGGTTGCTTTGCAGGTTGTTGCGTGCTGAACAGGGCCTTGGCTTGATCCAGCAGCTTCTGGTACCTGCCTGGTGCCACGCTGCTTACCCATGCGGCCATGCCACGCACCTCGTTAAGTATTTCCGCTGGTATTTTCCCCCGTGATTTGGCCATCTTGGTCGCGTTGTAAATCGCGGCACGGCAACGCTTGATCCATACCTTTGGGATGCCCATCTTGCCCCGATTGATCGTGACGCCCGTGATTTCTTGTCGCTGGTGCTTGCGCATGAAACGGGTCTTCTCTTCGTTAACCTTGAAGCCTTCTGCCTCCGCGATCTTTTTCACCCACAAGCAAAATCGTCCAATATTCACGTCATCAGCGGAAGCGCGGGAGAAGGTCATGTCATCCGCATATCTCGTGAATGAAAAGCCGAATTTCGTCGCCAGGCCGTTCAAACGCTTGTCCATGCGCTGGCAAACCACGTTCGTGATCATAGGGCTTGCTGGTGAGCCTTGCGGGAGCTTCCGGTGCTCTGTGGCAACATATTTGGTTCCACTATCAACGGGAATCTTCTCCCGGTCGCAATCCGTGCAAATCATGGCGAGCAAGGATGCAATGTGCCCGGAATATCCAAGCCCCTTAAACATGCCCCGGACCCGCTCGAAGCTGATGGTCGGGAAGAAATCCTTGAGATCCATGTTGATTACGAGGGCGGGATCTTGGTTCGCCGTGCCTGCTTGGGGCGTTACATGTACGGACGCGTTCGTTATAACAGATTTCGCCGGGATGAAACCGTGTGCAAATTTCGAGGATGGAATTTTCACGAGCACGTTGTCGAGTATCTCCCGCTGGATATGCTTGAGCAAGGGCATCGGCGCGGCAATTGCCCGCATACCACCCTTTCTCTTGGGAATAGAATAACGCGCGTAGTGATCCTTCGTCATGACGTCACGATGATAGCATAAGAACCGGAGCTGCGTGAACGAAATTCCCAGGAACTTGGCGAGCCCGGGACCATCCGTGATCACGGGTAGCTGTTTTGCCTTCAACTTCGCCTCGTTACACACCCGATCATTGAGGAACGAGGAGTAACCTCTGCCAATGAAGAGAATCTCCTCGGCCATTTTCTTCTTCCACGCGTCGCTGCGTTGTTTCACGAGCTGTTCCCGCTGCGCTTTTCGTTCCGCCCGCCGACGCTTGCTCTCAGCCATAATCTCCTTTGCGACGAGTTTTTTGATGGTCCCTAGCGGGATATAGGTTTTTTTGTAGGCTTCCCGGGTTTGCATCAATTTTTGCTGCAATCGGTCGATGTCCAGGTTCAAATCGCTGATCTGCCGGACGATTTGCTGGTGTTCCTCCACGGTCCTGGTTCGTTCTTGGAAATGTTCAGGCGTTTCGTTTAGCTGTCTCTCCAGTGGCGTCGGGAGATCGCGAGGCCAGAACCCGTATTCTATCATCTTTGACAAGACGTACTCGCGGCGGCCGACTTTGTTCATTATCTCACGATGCGCGTCGATAACAGCCTGGGAGCGTTCTTCAGGAGGTTTGCTCATGATTAGTCCTCATCCCCCTCGTCGTCGGAATCGTCATCGTCCTCACCATCGTCAGAATCTTCATCCTCGTCTTCATCACGACGTCGACGTGCTTTCTTGGGCTTTGCTTTTGGCCCGGTCACTTTCGCTTTCTTCTGCTCCGAGAAGACATCATCCACCTTCAATCCTATCACGGGTGGCAAGTTAGCATGGTCCCTCGCTTTCACGAACAGCACGAGCAAATGCTGGCACGGTTCCGAGATGTTCCGCTCTCCTTCTTGGAATTCCCGGCATGAGCACTTGACTTTTTCAACTTGTCCATCGTTGTTCAACAGCACGTGCGCCTCTACCTTCGGCTGGTTTGCCGTGCCGCCCGTCGAGTATTTCCCCGTCCGCGGGGCAGGGAATCCCTTTGTTGTTTCTTCGCCCATGTACAGCGATGCGTGCAGCATGCCCTCGCCGTCCATGACAAACTCGAAACGTGCTATTGACGGGCGATTCTCGATATCCGCCAGCAGTTTCACGACGCTGAGTTCCAACTGGTTTGGCGCCCACAGAGACTCGGGAAGCGGGATCGCGCTCAAACGACGGTAGAAATATCGCCCTTGGGCAAGATCAAAGTACGCTTCGCCACGGCGCATAAGCATCCCGACGCCGGCTTGCACTTGTGCCGATGATAGCGAGTTAAATTGCTTGGAAAGCTGCTCGAATGACATGGCTCGTTCACGTTTCAACGCTTCGCCGACCGCTGCGTCTCCTTGGTTCAAAAATCCAGCCATGATATTGAAGGCCGTGCCGCGCGCCCAGTCATTCGACGACCATGAAGAGAAACCAATGGTCATCTTGAGTCCACCGATGTCGGCGATGACGAACATGGGCATGCCGAACCCGAGAATCTTGAGCTTGAATCCATTCGCGATGGGCACGAGCCGCTCGAGCACGAGCCATCGACGGCTTCCCCAGATCTTCTCGACTTGCTTGCTGGCGCCCTTGTAAACGGATGCGAGCGTGATCTCAGTGTTCCAGGGCTGGAACAAGATCTTGATCGGTTTCCCGGGATCAAGAGTCCAGATCGTGGCACGCGGGCTCTTACGTGCCCGATGCCGCCGCAAGAACGTGCATATGGCGTAAAAGTCTGCCGGCGAGAGATTCACCTCTATCCCTGACAATCCCGCGGCGGTGGAGACTTGGTTGAAGCCCTTCACCCAGGACTCGGGCAAGTCAATCTTCTTTTCCACGTGCTTGGCCGTGACTCCGGTCTCGACGGCAAATCCTTCGGGGTTAACCGCAAGCTCGAGCTCGTTGTAGGAACGGAACCTCTCGATTTCCTTGCCAAGCTTCGCCGAGAAGTCAATATTCGTGGTGCCGAGTTGGGGTGTTCCCGTGATGTCAAACTCGGTGCGATCGACTGACAAGTTTCCATAGATGGACTCGTCTTTCGAAAATGCCTCGAAACATACGATGTCCGGGTGCACGGAGATAACGGGATCAAGGGCATAATACAGCTGGATGTCCCTCGTCCTGAGAAACTCGTTAAATTGCGAGTACAATCTGTTATAATCGTACCACACGTTGTATTTTTCCAACGCTGTGGAAAGCTCGTGCTGTCGTTTCCGTAAGCTCTTGAGTTTCTCTTGCTTTTTTTGGATTTCATCAAAAATTCCAACGAATTCCTTGGATAGCTGGTCCCGTTCTTTCCCGAGAAACTCGTTGTGCAGTATGGCACGCCTGTTCACTTCTTGGGTGAGCCACGTGAAAAATTCTTCCCGTTTCTTCGTTTTTTTCCGCGCATCCGAGATCACGATCTCGCGGAGGACTAGCATCGCGTCGCGGAATGGCAAGGGATTCTTGAGCTTGCCGACGAATGAAACGCGTTCCGGTCGAGATAAGTCTGGGCTTAGACCGAGTATCGCCTTGTTATCCTTTACAGTATACATGGACGGTGAAGAATAATTGTAGTTGAATTCCATTTCATCGCACCTCCTGGGACTGCACGGCAGTCCGTTTTACCTTGTGAATCGTTGCCAAGGCGACGAGCGCTCTCTCGGACTCCAGCCTCACGCTCGTGCTACCCAGCTCGAGCAACAAGTTTTCCACGACTGTTGCGTGATTCGGGTGTACCGTTGCAAATTCCACGAGCCGCTGGTACAAGTAATTTTTATCTGGAGAGCATCGGTTCGGCAAGAAGAGCAAGGTTCTCACGTAATATATGAAGAGATCCACGTCACCATCGCCAAGGGTTTCGATCACGTGCGCGCATTTGCGGGCGACGAATCCTTTTACCTCGGGGGCGCCGTGTTCCATGAGCCGCACGATGAGATCCCTGGGAATCTTTTCGCCGTATATGGCTTCGAGTCTCGCGAGACCGAACCGGAAGGCTTGAATGACCGGAGAATCGAGTGCGAGCGCGATCAGCTCGTCTCGAAGTTTTACTTGATCTGGTGGCAAGTTCGCCACGAGGGTTGCGGCGACGTCGTTCAATGGTTTGATCGTGGATTCGAATAACAGCAGCATGGTTTGCTGATTACTGGTGAATGCTCCTGGCGTTTCCTTCGCGTGTGTCCCCACGAGCTCGACGAGCAAGTTCACCATTCGAGATGACCCGTTCCGGGTGACATCCGTGATCACGGTATCGGAAGGAATCCGCCGGCTCGCAAGAACTTCGAGAAGCACGGCCATTGTCGGGTAATTCGCCGAGATACCCGATGGCCACTCGAACACGAGTAAATCCTCAAGCGGGATGGTGAAGATGATGTCCTGGAGGAATCGAAGCAGCCATTCTGGTACAGAGGGCTCGCGATTCAAAGCGTCCAGTATCAGTATTGCTAAATCCTTACGATCTACCGATGGTATGGCTCGTACCTTGTCTATCAACGAATAGAGCGTCCCAAGAAGCACGGTTAGCATTTCCTTCTTTTCACGGATGATGGAAGGTATCTCGTTCAGTAAGACTTTCACGAGGTCGGCGAATTGGGACGGGTTGAAACTAGCCATGGATTCCTCCATTGCTGCACGCCAGATCGGTGCATTCTGTGAAAGGAGGAGCCGCCCGACGAGCGTCGGAGTCATGGTGCCGTGAGTGCGCGTATAAAAGTTGTTGGCCATGCCTTGGATCTGGGGGTCGAAATTATCGATGAGGGCGAGCAAGGTGTCAGGATCGAAGTTTACCATGGCATTTACCCGTTGAAGGAGTTTTTGCTTTGCCAAGTCTGTTAGCGGCATAAATGGAGATGCGACGAGGCTTGATATGAGTCGGATTGGTCCTGTGGTGAAAAACTCTTGAGCTTTAGGTGATTTGCTTAATATCACGTAAGCGAACCGCCATATGGGCTTGATCTTCGCATCTCTGGCTAGCTCGGCCACGAAAGTAAGGTGCCGATCCCAGAGGTCAGGCATGAACTCGATCCGTTCCCAGCTCTCGATATCCTCCTCTTCCGTCGAAGTTTGCCAATCGGGGCTGGGAATCTTGTTTTTGACATGCAACAGGTTAAAATTCGACGAATTATAGAGATAATACGTCAAAATTACATTCGTAGCAAACTCGTCCTTGTATTTCCTGCCCACGTAATCATCCGGGGTGTAACTGAGCATGAGCTGCTTGAACACTTTGAGGAACTTTTCGTCCGATTCCCGCGCATACTTGTTGATGACCCGTACGATGTATCGCTGGAAATAATTCAAGGTTGACTTTTGATCAAAATCGATTAGCTCATTAATCGGAGGCGTGTCCAAGAAATACGCGAGCTTGCCGATGACATCGGGCAAATCAAAAATCTCAGCCATTTGCATTGTATGCTTGAAATCGATATAGCGAAATTCCCCTTTCTCGGTATTAAACGGCCCTGGCTCGATCGGGGGTTCGTCATCATTTCTGCGCATTACTTCATCGATTATCTTCCTTGGTACAGGCTGGTCGGGATCGGTTATCGGACCCGCTCTTTTCTTAAGCCATTTGTTATCTGATTCCAATACAACCTTCATCTTGGGCCACATGTTCATGCGTGGCACGGAATTGCGAATAGTTTCGATTTGTTTTTGTCGTTTAACAGCATCAATGGACACGAGATACAATCGGGCACATCGACGTATTCCGTTAGCATATGCTGGACCTACCCACTCGATTTCATCCACGATAATGGCGGTGGCTTCCTCCTTTAATACCGGGTTTGCCACCTTTGCTAATTGTAAGAACAAACCACTTATGAATTCTGAGCTTCCAATTTGCAATAATCGCTGGTAGAGGCTCTTTGGGGGATTTTTAGCGATGAGCATGTCGAGAGCTTTCTTCCTGGAATAGATTCGCGGATTTGAGAGCATGTTTATCACGAGATCTAGAAATTGCAGCTGATCGCCTTGTAATTTCAAGATCTCGTTGGGGTCCTCGACCGGGCGAAAGTCCGCGGGCAAGGATGGGTGATTTTTCAACATGCGAGCGAGCTCGGGGGCATTAATGTGGAATATGTCCGCGTAGGTAATGTTTGGTTTTCCAGTATTGGCTTCTTCTCTGTTTTGTCGATTATAGCGATGACGGTGCCGGCGCTCCCAAGGATCGCCGCCCTCACGCTGGAAGGAGGGGAAATGTCCCATGTTACCAGGCCAATGGTGTATTTCTGGATTCTTGTACTCATTCTGAAGTTCAAATCTGTGGAATCCAACCTCCCTCCATTGCTCGCCACCTAATAGCAACAAAAAGCTTGGGTTGTCTTTTGTCCAGCCCCAGATTATGATCCGTTTCTTCAACGGGAAGCCTTCGAGTATTCTTTTTGATGGCATCATTATAATGATTACTTCCGTCTAATTCGTTAAATATCTTGTCTCGCTTGATACGGCAATTATGATCATTTTCCTATTTATTCGATACATTCTTCGCTGCCAAACGCGGGTACCGGTTCCACCACGGAGCATTTTCGCACAGCGACCCAATCACATTTTAACACAGCGCTGTCCAATCCCTTGTCCTTGGTTGCGCGGGAATAATGCCACGTGCGGAATCGTATAGACGTGCCGGGATACCCGTTCACAAGCTTTGCAGTCAAGACGGCGCCACGGTTAACATCACGGCCAAAATACCCTGCCATGACCCATAGTTTTATGGGTAAAGAATCTTTGGGGATATTCTTGTCTTGTTCCGTAACGAGCTTGTCATCCTTGTAATACGCAACCACGCTAGAACGCTGCCATTTGATTTCACCTGTTAACCAACAGGCGAGGTGATCATCCTTACTCACGTTTCCCTGATGGTACGTCCTGGTTATGAAACCATCGCCATCGAAGGAGATGACTTGACCAAGTTGGGTTGGTTGTTGTTTGTACTTGGGTTTCGCCTTTTCAGCGGGATCTGGTTCTTTGCGATCAATGGATGTATCCGAAAAACCGATGACCGAATAGAGTTCCGTTGTTACAGTGGGGTGTGATTCTAGGGTCAAAATGCTGTCGTTGACCGATGCCGTGCTGCAATCATCTGTATCGATGAGCCATTTATCTTTATTGATCTCGGTTGTTGCGAAGTCGTCGAAGAGCACGAAGACTGCCTTGCCGTTGCTTTTGGATTGGAGCCCTTGATTTCCATATGTCATTATAATTTCCTTTGTTCCTTCCGAGTGGACCCGAACCCAGATCGTAGATTGCCCGTTCTCGTTCCACGTTTCGATCCAGTAAGGTATCGGTAGGTCATCAAGATCGGTGAACCGGATATCATGACCACCAGGTTGGCATTTTCCATAATCTATGGTCGAAGGACCGAGATCGATGCGGACTTGGTAATCATTACTCGGAGTCGGGGGAGAAAGTGCGATCCGTCGTTTGAACAATCGCGGGGTCGCCGTCACCTTGGATGATCGTCCTTCAATTGCGACGTTCACGTTTGCCGAGCCTGAGGCAGCGTGCTGCGCTGGTTCAAACATTGTCTCGGAAGCACTTTTGACGATCGAGACAAAATCTCCCTCGACTTTACAAGGTATCGCTTGCTTCCACCGGTCTAGTTTTTCTAAAAGTACATCTGTTGGGAGGCCAGCCCTTGCAGCAAGATTAGGAATGTGCATCTTTTTAGCAGCAGCAAGAATCATTTGGAGCCGGAAGACCAGAACCTTGTCAGCATTATCAGCAAGCTGCTGAATGGCCTCGGCCGAGGGTGAAAGCTCCCGTGATGCAATATATCCGATATAATTTAGTGGGTTGGGTAAAATCCCCTCGATCGCCTTGATCTCGTCAAAAATTTCACGCGGGATTGAATTCCCGTCGATTGACAAGGCTTGCAACTTGTACAGATTACCGATACCTTTCAATTCCCCGATCTGGTTATTGTGCAACTCCAAAACTTCCAAATTCGATAATGCATCAAGGCCACTGATGGCCGCGATTTTATTATCGCCCAACTGCAATATCTTGAGCTTACCAAGGGTATCAAGGCCTGCGATCTCACGAATCATATTACCCGCGAGCCGTAATTCCTCAAGATTGACAAGGCGTTCCAGATTTTCCATAGTCACGATCTGATTTCCAGGCAAGGCGAGTCGTTGGAGATCCATGCACACATCCAATCCCTGGATTCGAGAAATGCGGTTCTTGCTCAGTACGATGGACTTCACGTTGCGCAAGTTATCAAGCCCGCCGATCCTTTCGATGTCGTTGGACCCGAGCTGGAGAGTATCGAGATCAACGAGGTTGTCCAGCCCCGATATTGATTCGATTTTGTTTTCGTTCAAGGATAATGTCTTGAGTTTCAAGCACCGGCCAAGACCTTGGATGGTATGGATGGAATTGCGATCGAGTAAGAGCGTGTGGAGATTCTCCACGCCCGTCAACTCCGGGATTTCCGAGATTTTGTTGCCAGAGAGATCGGCATATTCTAACGCGTGCATGTCCTTGATTGCATAGAGCGATGTGATTCGATTATCGGTGAGCTTCAATCGCTTCAGGCTGGGGATGGAGGCCAAGCCATCAAATCGCGAGAGCTCGTTATTACTGAGGTCAAGCTCGTCCATGGCCTTGATCGTGTTCAGGCCCTCGATCTCGGCAATATCCTTGATGCCAAGGCCGCGCAAATTCAAGACGCGGCCTTGATTTGAACCAGACACGCTATAGCGCTTGCCATAGATATACACCTCATATCCGTTGTATCGCCTTGAAGGAAGTATCAGGCCGCTTGGTCCCCTTGCTAGGGCTTGATTCGACGGAACCGGTTGTGCTGGCGCTGGCTTTGGCGCTGGACCTTGTCCTATGAAGAAATGTCGCAATACCGATCCATAATCTAGAGGTATAGCCGCACTCGTCGTTGCTTGAAGTTCCCTCGTTTTTGCTATGAGTTCCCTGAGAATCTGCATTTGATCGGGCGAGAAAATGCTGGCGAGTTCACTATTCAATAAAGCTTCTATTTCTTGCAATCCTGCCCCGGATTGTTGGAGATTCTTAAGCCTTTCAATAATCTGGAGCAATTTTTTTATGGCCTCCATTGGATCGCTGCCAGCAAATGGCCCCGAACCGGGAAATGGCGGGTTTGACATATGTAAGTCCTCTAAAAATTATATCTTCTCTTGGTGAATATATACTTCTAAGTTCCAATCACGAGCAATTTATTGTATTGTCGGGCGCCGTGCATAGTGACGAGTCATTCGCAGAATTTGCGCGGAACATCATCCATCCATTTCACTAGTATCTTCATCCGGGGTGCATTCATCAAGCTGGCTAGTTAATTTTTTCGAGATCAGCTCGGGAGCAATACCATACAAGCGACACGCGGCCGGATCGAGACGTTCCTGGATTTTAACCAACTGTTTCTTCCCATCGGCAGCATTGATCGTGCTGTTGGCGAGATTTTTCTTGATTGAAATTGCATCATCAAAAATTGTTTCGAAAACACGAAGCTCGTGCTCCGACGGGATGATAATCGGGATCATACGGAAATCATTCATTTGCAAATTCACCGTGTTGTTGATGAACGCACGAATGATGTGAAACACGATATAAGAATTGAGCATGCAGACCAGGTATTTTTCATTAACAGTACCGATGATCGAGAATAATGACATGGCGCCGACGTCGTGCACAGATGCCGGCTTCAACTTGGCCTTGACCAGCATGGAATTCGGGTTCAGCACGTTGCCCCAGCAAATCCCTTCCCGGAAGTAAAACGTGCTATTCCTGACGACGGGCATGCCCTCGCCTTTCTTGCCGGAGTTGCTCGTCAGCCATGCCACGTTCTTGACCGACCAGTCGATGCAGAACGGGGTCTCGTGGTACCAGCGGTTGCCTTCCTTGTCGCCTTTCGAATACGGGACGAAAGTCTTGCCCGAGCTTATCCCGTGCTTTTTTTCATAATCCGACAAGCTGCGAACGTCGGCGATCTCGGACGGGTCGACGATCCGGTATACGTAGCCGGAACCGAAGATATCACGGCCGTATCGTTCCTTCACGGCATCGAACAGCGCCCGGATCTGGCCCTCATCCTTGCCAGACAAGAATGTTGCCGCGTCTTGCTTGAACGTGATGGCGACCGCCACCTCGGGAACAGTTTTTCCGCTTTCACGCATTGCTTCCATGAACTTCCAGAGCTTCTCCGGCCGCGTGGCTTTGATCCGCTCCGCGGGCGCGCTCCCCTTCACTGCACCGATGAATCTCCCGTTGTTCGCGGTCGCCATGCCTTGCCCGCCGTCGGTGACCAGCCCGAGCAGCGTCACGTCGCCGGCTTTGAGCGAGGAACGGTACCGGCGCAATTCTGGCTCGTTCTTGGCGATGTTCTTGCTCGTGCTGATCTTGTCCCACCACTGGTCCATCAAGCGTTTCACCACGGCATTGTATTTCGAATACAATTGCATGTTCAGCGCGTCCGGCACGAAGAAGATCTTCTCCAGGGCATCCTTGTACGTGTTGATGGAAATCTCGTACATTTTTGCTCCACCAAGGGGTGTCCGGTCGTCGGTGAAGGTGAACGTATAATCATTGCAGGCCTCGTTCTTTGCGATGACGATGGCCGTGATGACCCCGATACCTTTGAAGAGGTTCGGATCTGGCATCCGGATCTCGATCAACCGCCTTGCCTGGAGCAACTCGCGGAGCGACTTCTTGGTCTCGATGGTCATGAACGTGTTCGACGTGATGAAGCCAAGCATGCCCGCGTCCTTGACGAGGGCGAAGGAACGGCGGAAAAAATAGTTGTACAGGTCATCCGATAACCCGTAGAATGCCATAAATAGTTTCTTTTCGAGGTCGGACGTCATCTTGTTGTTGACATAGGGTGGGTTCCCGATGATCGCGTCGAATCCCCCTTCGGTTGCTATTGCCTCGAACTCGAACCCCCAATGCAGCGGTTTCAGCGATGCTAGTTGCGCCGGCGTGATGGCAATGCCGGTATCGCAGCGGATCTTTTCGGCATAGAGGTCATCGAGCAGTTCGTGGATCTTGCGGTTTATCTCCACCTTAACTGCCTTGGAATCTGCTTTTAGCGATGCCCGTTCTTGCATCAGCGAGGTCAAGGTGCCAGTACTCGCCAGCAAGCTGGTTCCCCAGGTTCCCCTGGGTAGTTTCACGAACCCGAACAGGCTGTTACCGGCCACGAGGTTACAATCGATGTCGGGTAGTGGCTCGACCCGGCCCGCGTGGATCGCGGGGATCAAGGAGAGCCAGAGCCGGAGCTTCGCGATTTCGACGGATCCTTCCTGGATATCGACGCCGTACAAGTTGCGCGTGATGATCCATTTCTTGATCGCGTACAGGTTCCCGGGGTCTGCTGGAGCGCCCGGATGGCCCGCGAAACCGGGATGGGCCGAGGAGAGCCATTGCAGGCACGTGATATGCAGCTCAACGAGAACATTTTCCGCGGCAACGAGGAAGGCGCCGGAACCACATGCATCATCGCAGATCGTTAGTGGCAAGAGGACATCGAAGTACAGACACGATACTTGGTCCAGCTCGTCTGGTGAAAGGCGTTTCTTTTTCAGCACCTGATCGACGAAGCTCGCGTAGGAAGTTTTAAAGCGGCGATTAACGCGGTCCGTGGCGATCGTGGCAATGCATTTGCGCGCGATGCCGTTGCTGATGTGATCCGGCGTGTAAAAGCTGCCGGATTCCTTCTGGTTGCACGACTTTTCGTATATGTGGCCGAGGATTGATGGGCTGATGCTAAAGTTATTTTCCCGGGCACTGACTTCATTCACTGTCCACGAATAATGCCCAAGCAGCGTGAAAATTTCGTTCCAAATCTCGTCAGGTATCTCGATGAAATCGCACGTATCCTTGCCATCGACTATCTCGATGCCTTCCCGGCGCGTGAACAGCCCCCCGTCGAGGAAAGGGATGCCCTTGAAAATTCCGTCGGTCGCGGACCGCTCCTTGCCATCATTGAAGTATCCGAACCAGAGTTTGCAGAGCACGTGAAAATAACCGGAAGGTCGGTTCCCCGCATGGTTGGTGGCAGCTCGGCACTCCTTCAACAGCGTTTGCATGAAGCCGGGTGTGATCACGGAACCCCCGTTAACCGGGGTTTGCAAGAACCACGTGAACACGACGCGGTTCATGATGAGCGTGGCGTGTTCGTCCCGGAGATCCCCGGAAACCTTTCCCGGGTATCGAATGGACGCGCCGAGATGTTTTCGCGCCCTCTCATAATCGGCATAGAACCTGTCGACGATGCCTTGCACTTCGACGAAGCGATCACCGGTCATCTCGTACCTTGATCGAGGTAGGTTGACTGGAATTTAAGTCCGACCGTCCTTCCAAACCCATTCTAAAATCGCGGACAAAAGAGATATATTGGTCATGCTTTTGATTGCGCCTTTTCCTTCTCTTTCTGGTCTGCGGCCTCGCGTTCCTTTTCCTCCTTGAGGATCATGAGCTCGATCGCTTCCTTGCGGGCCTCCTCGGATCGCATTGGAAACTTGCCATGGAAGGGCGAGTGGCGTGTGACGAACGCGCACATAGTATAAACGAGCTTGATGAACGGCTTCGATGGACCGCTCATCTCCATGGCGCGCCGGAACTCCCCGAGACCGAAATCATCCCAGCCGCCCACGAAGGAATAGATGATGAAAAACACGAGTAATAACAAGAAGACCGCGAACAGCACGGAAATAATCCCGCCGATGAGGTATCCCGTCGCCGCGACGAGCGGGTTCCACGCGAGCCAGAGATACAGCAAGCAAATCCCCGCGATCACGCCCGCGGTGATCGATGACGCGCCCCATGCCTGCCACGCGAACTCCTTGAACCGCACGTTCACGACTTTTTTCTGGATAAACAACCAGTTCGCGACTGTCTTTGCGAGGATCGCCGGCAGCTCGCCGCACGGGATGAGTACTGCTATCGCCGGCAGCCCGTACGTTTGCGGAAGCTTGAGCCACACGATGAAGATGGTCATGAACAGCAGCTTGCCGCATTCCTCCAGGATGCGGATGATGGACAATGCGGTCGGGTGCGAGCTGCCGACCATGATGTTATCGGCGAGCCACCCGTAGGGCTCCTGAACGCGGCGCAGCACCCACGGGAAGAGGAACGGCACGGCCAGCACGTAATTCTCGGCACCCTGGATTCGCAATATAACCTGGATGATGACAGGGAGATACAGTGAAATAACGACAAAAAACGTCGGGGCGAACATGCCCGAGTACTTGATGCTCTGGGACATGTAAAATCTTGCTAAATTCTTCTTGCCGTTGAGAAATGACTCGGAAATCCCCGCCACGAGGTTGATCCCGTAACCCATATTTATAACGCCTGCCAGGCCAGAGGCCACGCTGGATAACGTCGCCCACGTCGTGAACTGGGGTACCAGCGTGATCCAATACAAGCTGATGGTCCAGCCGACGAATGTCCCGAACAGCGGCCCTGCCGTCGTTTGCACCCCGAACACGGTGCACTCCTTGGCCATCTTTCGATCGAACAGGTCGTGACGAAAACAACTCTTCACCGTGACCCCGAACTTGCTCATGGCCTTGGAAAAGTACCACGACGACAGCCAGAACGTGAAAAAGTCATCGATGTAAGAACCGATGGTGGCGCCGATCGCCAATCCCATGAGCTCGCCATATGCGGGGAACTGCGCCCCGATCCAGCGACCGATCAAAATGAACGCGATATTCGTGATTTGCTGGAACCCTTGACCCCCGATGAACCCGAGAATCTGCGTTTTATTGAAATGCTGGAGACCATCGAGCACGGCCTTGAACATCCCGAGCATACTCGGGTACTGGATCGTGCTGTAGATGAGCACGATCCAGATCGAGTAGGAAAGGTTCGTCACGGGGAAGAAATAGAATGCAAGTAAAGCCACGATCGTCACTTGCACCAACCCTGTCATCATTTGATACCATATAAAAAATTGGATATAGCCAATCATTTTCTTGGGATCCTTGATGCGATATTCAGCGACAAACCGCTCGATGCCATATGCCGTGCCGATATCAAAAATTTGGAACATAAAGTTGAACATCATCGAAACCACGCTGCGATATCCTTCTGCTTCCGGCCAAGGATAAAGCCAAGCAATGATGAACCCGGCCATGACGATGCCGATGATGAGCGTGAAGATCGAGAGCATATAACCGTAGAAAAATCCCGCTAGAGGCCGTGCAAAGCCCACTTTCTCCCACGGGTCTTTTTTCATGTATTGTTCTTCCAACGTTTCGATTTTTTCCTGCTTTTCTGGATTCTCGTCCATGATCATGCCTCGGTTTCTGAATCGGTGCTTGGTCTAGTCTTGATTCGTGAGCATAAATGCATCATGCATCTCGGTTTGGACGTGCTGGCTCGTCAAACATCGCCTGGGGTCATTTTTTCAACGGGCAAGCATTCGATCCGCGCGCTCTCATTGTTAATTCGTGCACCAAATCAATACTAGAACCCCTAATCAACACTTAAATTCACCATAGCGAGCTGTGAATCCAGCATCGATGCCGATAACATAGGCAGTTAAAATTATCCGCTAAAAGCCGCGGCCTATTGTGCTTGTTGTGCAGATCGTGTATATCGAGCCCTGAAGGGCAAAACCTTATCTCATGCGCCGTTTGCTAGGAAATAGGTCGTGACAAGCGTGAAGGAAACACTGAATTTCGACGACGTCTTTGTAAAAAAACTCTACAAAGGCCACTTCCAGGCATCTATGACTTCGCAAATTTATAGCGAAATCCATGAGCTTCTCCGCAGCGAAGGAATCCGAGAACAGATGAAACGCGTCATGGATTCAGATGAGATCTGGATAAAGCCGAACCTAAGTAACGCAAGACCCCCCGAGACAGGATGCATTACGCACCCAATGGCAGTAAAGGCTATCATCGATCATCTCCTCAACTTGGTCAAGGGGAAGCCCATAAGAATAGTTGAGACCATAACCTTCCACAAGGGCAAAGGCATGAACGATATCTTGGCCAAACTACCGCCCAAAGAGCGAACGGCGATCGAGAGCAAGTTACATAGCAAGGAGCCTGACCAGGATATGCACGACTTCGGGTTCAACCTTCTGTTGGAGCTCGGCGGCTTGAAAGACCTGGTCAATGGCTACAAGGAATATGGCAAGGACGTCGATGTGTTGAACCTGAGCAAGCAACCTGTAATGAACCCGGCAGATAGCAAGAAGATCACTGAGAGAGTCGATGAACTCTTGGGCAAGGAAAGGATGCCCAAAGACGAGATTAAGAAGAAGCTCTTGGACAATATCCCTTCATGTCTCGGTGGCAAAAGAAAGATTGGGCTCATCTCATTGGCGGTTCCAAAAACGCACGATGACCCCGAAGCATATATCACCGCGACGATCAAAAATATTGGCTTGGGTCTCTTCTTGCAGTATAAGGCGTTCATGCACAAGGACTTTGCCAAGGCAATGCTGTACAACTTCGCTATTTGGAAGGTCGGATTGGAGGATCGGATCTTCGGGATAGTGTCCGGGCCCTATGGGCAGGATCGCGAAGGTCCAATCTTTGGGAGGGCGGTTGACTTCCCTTATATCGTTGCCGGGTCCGATTTGCTTAGGGTGGACGCGGTGACGGCGGTCCTCATGCTGGGCAAGGTTGACCTAATTAGGCAACTAAACGCATTCAAACTCGCGTCAGACACGCTTGGCATATTGCCACCAGTTACCAAGCTTGAGGAGATCCTTCCGTACTCGCTGAACTACGAGCCCTATCCGTACAAGTCCAAGGAATAACATCGTTTGGAATCTTGCGAGTTATCTTATATATCGTTGCGTCGTAGAATCAAGCTGTGATTGATCATGAAGCTGAGTTGTTGCACGCTAGCATATATTGTCAGCACGCCACTGGATGAAGCCATAAAACGGATCGCGGAGGCAGGCTTCAAGGGTGTTGACCTATACACTGGGCCACCACACATATACCCGGCACACTACACGAAAGAAGAGCGAAAAGCGGTTAGAAAGATCATCGATGAGCTCGGACTAAAGCTAACAGGCTTCGCAGTTGCAGGAGGTATTCTGAACCTCGGATTAAACTTCTCACACCCGAACAAGATAGTCAGAGACGAAACACTACAATACTACAAGGACAACATCATCTTGGCCTCAGAAATAGGATGTCCTCTCATCAATGTCCTCACGGGGCACTGCCTACATGGCACATCGAGAGAGCAGGGAAGACAATGGACGATGGATGCGTTTCACGAGCTTGCCACGCTAGCCGAAGAAAAAAAGGTGATCCTCGGTCTACACCCTCAGTACATCGGTGACAGCCCTCTCATGGTGACTGTCGATGATGCCCTGGACATGATCAAGGAGCTTGACTCGAAGATGGCAAAGATTATCTTCGACACGGCACAACAGAACATCACGTACCGAAACTTCGCCGAAGACATTAGGAAGGTTGGACAGAACCTCTGCTATATTCACGCGGCTGATAACGACGGCGTGTCTTGGACCCATCTGTCGCTCGGAAAGGGAACGGTGAACTGGGAAGGCCTCGTAAGGACGCTGAAGAAGATCGATTATGATGGCTACGTATGCGTGCAGACATGGTCTGGAGAACCACTAGACGCCGACTCCATGATAAGGGAATCAAAGGAATACTTAGACAATATCCTGAGAAAAGTCGGATAACCGGAACAAGAGTTGATTTCAAGCAGAACCCGTGTCCCGCAATAATAGATGTTCGTCACCATCTGATCTTCTTCAGAATGTTCTCCAGAACTTTCTTGTTTTTACTCGCCGTTTCAAAAGGCGTCGTGTTCTCCCAAACATCCACCTGTAACCAGTCAAGATGAGGACAGGTCTGTTTAAGAGTCTTCATGACTTCCTCGATATTTATGTTGCCTTTCCCAAATTCCAGGTGATTACTCGAAAGGAAGTATGGTGTTATCCAGCCGTCATTGTCGGCTATGTGCGTCCATCCAACCCTGCCCTTTAGAGCTTTGAGGAAGCCAACCGGATCTCCTTTCCCGAGTGTATTGGCGTGCGTGACATCGTAAAGAACTTTCACGTGATCGGATTTGATTGCGTCGAGAACCTTAAGCGTATCTTCTATTGGTTTTCTGATGAAGCCGCCATTGAGGATCATTTGGGGTTCTGGTTCAAAGGCAAGTACAACCTTATTCTCTTCGGCAGTTTCAACGAGCTGGCTGAGAGAATCTATAAACATGTTGACCATTTCATCGTGCGAGTAGCCGTTCATGACGACGTCAGCCGAGAATTGGGGCGGAGAAACAGTGGCTGTAGGAGCACCGAGGAGATGGGCGAATTCGATATACTCCTTCATGGTATCTAAGAAGTTTTTCCTCGTTTCCTCGTTTTGACTCAGGGGCGAATACATGCCGGTTACCGTTCCAGTCTGAATGCAAGGGATTTCGAGTCCGTAGCTCTTGAGCTCGTTGCGGATATCGTCTTCAGAGCCCTTGGAAAAAGACTCGTAAAAAGGATGCAGCTCGATCCCGTTGAAACCTTCCTTCTTGGCGAATTCGAGGATTTGCTGTCGATCAACCTCATCGTGCCAAGGTTTTCCAAAAATAAATCCATTTTCTCCGAGGCAGAATTTTACCATGTTGATTCTCACCAGAGCGTACTTGTTAGCATCATATATATAAGAATTGTGAAAAGGGGAGGCTAGCCTCGTATTAAATATTTAATACCTTTCCTGCCTCCGCAGATTTGTAAGCCGCGAGCATTATCTCGACTATTCTTCGTCCTTCTTCACCCGACACGAATGGTTCCTTGTCCTGTTGGACACAATCTATGAAGTGCTTGATTACGTAATAAAAGGTATTGACGAAGTTGTTGTCTATTTCGTTTGTCGTAAACTTTGTTTCTTCTGGTACGCCTTCCATCCCTTCCGCTGTCTCTCCGAAGATTCTCGGTGTCATGTAAGATTTCCATGCGCCATCCCTGTAGTGCATGAGAGGCAGTCCGCCTAGTATGTGGTCTTCGACACCGTTTATGATAACCATTCCATCGTCTCCAACAACTTCCGTTCTGTCATCCCAGAGGGCTGGTGGGGCACCTCGGTTTGCGCTGATCGTACCGAATCTGTTTTTTTCGAATTGAAGGTTGACGAGCACAACATCTTCGGTCTTGAGATCCGGCGTGGTTTTAGCCGTCATGCATGAAACACGTTTCACTTCTCCCATAAGGAACCTTGAAACATAGAATCTGTGGATGCATGCCTCGAGAAGGAAACCGCCTCCTACCACAGGATCTTCTCTCCACCCGCTAGGGGCGAATCCTCCGTGTAGAAGTGATGTGGACATTATGGGGTTCCCGATTTCGTTATCTACGAGTCGCTTTGCCTCCTGGTGTGGAGGGTAGAAGAGCTGATTGTGACAGACCATGAGTTTCACGTTGTTCTTCTTCGCGGCTGATATGACAGCATCGCAGTCTTTCAGTGTGGTTGCAAGGGGTTTCTCGGTGAGTATGTGTTTTCCAGCTTCGGCGGCTTGTATTGCCACCTTTGCATGAAGGCTCGGGGGTAGAAGGATATCGACAACCTCGACCTCATCATCTTTGAGGAGATCATTGTAATCGACGCACGTTCTATCCGCGCCCCATTTCTTTGCTTTGGTGGTCGCCTCGTCTTCGAGGAGGTCACATACATTTACGATTTTGGCACGTCCGTCCTTGAGGAAGCCTCGTGCATGACACTGTGCAATGCTTCCAACTCCTATTATTCCAACCTTGAGAGGTTTTTCCATGTTACTTCATCTCGTTAGTCTGTCCTTCAAGGG
>JAUQYW010000034.1 GCA_030587525.1 Candidatus Sigynarchaeota archaeon | reverse complement strand
CTAGCGTATATATGTCGTGAAATTGAACTAGGTTTATGAACCGATCGCTCGAAAAGCATGAGTTCGTCATTGATTCCCATCGCGGGGCGTTCAAGAGCGGTTTGCTCGAAAATAGCATCCCCGCCTATGAAGAAGCCTTGAAGGAAGGCGCAAATGTCCTGGAATGTGATATTCGGCTCACCAAGGACAAGCAAGTGGTCCTCATCCACAACAGCACCATCGACGGCATAGCGAAGCACGCGAAAAAGATTCCCGACAAGTCAGAATTCAACGAGGAGCCTTCTGGCCCCGTCAAGGAACACACGCTCGCCTACTTGAAAGCAATCCAGTACGATCAAGGCGCGCATATTCTAGATATTGACGAGTTCCTCGCATTCTTGAAGGCACGAAAAGCCGGGGCGCAAGTCGAGCTGAAGGAAGGCGGGTTCGAGCTCTTGTTGATCGAGAAGATGCGCGCCGCGGGCATCGACCACGACGCCTTGATGGCGCCCATCGTGTTCACGAGTTTCCAGTGGCCAGCCATCGTGAAGCTCCAGAAACTGCTCTGGCAGATGGACCTGCAAAAATATGATTTTTTCAACGACAAGAAGGGGTACTGCGCTGGCCTGCAAGGTCTTCCCCTGGGCTCGTTCATTGGCGCTTGGATCCTCCGCCAGTGCAAGAAGAAACACATCTGGGGGTTCATGACGTATTATAAGTACCTGCCCATCTCCCGCTTGGAGTATGCCCACGATTGCGGCGTCAAGTTCTGCCCCCGGATTCCCGATGACGAAAAGCTCGCGCTCAATTACATCAACGCGGGCGTCGACGGGTTCGAGACGGACAACGTGCCGTTCGTGAAAACGTGCATTAAGAAAGCGGGCTTTTCATATCCTTGATGATTAATTATATGTAATTAAGATATAGTTCAATCCCGGAAGGTTTCCTTTTAATCGGGACTTAATTCAATCACCTATGGCTTTGGAATTGGGCGTAATTATCATCCTAGGTCTCGTCCTCGGTTTTTTGATTGGTATTTACGCAGCACTTTCCGGAACGGGGGGCGGTTCCTTGTATGGGCCGGTTTTCGAATCGATCCTCTTCTTGCCCGTCAATGTCGCTATCGGGACGTCGCTATTCGTCGTGTTCCTCAACAGCATCTCGACGACACATGCCTATTTCCGCCAGAAGCGCATTGATTTCAAGACGGGGCTCTACCTGGCAGCGGTTTCTTGCCCCTTCAACATCGTTGGCAGCCTCATGACCGGGGTCGTTACTGGAAGCTTTGGAAAGGACGTCATGAAACTAATCTTCTACGGCTTCGTCTTATTTTCGGGCACGTACATGATCGCGAAGAAAAACAACCACGATCCGAAAAACCTCGCGTGCGAGGGCCGGTGGATCTTCAACCAGAAGATCGTCGACAAGGATGGAAAGGTCTTTGAATATGCATTTTCGTTCATGAAAATTGTCCCGTGGGCTGCCCTCGCGGGTTTCTTATCGGGATTCCTCGGCATCGGCGGGGGCATGGTTATGGTTCCCGCGTTCAATTTCGTGTGCAACATGCCCGTCCACATCATAGTCGCGACCAGCGGGTTCATGCTCTTGTTCAACTCGCTCACGGGGTCCATCGTGAAGTTTTCGGTCGGGGAGGTGGACATCTTCGTCGGCCTGCTCTTCGCGGCGGGCTCCATCTTCGGTGCCCAGATCGGCGCCAAGATCGCGAAGGGCTCGACGAGCAAGGGATTGAAGATCAACATCTCGATCCTGCTGATCGTGCTCGCGGTGTTCAAGATCATCGATGTCTTCTTTCCCGTTGATGATATCGTGTTGATGGTCGTCGTCGGGGTGACGTTCGTGGTCACGGTCGTGATCGTCAACAAGAAAAAGCCAAATTCCCGGGAAAATCAGATCCAGAAACCATAGCATCGAGGCATGTGGTACACGGCTAAATTCACGTTCGGTCCAGTCCATTCCCGCCGGCTAGGCTTGAGCCTCGGCATCAATATGCTCGGCGAAAAGAAAAAATGCACGTTCAACTGCGCGTATTGCGAGATCGGTAAGAGCAAACCTAGCGAGGTCGTGCCCATCACGTTCCGTTATAAGCCGCCGGTCGATGCTGAAACCTTCCGAAAGGAAATCGAATCTGCATTCAAGAATCTTCCCGAGATCGACAGCGCGACCTTCGGCTACATGGGCGAAACGACGCTCGCGAGCCACCTCGAAACATACTTGACCATTGCCCGCAAGGTCAAGGAAAACGTCGCCAGGCCAGACAAGGGGCCGCTGATATCGATCTTCACGAATTCCACGACCTTGGGAGATCCCGCCGTGCGCAAGGTGCTCGCAGGATTCGACCTGGTCATGGCCAAGCTTGATTGCGCGGTCCAGGATTGTTTCAACAAGGTTAACCGGCCCGACCACTCCGTGCCACCGGTCACGGCCATCATCAAGAACATTGCTTTACTCAGAGAAGAAATGAAATCCCATGCACCGAATCGCCTCGCGATACAGACCTTGCTTTTCAAGTCCATGAACCCCGCGATACCGTCGAATATGACAGGGGAAAACTTGAAAGCCTTGTCCGAAGCATATGATTTCATCAAGCCTGACATCGTTCAAGTATATACCGTCGCACGTGACCCCGCGGAGACCGGCATCTATGCAATCTCCGCGAAGGACAAGGACGAGCTCCGCCAGTACTTCCAGGCTCACGTGAAAGCGAAGGAGATCGACATAAGGATCTATTGAACTTGTCAGCCCTCGAAAAAAAGGCATTAAAACCCGTACAGCGTTTTGTATAATAGGTTGTTTAAGGAAATCTTTATAGCGAGTTCCAAGCCACGCGAGCAAATACCAGCAAGAAACCGATGAAAATCATGAACCGTCGACTCACGAAGATTGGATTGGTGCTAGTCGGCATTTTTTTCGTGCTAGTCCTTGTCGGGCCGATGATCATCCCGTACCGCGAGTTCGTGGCCTCCACGAGCCCGGACAGGCTTCCATTTCGATTATCCGGCGTGGAATCGGTATCTCTCACGTCGTTACCTGGTGATCACGTGGTTATCTGCTACATCGACAACGAGAGCATCTGGTACAAGGAATCAGCTACGCGGGGGTTCTCGTGGGCCGACCAGGAACTGCTCGTGGCCAGCAACCTCACCGGGGCGGGCAATTTATTCGCGATGACCGTTGAAACAGGAACGGGCAACGCGATCTTGCTTGCATGGGACGCATTGCTCGAGCCATCGAACCAGTCATCACGGCGAGCGTTTTTCGCGGTCATGAATCTAACAACAAGCACGATCATCGCCGGTCCCGTCTTGTGTTCCAACCTTGGGGGTCCTCGGGTCGAACAATTTCCCACGATTGCCGGCAACGCGGCCACGGGATACGAGATGTCGTGGATGGTGAACAATTCCGGCGTTTACAGCATCGCGACGAGGTCCATGACGTCTTCTTTCACATTAGGTTCAGCCACGACATTAGCCTTGGGCACGGATTCCATAACATCCCCCGCCGTGCTGATGGATTCCGGGGGCGCTTTCGATCTGTTCTACGTGCAACGAAACGGGACGGGAACGCATGTCATTCACAAGGATTTCTTGCCCGGCAACACGTTTAGCAGCGGGTCTTCGATATTTGATTCGAATAGCACCTTGGATCCAGTGAAAGACTTTGACTACTCGTTCACGTCGGTCGACGACTTGATCTTGTCTTTCGAAGCGAACATAACGAACGGCTCCGCCGCCCGCATCGATTCTGAAATCTACTTTTTTCCACGCGGCATGAATTTCACGAGCGTGAGGCGATCGACGATCGAGAACAATACCGGCGCCCAGTTCTTGCAGCACGAGCGATTTTCAAACGATCAAGTCATCACGATCTGGGTGGAAAATGCGATCGGCCACGTCGGCCAGCAAGATATCGCATTTTTCATAACAGATTTCGACATGAACAACAAGAACTCGACCGTGCATAGCATCCTCCTCGCGTACATTTTTTTCGCATGTGGAATATTCAATTTCTTCGTGTTCTTGCACTTGAAACAGAGGAAAAGGTTCGAGCAAGAGAGCGAGCCCATCAACAACATCGCAATGACGATGTGCTTCGTGGTTGTTGCCGTCTTGATGTTGCTGCCTTTCACTGGTTTCCAAGGCGAGCGGCTCGGCGAATCCTATGCGGACGGCTTTATATTCCCCGCGCCCATCAATCTTGCCACCGTGATCGTGATCGGCTTCGTGTTTCTCTTCTTCCTCGTCTCCACGCCGTTGATCGACAAGTTTTGGCACCGCGATGCCCCGACGCGAGAATTTAAATCGACATTGCTCGCTGAAAAATCACCTTTCTCGTGGAAACAAGAAATTCTGCGGAAGATTCCCCACATCTGCGTCGCATTATTGATCATCGGCTTCGATCCTATCGGTTCGAGCCTCATGCAATTCGTTGACATCCAAAAGTACGACCGGTACAATTTCGTGAACGAGGGGGCGATCATCTTCGATTACGTCCTCCGCCTCAACAACCTGGAAATTGGCAGCTACGCCGTCAAGCTTGTTATAGCGGCCGGGCTCGTGTTCTTGTGGGTGCTCGACTTGCACGTGCTGCTCGCGTCACCGAAGACGTATTTTTTCATGAAAGATTATTTTTTTTACACGTTCCGGAAGAAAGAAAAGTCGTCGATGGCGGATTTTGTCGTCATGTTCGCATCGTTGCTCCTTATGATCATCATTCTGACCTTCAATCCTGCATATAAGCTCCAGGGCACCTTCGTCTGCTTCGCCGGCTTTTGCTCGCTTTGCTTCGGAGACACGGCAGGCGTGTTTGTCGGCAAATCCATCGGCAAGCACCCGTTCCCGTTCTACAAGAAAAAAACGTGGGAAGGTGCCATCGCAGGAACGGGCATCTCGTTTTTGTGTGCGCTCCTGTTCGTTTCTTGGCCATTTGCGTTTCTCGTCGCCGGGCTCTACTTGCTCGTGGATATGATCACGCCGCGGCTTCCGATCTCCGATAACTTGTTGATCCCAGTGCTCATCGCACTTGTATTTCTTCCGATTCTCCCATATATTAACAGCCCGTTAATGGGCTTCTATGTCTGAGCACGCGGGATTATGCGGGAATGATAGGAACTCACGATAGGCACCCAATAATTATGGGAATTGAAAAAAAGGGCAAGGGCATCACGCCCGGGCTTTCTCCTTGACTGGCGTCTCGAGTTCCTCGATGCTGGCCGGGATCGCTCCAGGTCTGAACACGAGAAATGTTTTATGGCATTCCCAGCACGTGATGCGGTAATCGATGGGAACGGTGGGATCCTTAGAAGCTTCCGGTACATACCGGAGTTCCGCGTTCTCGCAATGGGGGCATACAATCCTTTTCAGCATGGTGGGTCACTTGCATTGGTTGAAGAAAAGGCGCTCGACCTCGTCGGGCGCGAGTCTGCGCCGGGCTTCGACCTTCGCGGGGCCGCGACGCTTGATTTCTTCCGGAAAAGAAATTTTTTCCGGTGTTCTTGCCGTATTCATCCCGACGTGAATCAAGAGTATTAACGAAGATGGAAAATCAGTGACGGCCATAAATATACTTGTTAAATCCTTTCCGGGTCTGGTTCGAAGCGCAGAGCATCAAAAAGCAGAGAAAAATGAAGATGCCCATAATCACGAGGGCATTATTGGAACCCGCTTGTGAAAGTCCCCCGACGAATGCCACGATCATGAATATGATGGCTAACCCGGCAAAGATATCCGCTCGCTTCTTGATGTTATCCACTTCTTTCTTGGCCACGGGCGTGGAAGCTTTCTCCTTCGCACCATCATAATCCCAATTATAATTGCCGGCCGGACGGCTGCTGAAACCCGACGAGCCACTCGAAGCGTTCGGCGTGGTTCTTGATGACGAGCTGGATGCAAACGAGCCCCGCTGCGGGCATCTACCCTCGTGGGATGCTTTCTCCATCGAGTTGCTAAATGCAGCTCTGCAGTACCGGCAATAACACGCGCCGTACCAGCTCGGGATGCGAAGAGGTGGTGGTCCTGACATGATGCTCACGGGGCACTTGGGTGAACCGGCTATAATAGCATTTCCTCGGTACATCCCCTGTATGAAGAAAAAAAGGCGGAGCCGCGGGATGAAGCGCGGGAGCCCGCCGGGGAGGATGAACAACACAACGACTATCGAGAGAGATTTGCCCTTCCGCATGGGAAGGGATCGTCTCTTGCATTCCGGAGGCATATTTAAATCCCGATAATCATCGGTGGTTTCCACTTATTGCGTTCCTTTCAAGCCTATTGTATCTCGATAGCAAGTTTCTGGCCAATCGCCACCTTAATCTTCTCAATCATGGATGCGTAGGTACTAGTAAATAGCCGGGCGAGCTCGTTCAGTTCCAATTCTAAATTGCCTCCCCTAAAATTCTGCACGAGCAAGGAGAAATTCGAATCTGTGGATGGGGGAAGCCACCCACCACCCCAATCTGTAGATTCCTTTGGCGCAGGAGAATTGAAAATTTCCATACGAGCATCATCCTGGTAACCGCTCAAGTTGATCGGGAGATTTTTCATGCCGTGAATGAACTGATTCCAGAAATCTCGTGCCATTACCAACGGTACTGTCATGCTACTATACCAATCCTTCCGCCATTCCCCGGAAGAGAATTCAGCACATGCTACTCTTGTTTTCTCGGCGATCGGTGTCGTGATGATGCCGTGTTCAGCAAATAAGTCCAGCACTTCTTTCAATTGTGCCGCCGTCGGAATAAACGCAACATCCACAACGAGGAGAACAAAAAGATGATCTGCGCTCATCAAAATCAACTTACTCTAGATATTATACAAATAAATAGGCGCGCTAGCGACACCTGGAGGGATTGTTGTTTATTAAGCGGGGTCGCGCTGTGCTGGCAAGGTGATCTTGCATGGAACTATCGAATTACCTCTGCCCGCGGTGTGGGTCCGGCACGAAATTCTACTTGACGTTCGAGAATGGTGCAAAAATCTTCATCTGAAGATTGACCGACACTTTCTAAAACCCGTCGGGCTAATGTCTTGCCATCATCACGACGCGGAGCTGGAACGACATGGGACGAATCGGAAAAACGGGGACTGGGTTGACAATATTCTCCTTTTTATTATCGGTTCAATCATCCCATCTCAGCATTATCTTCGCGGACACTGTAAAAAGGAAAAGAAGATGCTATGGTGTACTTCCCGGATCGTTTTTGGTGCTGATCCCAGTCACTTTCTTGATGATATCGCAAAGGCGGTTGATGGTTCCCGGTAAATCAGCGGGATTGAATTGCACGCCATTCATCGCCTTGAGCAAGGCGGGTATGTCGGCTGGATCCGTGAACACGGGGATGGTCGGGATGCCGCGAGCGTACGCTGCTCGCCATTCGTCTTGCACCCACCGCGACTTGGTCGCCGCGGGGGAGCAGAACAGCACCAGGACGTGGCACTCGCCCAGCGATTCGTTCATGTACTTCACGAAATCGTCGGTGACATCCTTCTCCGAGAACATGACCTTACCGATGCTCCCGACATCGCGGATACCGGCAGCGATTTCTGGCACGCGGAACCGGGTGCTATCATCGTGTTTATAGCTGATGAAAACGACTGTTTCTCCCGGGCTGGTGGGCTTTATCCATTCACTGGCACGGGCGCGTCGTTTTCTTAAAAATCGCCTTTTCTTGGTATAAAGGATGATACCGAAAATTGCAGAAGTTATAATGGCAATACTCGTGATAAAGACTATCCACATGAAATAGGGAACCGAGGTGTCTTTTTGTATCAAAACATCAGCAAATCCAACATCGCCTTGCGTATTATTTGCCCAGAATCGAAGCAATACCATTCCATCAGATAAGGAATTCCAATCAGTGCGATTAACAGTCGTGAGCTGGCTTTGAACGAATGAATGATTAGTTTCAGTGGCATTGACTGCATACCAAGAAGCGTTTAACTCCGTGTCAGTTATGACCACGTTGAAACGAGGTGCATCGGAGTTGAAGGCGTTTCCTGCCAAGGGTGCGCGTATTTCCAGGATAGGAGCTACATGAGTGAATTTGACTAGGAAAGCATCGTAATTGCTTCCTCCTAAATCCGTATACCCCGCGAGATATACATTTTCCTCTGCATCAGTAATAATCGCGTACGCTTCGTCATTATCGAGAGTACCCCACGTTTGGTTCCATAATTGCATGCCATTAGAATTATATTTCACGAGAAACGCATCTTCTCCACCAGCCTCGAAATTCAACGTATATCCCGCTAGGTAGGCATCGCCACGAACGTCCACGGTAATACTTGATCCACAATCATCATAACCTCCACCCCACGTTCGGTTCCATATCTCCATTCCATCTGAATTGAACTTTGCGAGGAATCCGTCTTGATACATATTGCCACAACTTCCTCCGAGGAAAATATTCCCGCTGATGTCAGTCGCAATGCTATATCCTATATCATTATAACTCCTATCCCACGTTATATTCCAGAGCTGGGTGCCGTTTGCTGCATATTTCACGATAACCGCGTCGGCACCATTTCCCCCGAAACTTGATGTGAAGCCTGCGATATAAACGCTGTTATTCCTATCTGTCGAAATACCATAACCGGCATCAGAATTAGAACCACCCCACGTGTGATTCCATATCATCGTACCATTGCTTGAATATTTCAAAATGAAGATATCTTGGCTTCCCGAACTGTCCTCCATGCCCGTGATGAGCGCATCTCCATTAGAATCGACTTCCACACCATATGCTAAAGCCATAACTCCACCCGGAAGTCCACACCACGTTCTGTTCCACCGCTGCGTTCCGTTTAAATCAAAATTCACTATAAGCGCACAATCGCCTAATGCTGGATTGTATGTTTCCCCGCACACATAGATACTTTCGTTCGGACCTGCAGCGATATCGTATCCAGCGTCATCATAACCTCCATTCCACGTCCAATTCCGAAGCTTCGTGCCGCTCTGGGAATATGCTGCGACTTTAACATCACTTGGGCCAAGTCGATTAGATCCGACGAGATAAATAATCCCATTAGGGTCCCTTGTAATTTCTTGCCAGCGAATATCTATCCACGTCGAATTCCATACTTGGATACCTCCTATGCTTGGTCGTGGGGGATTGAATGGAAATACACAAGATTCACGCGAGCGGGGGTTAGATAAAGGTACTGTTATTAGCATTATTAAAATTATCATTCCAAACCTGTATTTCGAAAGATTATTTCGCCCATCCAACATATTCAAGCATCTTCTCTTGATATCCACTTGTGTTAGCCTATTCTTTCTTCATTCTTATAAAGCATCCGCTGTCTGCTCAGTCAAGCGTTATATGAAGCGCGAACTGGTGGGCTTCTATATCTGAAGTAGCATCATCGATTTTTTGACCGGGGCGCGGTGCTGCGTTTCGCTTGTTTTGACTATTCCCTAGAGAATACACGGATATTCTTCCCATTAAAGAGAGATGTTTCGGGATTGGGTATTAGGTGAAACTTATGGAATATACAAACCCCACAAACACCCCCATTAATATTCCGGCTTGGGAAGACATAAATTTCATTACAACTGATTTGAAAAATGTCCTGGACAGTTATGCCGATGATGGCTCTCCGGTCACTACGATGCGAGCGCGATTGGCTCGGGCCATCGCGGAGATGCGAGACGAAAAAGGTGTTGAAGATCGCGATCGTGTGCGGCAAAAAGAAAAAGAAGCGATCGTCGATCCATACAAGACCATTCGGGAAATGACACTGGAAGTGCGCGAGAAGCTGCAGCAAGCGATGAATCGTAAGTGACATTTCCCGGGTTTTTTTCTGACGGTGAATTACCATTACATACTTCGGCCAGAAATAAGTATAATATTGAGATACGTGGGCAGACTTGAAATTAACCGAGTTAGTTGGCGAAAATAGCACGCGATCAATTGGTATCGCGTCCCGGCTTGATTCAAGCAGGGCCATCAGTGTATCGAAGGATCTCACGAGTTTCTTAATTGAAAAAAAGATCAAAATATGTCCTGAAGCAAGGATTGCCAACATCCTCGGGATGGAAGGCAAGCCATTGCACGAGATGGTTGCTGAACAAGTGCCGGCGATCGCGTGCGTCGGCGGCGATGGCACGATCTTGCGCGTGGCGCAGAAGCTGTCGTTTAAGAATCCTCCCGCGATCCTCGGCATCAATGTCGGTGCAGTCGGTTTCCTTGCCGAATTCGACGTCAATTCCAAGGATTCCTTCAATCAACTTCTCTCCGCAAACTTGATCGAGGAGAAATGCGTCCGGCTTTCTTGCCACGTCGACAATCACGACCACTTTCCCCCCGCCTTGAACGAGATCCTGGTGATCACGTCACGGCCTTCCAAGGCGCTGAGCATCACGGTATCCGTTGATCACCAAATGTACGCAACAGGATACGTGGATGGCGTCATCGTGGCGACGCCGACTGGCTCGACGGCATACTCGCTTTCGGCTGGTGGCGGGATTGTCGCGCCGGAAGTTGATGCCATTCAGATCGTGCCCGTGTGCCCCTTCGTTCGCACGGGTTTCAAGCCATTGATCATCAATTCCAATTCCACGGTGGAAATCGAGCTGTTAAGGCCTAAACTCAACGCAGTCGTCGCCATTGATGGACAGAGTGAATTCGTGATAAATTCCTCGTCCACGAAGCGCATCACGATACGGAAATCAACCAGCGGCATTTCCTTCCTTCGGAATCATAGCCTTAAGAATTCATTTTTTTCCCGGCTCAATAAGAAGCTGCTGCCTGGTGCTAGATTCCCCGTTCCTCGATACGACCAGCCGGAAGAATAGGCGGATACTTTTTATTTGTGAAATGGTTTCTTACAGCTCGAAGGAAAGAAAGTGCATTCGATTTTAATGAGTTCTCATGTCTTTTAAGGTCATAATTATAGATACCGTGTGCTTCTTGCAAGGTGTCTCTCTTTCTCGGAAAGATATTGACGTTGCTGCACCGGAGGAAGTTATAAATGAGGTCCGGTCCCGGGTTCCAAAGTTGCGGCTGGAACAAATGTTAAGTTCCGGCACCGTGCAAATTCGAGGCGCAACGAAGGATATGATCAATGCCGCGCGGCAAGCAGCGGAAAAAATGGGGGATTTACCGAACTTATCAAAGCCTGACATCGCCGTGATCGCGCTCGCGATGGAGCAAAAACACGTCGGGATCGAGCCGATCGTGTACACGGGCGATTATGCTGTCCAAAATGTTCTTAAAAGCCTAGGCATCCAGTTCAAATCGATCAACAACGACGGCATCAAGACCATCATCCATTGGGTGTATAAATGCGATGCTTGCAAGGTTACGTTCAAGAATGCGCCGCAACCGGCGGGCTTCTGCCCTGAATGCGGAACAGACGGTATGATTCGCAAGATCAAGTCCCCGTAGCACGCTGGACGGCGAGTCCTCCGTGATCTTTAAAACACGAGATCGCGTAATTTGACTTGTGTACAGCGTTTACAACATGTAAAAGCGAGAGATGCAATCGATTATGGGCGTAAAGATCACGGAAATCGTGGAAGGAGCGAAAAGAGTTCCAGTGATAAGTGAATTCTCGGGAAAAACGATAGCCATCGACGCGTTTAATTGGTTGTATTCGTTTCTTGCATCGGTTCGCCTCGCTGATGGTGTGCAGCTCACCGACAAGGAGGGGAGATCCACGTCCCACTTGTCGGGTTTCTTCTACCGGAACGCCTTTTTGCTTGAAAATCGCATAAAGCCGGTCTATGTGTTCGATGGCAAGCCCTCAGTGTTGAAAAAGGAAACCATCGAGGAACGCATAGAGATCCGGGAAGAGGCACAGAAAAAAGCAGAGGCCGCAAAGGATGCGGGTGAGATCGAGGAAGCCCACAAATTTGCGCAAGCATCGAGCAGGATCGAGCCCCACATGATCCCTGATTGCAAGCACCTTTTCGAGGTGATGGGCATTGCATACATCGAAGCTCCGAGCGAAGGCGAGGCCCAAGCGGCGCACATGGTGAATAAAAATGACGTGTTCACCGCTGCTTCCCAGGATTACGACTGTTTCTTGTTCGGGGCCCGCTCCCTCCTGCGAAACCTCACGCAACAAGAAAAACGCACGATCAAGGGAAAGGTATACAAGATCGAGATGGAATATTACGAGTCCAAGAAGGTGCTGGAACACCTCGGTGTCTCCCGGGAGCAGCTCGTGGATATAGGCATCCTCACGGGGACGGACTTCAACAAGGGCATCCATGGTGTCGGGCAGAAGACGGCGTTGAAACTCATCAAGGAACACGGTTCGATCGAGGCAGTTTACGAGAAAAAGCCCGAGTATGCCCAGCAATTGGCGCTGGACACAGTGAAACAAGTACGCACGATCTTCCTCGAACCAGACGTTTCGGATACGTATTCCTTAACGACCAAGCCCTTCAACACCAAGGGCATCGTCGAGTTCTTGTGCAAAGAGCGGAATTTCAGCGAAGAGCGGATCATGACCCGCGTTTCCTCGCTGCAGAAAGCATTGAAGAAAGCATCGCAACAAAGCTTGGAATCCTTCTTGAAATGACCGGTTTTACAAGTAATCGATGTTAGTGCGCGGTGTTTTTCGATAACGCGCATGATTATTAGGTTTGATACTATGATTAAAATAATAACAACAGCGTGAAAAAAAACATGGAAAAACGAAATCCCGATGACCCGGGGGATGACTTCAATCCTGGCCCCGATAACCCGGGAAACCCGGAAAATCCCGATGATTTTGAACCCGAAGACGACTCGAAAGCGGATGATATCGAAGATGACAAGGTGGAACGGAAATCCTTCAACTTGAAAGTTGCCGAGGCCCGCCAGCGTGACGTGGGTCGCTCGATCATCCGCATCGATCCGGAGGTCATGGATTCTCTCGGCATCAAGACCGGGGACATCATCGAGATCACGGGCAAGAAAAAAACGGCGGCGATTGCTTGGCCCGCCTATCCCCAGGATCAAGGCCTGGGCATCATCCGCATCGACGGCAGGATCCGCAAGAACTCGTCGGCCAGCCTCGGTGAGGATGTCAAAATAACCAAGGCGAGGAAGATTTCCGCCAAGAGCGTGATCCTCGCCCCCACGAACACGAAACTGCGCGCGGATGCGAGATTCGAGAGTTTTGTCAAGCGAAAGATGCTTAACTTGCCGGTGACGAAAGGCGACACCATATTCATCTCGATCGGCA
The DNA here is from genome assembly GCA_030587525.1 of Candidatus Sigynarchaeota archaeon. GTDB lineage: Archaea > Asgardarchaeota > Lokiarchaeia > Sigyniarchaeales > Sigyniarchaeaceae > Sigyniarchaeum > Sigyniarchaeum tengchongense. Next base: position 7,237 of record JAUQYW010000034.1, on the reverse strand, counting down.
TCAGCCGCGAGATCAGCTTCATGGTCGTGAATTCTCGACCCGCGGGAACGGCGATCATCCGGCAAGCCACGCTCTTGCACGTTTCGGAAAACCCGATCGAGGAGGAAACCCCGTCTGGCATCCCGATCATCACCTACGAGGATATTGGTGGCCTCGAGGAGGAAATCCAGGCCATCCGGGAGATGGTGGAATTGCCGCTGAAGCATCCCGAGCTGTTCAAGAAGCTGGCGATCGATCCTCCCAAGGGCGTCTTGTTACGCGGCCCACCCGGGTGCGGCAAGACGTTGCTAGCCAAGGCCGTGGCGAACGAATCCGAGGCGCACTTCATTTCCATCAATGGCCCGGAGATCATGAGCAAGTTTTATGGCGAGTCTGAAAAACGATTGCGTTCTATTTTCAAGGAGGCGGAAGACAATGCGCCGAGTATCCTGTTCATTGACGAGCTTGATGCCATCGCCCCGAAACGTGAAGAGGTCACGGGCGAGGTGGAACGCCGCGTGGTCGCGCAGATGCTAGGCTTGATGGATGGGCTCCACAGCCGCGGCCGCGTCGTGATCATCGGCGCCACGAACCGCCCGAATGCGCTGGATCCGGCGCTGAGGCGCCCCGGCAGGTTTGACCGGGAGATCGAGATCAAGATCCCGGGGTTCGACGGGCGCATGGAAGTGCTCCAGATCCACACGCGCGGCATGCCGCTGAGCACGGACGAGAAGGACCGCGTCGATCTCGAGTTCATCGCGCAGACCACGCACGGGTACGTTGGTGCCGACCTCGCTGCATTGTGTAGGGAAGCGGCCATGCGATGTTTGCGGCGTTACTTGCCTAAGCTCAACCTCGAGGAGGACACCATTGATCCGGAGCTTTTAGACCAGATTATCGTGTCTATGGATGATTTCAAGGATGCAATGAAGAATATCCAGCCATCCGCCATCCGCGAGGTGCTGATCGAGATACCGAAAGTCCACTGGGATATGGTCGGTGGCCTCGAAAAAACCAAAGAGGAGCTCAAGGAAGCTGTCGAATGGCCGTTGAAGAACCCCGATGCATTCAAGCGTATGGGCATCAAGCCTCCAAAAGGCATCCTGTTGTTCGGCCCGCCTGGCTGTGGCAAGACGTTGCTGGCGAGAGCCGTCGCCACGGAAAGCGAGGCGAATTTCATCACCGTGAAAGGTCCCGAACTGCTGTCAAAATGGGTTGGCGAGTCGGAGAAAGCGATCCGCGAGATCTTCAGGAAGGCAAGGAGCGCGTCGCCCTGTATCATCTTCTTCGACGAGTTCGATTCCATCGTGCCGCAGCGTGGTATGCGAACTGGTGATTCCGGCGTGACTGAGCGCGTGATCTCGCAATTCTTGACCGAGATCGACGGGATCGAGGCCGTCGGTGACATCGTCGTGATTGCTGCCACGAACCGGCCTGATATCCTGGATCCGGCGATCATCCGGCCAGGCCGCTTCGACCGGCTCACCTACGTGCCGAAACCGAACAAGGCTGAGCGCCGGGAAATGCTCAACATCTTCACGAAACCTATGCCGCTTGCCAAAGATGTGAACCTGGAAGAAATCGCCGAGAAAATGGAAGGCTTTTCCGGTGCCGATATCGACAATTTCTGCAAAGAGGCAGCGATCCGAGCGCTGCGCGAGGATATCCATGCTGATATCGTGCAGATGCGCCATTTCGTGTCCGTGTTCGACGATATCCGGGCCTCCATCACGGGAGACATGGAAAAGTTCTACGAGAACATCAAGGACCAGCTGCTCCAGCGGAAAACGCGAAAGATGGGCGAGGAAAGCCGGCTCTTCACGTAAAAAAGAATATTTTTTATTTTTCTTGCATTTTCTTCAAAGCCTTCACGGTTAGAACGGGATTTCTCGCGGCGAGTACTTGATCAAGGCGCTTGACGGGCATATCGTTCGGCGCGCTTTTCACGATGGCAGGGGTTTCCTCGGCCTCCTTGTGGATCTGTTTTATGATATTGACGAGGCCATCCAAGCGTGCCAGCGCCTCGGTCTCGGTTGGCTCGATCATGATCGCGCCGTGGACGAGGATCGGGAAGTAGATGGTCGGCGCGTGTACACCGAGGTCGAGCATGCGCTTTGCGATGTCCTCCGTGTTCACGTGGTTAGGAAAGCCGTCGTCACTACCAACGAACTCGTGATAGCAGCGACGTTGGTATGGAACGCAAATCGTGTCCTTCAGCATGACTTTTACATAGTTCGCGCCGAGGACGGCGCATTCCGTACCACGTCGCAATCCTGAGAGACCCAGGGCCTTCATATAGCAATAAGCGCGGATAACGACTCCAATATTCCCGTGGAAAGCTTTGATGCTACCAAGCCCCGCTTGTTCCGGCAGCGTGAAACTGTATTTTCCATCCTTGAGGGCGGTTCGCGGCCCCGGAAGGAGTTCCTTCAAGAACGCTTTCACCCCGACGGGACCGGCACCCGGCCCCCCGCCACCGTGAGGCGTCGAAAACGTCTTGTGCAAGTTAACATGGATGATGTCAAATCCCATGTCCCCGGGCCTGCACACGCCGCACAACCCGTTCAAGTTGGCGCCATCGTAGTAGCACAGCCCTCCCGCGTCGTGCACCATCTTCGTCACCTTCAAGATTTCCTCCTCGAACAAGCCAAGGGTGTTCGGGTTCGTGAGCATGATGCCGGCCACATCGCCCGGTGCCAATGCTTGCGCGAGCTGGTCCAGGTCGACCAGCCCTTGCTCGTTTGACTTGATCTCGATGACCTCGAAATTGCACGATGCTGCCGAGGCAGGGTTCGTGCCGTGGGACGTGTCCGGAACGATGATCTTGTTCTTTTTCTTGTCCAGCCCTTTCATCATTATGTATTTCTTGATGATCAAGTTCCCCGTGAATTCCCCATGAGCACCAGCGGCCGGTTGCAACGTGAACGCGTCCATGCCCGTTATTTCCGCGAGCATCAAGCTCGTTTCGTGGAGCAATTGCAAGATTCCTTGGATGCCGCGATTATCCTGCAAGCCTTGAAGCGGGTGGATATCCCGGAACCCTGGCAAGTTAGTAAGCGTTTCGTTGATCTTCGGGTTGTATTTCATGGTGCACGAACCCAGCGGATAGATCCCGTTATCGACGCCATAGTTTTTCCGGGACAGCTCGGTGTAATGCCTGACGATCTCGACCTCGGGAATATCGGGGATCTCCAGGCTGTCGGCAGCATCACGGATCAAGCTAGCAGGGATGCCGGCAGGCACGCCCTCGACTTGTTTATCAGTCATGAATCCCGTCGCATTCTTTCCAGGCGCCGCCTTGTCAAAAATCGTCGTGATCATGCTATTCCCTCCTTGCACGAGGCGATTAAATCGTCGATCGCCTTAGATTCATTCATTTCTGTTGCACAGAATAGCATCAACCCCTTCCATTCGATGTTCACGGTGCCCAGATCCAGTGGGCCAAGAATATCCTTAGATTCACATGATTTGATAATCTTTTGTATCGACGTGTCTTTTTTTTTCATCACGAACTCGTTGAACGTCGGGCCCTCGTTGATGCACGTGAATCCCTTGATCTCGCACAATTTTGCTTTTAAATAATTGGCTTTTTTCACGTTGATGGTCGCAACTTGCTTTAATCCAGTCCCGCCAAGCGCTGCCATGTAAATGGCAGCCCGGAGCATGTTCAAGGCCTCGTTGGAGCAGATGTTGGAGAGGGCTTTCTCCCGGCGGATGTGTTGCTCGCGGGCGGACAAGGTAAGCGTGAAACCGAGCCTCTCGCCAGCCACCTCTTTCGTGCAACCCACGATTCGACCTGGCATCTTGTGCAGCAGCTTGGAATCGGACACGGCGAGGAACCCGAGCGCCGGTCCCCCGAAACACATGGGGATGCCAAGGGATTGGGCTTCCCCGACGGCGATGTCAACGCCTGCTGCACCCGGCGACTTCAACATGGCTAGCGACAACGCCTCTGTGATGCATTGGATAACGAGGATGGAATTGTCCTTCTGCTTCGTGGCCTGGACAATGGCCGCGACATCGTGAATCGTGCCGAAGAAGTCCGGGCTGCAAGCGATGATAGCCATCACGCTTCCGTCGATCGAGGCAGCGAGTTTGCCTGGCTCCACGCATATCAACTTAATGTCGCGGGGCATCAACGCCGTGGCAACGACCGTCTTGTAAAACGGGTTAATTTTTCCCGCGATCACGACCGTATCTCGATCCTTGTTTTGCGACTTGGCCATGACGATGGCATCGACCAGCGCGGTGGCACCATCGTGCAGCGACGCGTTCGAGAAGTTCATCCCCGTCATAGCGGCGATCATCGATTGGTACTCGAAGATGGCCTGGAGATAACCTTGACTCCGTTCCGCTTGATATGGCGTGTACGAGGTCCACAACTCCCCACGCGAGGTGAGGTAATCGACAACGGCCGGGATGTAATGCCAATACGAGCCAGCACCCTGGAATATGCTTTTATATGCCTTGTTTTTCGATGCCAGCCCCGCGAGCAAGTTTTTCAACTCAAGCTCGGTCATGCCATTGTCGGCGAGTGCGCCGGATTTCAAGATGGCCTTGGCTCTTTCGTCATCGAGCAGCAATTCTCTTGGTATGGTGTCGAAGAGGTCAGCGAGCCGCTTGACGCCGACCTTTTCCATCATAAATTTGATTTGTGATTCAGCATGGGGAATATAATCCACGATGTACCCCTCTCTTCATTGATTGGATAAAAAAAATGCTTATTCCGGCAGCAACTTCTTGTATGCTTCCGCGGAGAGTAGCCCGGTCATTTCCTTCTTTTCGGATGGCTTGATCTTGGCAATCCAAGCGTCGTATGGTGCCTTGTTCAGCAACTCGGGCGCATCCTCGAGCTTGCCGTTTACCTCGAGCAATGTGCCCGAAACAGGCGCGAAGACCTCCGCCACTGCCTTCACGGATTCCAGGACGGCAATGACTTGCCCTTTCTTGATAACGGAGCCGATCTTTGGATAATCGTCGATATGCACGATATCGGTCAATTCGTGCTGGGCGTGATCGCTGATACCGATCACGACGACATCATTGGCAAGCTTGGCCCATTCATGGGTCTGCGTGTATTTTAGATTGTCGGGTACGTTCATGATCTATCACGGGGTTCCGTTTTGATAAAAACCAATTCATAGAATCTTTAATTTTGTTTAAAATCGATTATTAAGGAAAAAAACAATCGTTCGTGGCTTCATTTTCGGGGATGGTAAGCATAAAATGGCTTGTTCACGATTTGGACCTTTGCGAGCTTGTCACGGACCTTTATCATGACCGTTGCGTTCAAAATGTTATGCTTTGCATCGACGAAACCCAACCCGATGCCTACCTTGAACGTCGGGGAGTACGTGCCGCTGGTCACTATTCCGATTTTTTCAATCCCTTTTTCGTCGAAGATTTCATTGCCATGGCGAAATATGTTCTTGTCAAGTGCTTTGAGGGCCACGATTTTTCGAGAAGTTCCCTTGATTAGTTGATCGACCAGGACTTTCTTTCCAATATAATCGGCTTGTTTTGCTTGTTTTATGATGAATTCGATCCCAGCCTCGACCGGCGTTATTTCATCGGTCAACTCGTCCCCGTACAGCGAATAGCATGCTTCGAGACGCATCGTGTCGCGGGCCCCGAGCCCGACCGGCATCAGGTGAAACTGTTTCCCGGCGTCCATGATGGCATTCCAGGCTTCCTTGCACCTGTCAACGGGAAAGGATACCTCGAAGCCATCCTCGCCCGTGTACCCGGTACGCGCGATGAATGCTGGAACTCTTCCCACGTCGGTTTCGATGAACTGGAATCGCTTGAGCGTGTTCAAGTCGGGTTTCACGAGCTTTTGCAGGATATCCTGGGCTTTCGGCCCTTGCAAAGCGACGCGGGAGCGCTTTGCCGACTGGTCGTCGATTGCCACGTTCTTGAATTTCTTGGCACAGCTTTTCAACCAAGCAAAATCCTTGTCCTTGTTCGACGCGTTCACGATGATCTTGAATTTCTCCTTCGTGTACATGTAATAAAACAAGTCATCGACGACCGTGCCATTTTCATAACATATCGTCGAATACTGGGCACCGCCCGGTTTTATGAGCGACACGTCATTCACGCAGACGTATTGCAGGAAGTCGAATGCATCCTTGCCCGTGACCAAGAACTCGCCCATGTGGCTGATGTCGAAAAGGCCAGCGTTTTCCCTCGTGTTCACGTGCTCATCAATGATGCTGGTATATTGAACCGGCAAGGACCAGCCGCTAAATTCTATCAGCTTGGCACCGAGGACCACGTGCACGTCGTTGAGGGGGGATAATTTGAGCGTCATTAGATCCAGAATACAATCTTAGAACATAAAAATTCGCATGTTAACTCCTAGTACGATAGAAGCAAGGGAACATCAGAAGAACATCACGACCTTGTATTCACCGGGATGCCATCTTCGAGAAAAACAAAGACATCCTAGTATAAGGACGGGAAGATGGGTGCTTTGCATTCACTTGAACAAGTCAGGATTTAACCGGTCTTGATTGATCAGTTTGATTTTTTTCCTGGTCTTGGTGATTTGTGAAATGTTCACGACGCCTTGGATTTCAAGGCACATCAATTCCCGTTGCATCACGTCATCGCTGACGATTTCCTCGCCCCGTTGCACGAGGCGGGCGAGATCGTCGTCCAGGATTTCTCCTTTTCGTTTGATCAAGGCAACGATGATCTTGTTTCTTAAAGGGCTAGCACTCCACGACACAAAATTCGCCAAAAAAGCTGTTGTTGCTGAATTTTTAAAACTGACAAGTGATTAAATTTAAAGGAATATTAAAAATTTGGTCTTGGTCGATTACTCGTGAGTGCTCGAAGCAAAGCGAAGCCAAGTGCCGGTCTCGATTTAAATTCCATCGTGGAACGTGCCATGGCCCTGGGAGCGGATTTTTGCGATGCCCGCATCGATGAATGGCAAGGTTTTTCCCTGGAGATCATGCAATCTCGAACGCGAAACGTCGTGACATCGCTGGGCAGCGGCGTGTGCATCCGTGCCCTGGTCGATGGGGCATGGGGGTTCGCTGCCACGAGCGACGTGTCGCGATCCGGGTTATTGAACTGCTGCGAAAAGGCAGTCAAGCTGGGAAAGGCATGCAAGAATTTCGTGAAGGTAGAAAACAAGTTCACGATCCCGGAACGCATCAAGTTTTCAACGGGGACGCACGAGATCACCGCTGCTGATGCCATGGACTGCACGACCGGGGAAGATAAAATCAATGCATGCTTGGAACTC
>JAUQYW010000011.1 GCA_030587525.1 Candidatus Sigynarchaeota archaeon | reverse complement strand
CGGCAATGTTGTAGGCACCGGGCATGTCGTGGTGCATTGCATGGATCATTGCGGCGACCAGGTCCTTTTCATGAGTGTATTGGAGCATCAATGCCGGGGCGTTCACGGGCTTGGTGAGAAAGATGCGTTTTTTAGCACTCGCGAGCGGCTTGAGGATAATATCGAGATTCGTGGTGCGCCCCGCAAAGCATGGCCCCGCGATGATATGAGGTCGAAACCGCGTGACAATAATATCACGATGCTCCGCCTCGAACGCGTCGAGAAATTCCTCGACGAGGCCCTTGGTATGTGCGTAATAAAACTGCGGCATCTCCTTGCCCTTGCAAGGGGTGTCTTCCTTGATCACGAGCGGGGTCCCGGGATTTATGCCATACGCGGCGACGGAGCTCACGTAGATGATTTTCTTGATACCTGACGCGGCTGCTTGCAAGAAAACGTTCTTCGATCCATTCACGTTAATGTCCAGGATTTCATCCCGGAGATCCGGCACGCCATGCTTGACCACGAAGGCCATATGAAATAACACATCAACGCCCCGGAGCAACTCGCGCACGGCATCTGCATTCCGAACATCCCCCTTGCGAAAAACGATCTTCTCGTCACCGGGACCATCATAGAGTTTCACGTCCAACCCGATTATCTTTTCGACGTTAGAATCAGCAACGAGCATTCCAACGAGGCAAATAGCGAGCGTCGATGAGATGCCGGTGATGCCAACCTTCATGGAGTGCCACCATCGATGTTAATCGGCTTGAAAATTCTTCACGGCACGATGGTCGCGATGTCTCCGAATTCAGCCTTGAATTCGGTGATGGATCGCTTGATGATGTCGAAAGCCCGTTCCCTGTCTTGCCATTCCTTCACGTGAGCGTACTTTGGCTCCTCCAGGTTCTTGTATGAGCGAAAAAACTCGGAAATTTCGTCGAGGATATGGCGCTGGATGTCGTCGAGCCGGTGGAATACATCGTAAAAAGGGTCGTGGACCGCCACGGACAAGATCTTCTCGTCAATGCCTTTTTCATCCTCCATTATCAGCACGCCGACGGGACGGGACACGATGATCGTACCCGGAACCGTTGGGTTGCTAATCATGACGAGAATGTCGAGTGCGTCGCCGTCCGGGGCCATGGTACCCGGGATGAAGCCGTAATCTTGCGGATATATGACGCTGGAGTGGAGCACGCGGTCCATCTTTATGAGATTCGTTGTTTTCGACATTTCATACTTGACTTGCGTTTTTTTAGGGCATTCAATGATTGTATTCATAAGTTCTGGCGGTTTCAAGCCAGGGCTAATGTTTTTCCAGTACAACGCCATAGAAGGTCGCTTCACCATTATAGTTGATACGTTTCTATGACCGCGTTGGTTCATAAAAACGTGTTCATCGCAAAAAGTGCGGGATCTCGTTGGTGTTCGTGAAGCAACTATGAGCATCTCGTGGAAAAGATACTTATACTCATTGATGGATCTATAAAAATAGAAGGAGATGCGGTCATTATGGTACGCCGATACTTCCTCATCATTAACGCTCTATATCTTATCACGTTCCCAGCATGGCTCGTCATCAAGGCAGCAAGCGTTGGATTTGACCTGGGATTTTCCTGGCAACCCCAGCCGGATTTATTCGTCTCGATGGAATTTACCATCACGAACATGGTTCTCTTGTTCACGGCATCCGCGGTTTTATTCATCATTGGAACAAGATTGTTGAAGAAATTCATCCTTAACAAGAAAGATGCACCTTTGTTGCTTGCCATGTTCAATTTCGTCCTTGCAGGTGGGCTTGCGTGGGATGGGATTCGAAAATATACGACCTTTACATCTCCAGAATTTCGGAATGCGGTCGAAGGTATCATTTTCGTCTCCGTCGCGTGGGCGCTCGTGTTGTTGTACCTTTTCTTGCAAGATATCTTCATGGGCAGTTTCAAGTTCAAGGATCACGTGAAGTGGCACACGGTTTTTATCATCTTGGACGCGTGCACGGTCTTTTTTTTCCTTGGCTGGCCGGCGTTGATGCCCTTGCTCGTGTCCACGTACATGGCTTACTTCTTTATGGCTGCATTGATCATCCCGCTCTGCGCGTGGCAAATCCGGGCCACGTACCGGCTCGTCAAGCGAACCGATGATAAACAAACGAAGCGGGGATTGTCCATGATCGGGTATTCGGCGATTTTTTATCTGCTTGCTCTCGGCACGGTCGCGTTCAAGAAGTTATACTTTCCCCTCGATCTCTTGCTCTCGATCTCGTTGCTCTCGGCGTCAGTCGTGATGTACCTTGGCTTTGTCCAGCCGTCGAAAAAATCGTGAGGCCAGATTTCTCGATGCTTGGCTGGTCCTGGCCAAGTTCAAGATTATCAACCACGGTTTCTTTCCTCCTTTGTGCTAGATTGGCAAATCGATATCGAAGCTCTCAACAATCGTATCCTTGCATGCGCAACGGCGCCATGGGACGCGCACTATCTCGCAGCAAAGTTTGCTTTCAGGCGAGAGACACTTCCCGTCTATTATTTCGGCAACGTGAGCAAGGCACGGGTCGCGGTTTTCGGATATAATCCAATCGCCGATGATCTGGTTGATGCGTTTGAAACGGCATTGCTCAATCATCAGTTTGCCATGAATCCTGACAATGCAATGGCAGAAGACACGAACGCTGCTCTCATGGGTGTCATCAACGAGTATTATTCCATGTATTTTGACGACAAGCATATGGAAGAAGAACTTCGGGGCCACCTGTCGCCTGAATTTTACGAAGAATTACGTGGCCGCATGATAGGTAACAGCACGTACAAGAGCATTACGAGACTGTATCAGAGTCCCTTCGCCGTTTTGAATCTCTTACCATACCGGTCGCCAAAAACGTATATGAAACTGTTCGAAGACGAGCAAGTGGCGCCGATTCTCTTAAAGAACTGGGCAATAACCGTCAACAACTTGTTTCAAAGCGAAACGCTCGCATTGCTCCATTTCTCTGGTCGTGACGTGTTCCGGAAGGCGACGAAGCAGAGCGATGCTCGCATTTTTCCCCCGTCCTTGATCAAAATCGTGTCGGCGACCGAGGGTGGCGGTAAAATTATGCAAGGCGAGTGCATCCTCAAGAAACCCGGTGATGGCGCGGAAAAGCGGGTGAAATATGTCGTGACGGCGCAAGTCACGTCCAAGGTCGACGTGCGTGCCGCCGAAGGCATTCATAATTTTGTCAAGGATGATGGCGTCAAGATCACCTTGTTCTGATACAACCATCAGCCCCGAAGATCACGCCGCCGTTGCATCGCAACTGAAATGATTCGACTATCTTTGACGTTTCTTTAACCATCACTGAAGTCTCTTCTTGAATTACTTTCATAAGGAGGATTTCACGGAGAGCAAAATGCAGCAAGAAAAAAAATGATTAAAGGTCACCCAGGGGAAGGATGCTGACCGCGATAATGGAAGCAACAAATAGCGCCGTCAGGGTGATACCTACCACGATCTTCACCATGCGTTGGGTTCTTGCCAGCCCCGTCGAGTTGATGAGGATGTAATAGATCGGCACGATAAACCACGGGATTAAGCCGAAAAACAGGCCAATCGCGGGGTTGAGCACGAGGACGAGGTTCGTTGCGGCCACCATGGCGATCATCGCGATCGCGAACGGGAACCCGAGCGGGTCTCCCGTGAGCTTCCATTTACGCCTTGTATGCGGGGCCGTGTTCGATTCCTTCGGTCTCGCGAGCCAGGCCGGGAGAACGGATTTCAACCGTTGGTACACGAAGAACCCCAGGAATCCGAACGTTGCAACCAGCAAACAAACCGCCACGATGGTGATGGTGGAGGCAGGCACACCCGCGAATTCCAGGATCGTGGCATTCACGTATACCGCGTAGAGCCACAACATGGACGGGATGAGGTGCCGGCGAGCTCGCGGGAAGGTGAAGGTGAAGAACGCCATGCAACCGCCGATGATCGCCTCGGTAAGAAACAGCCACATGGGCGGGTTGACGACGAGGAAATCTCGGCCGAACGTGCTCTGCCAGAATGCCGCGGGATCGCCAATGCTGCCGATGCCGAACAAATAGAATTGCCATCCCCAGTCATAGATCAGCCAGTGAATGCAACAGAAGCCCAATATAAACGCAAAGCTTTGAAAGCCACTGAATTTCTTGGCCTGGACCATCATGATCGCGAGTAAACCGTAGATCGTCAAGATCGCGAAATAGGAAATGTCCGTGCTGAAAAAGAACGATGGGATGCCCGTTCCAGAACCCTTCCCATACTTCGCGATGCCGAGCAAGTACACGATCATGGTGATAAACGCGAAGCCCAGGCCCATGAAGACCGACCATTTCCACTCGAAATCGGTCAATTTTCGTATCGGCATATGGCCGGTTCTTGCCATATACTCGGCTCGTAACTTGGTCAATTCTTGCTCATGGGCGGCAATTTCCTGCTCGATTTTTTTCAAGGACTCGTCTTGTGCCATTTTCAACATAACCATCTAAGTAATTTATTGATCATGTTACAGCTGGAACTATTTTATAGTTCAAGGAGGCGCGGCGCGAGCCTTATCTTGCCTTTTTGGCGTGGGTCTTCACGTGGTTCTCAAGGACGCGGACGAGGAGATTTTCGAGGACATATGCCGCTTCGATGGCCTTGTAATTCATTCCGCTTTCGATGGCGGTAAGGATCCGCGACCGCGTTTTTTGGTCGATCTGCCAGTTTTGCAAGAGATCCGGCAAAGCGGATTTTTCCTCCGAATCCAAGGGCGCTGCATTCTCCAGGAATAAGTGCGACGTCATGTGCATGACCTGGCCCTTTCCAAAGTGGATGATGCACGCGATCGTCGGGTCCTGGTACTCCGATTTCATCTCCTGAGATGTAAGGATTCGCCGCACGTTCGAGTTAAGAATGCGGATGGGATAAGAGCCTTCCTCGAGCCACCAGCGCGGCGTCGTGCCGGGGGCGACGAGATCCTTGAGGTAATCGACAATCGTGTCCGTGACCCGGACATCCACGAACGGCGTGGAGGTCTCCAGCCCGTTGTGCTCGATAAATCCCGGGAATGCACGTTGAACGACGTGTTTCAATGCCCAATCCGTGGTGATGACGAGACCGCCCCCGGCAACGTGATTTTTCAGGGTAGCCAAGCCCGCGTCGGAAAAACCCTTCCCGGGGCAGTTGATAATGACGATATCATTGTTGTTGAGGGCAAGTTCATCGAAATCTCCCGGGTCTCTCGTTTCATATTCGAGATCCAGCGAATCGAGCACGATCTCGACGGTATCATATTCTCCCGGGATAACGATGATGGTGACCTTGTTTGCTTTTTGCCAGCGCTTCGCTTCCATTCCTTCCAGTGATTTTTTTTCCTGGCATACTATCTCGGCGGATAACTTGTAAGCGTTTTCCACGGCGACCGCGACTTTTCTTCCCTTTCGTCGATTCCAACGATTATATAGATCGTTCATTTAAAAAGATCGAGAAATGGGTTCCGAATGACGAGCGAAATCAATTACCACTGCCGATGCGGATGCCACGATCCTCAACGGCCTTCAATCAAAGCCATAATCCAGGGAAAAGGTCTTACCTATCCACTTCATCACGTCGTCCTTGGACGTTGATCCAGGTTCGGCTCCATCCGAGGGGTTCTTGTTGCGCACTTCCTCCATTTTTGCCGACAAGTCCTTCACCTCCGTGATGGTGCCGTTGGTCACGAGGAGCTCTAGGACGGTCTTGAATGCAATGGGCCGTTGAAACCCCATGTGGATGTACATCGACGTAATGAAGTCCTTTCCAAGCAACAAGCTGCCCGTGAACGGGGCCTTCACCCCGAGGTTCTTGTAGGTAAATTTAAACATCCAATCGCCTTGCTGGGGTTTCACCTTGTTGATGGCACGGGGTCTGTTAACGTTGAGGGACATCTCGTCCAAAAGCAATTCGGTGCCCGTGCAGGCAAAGGTCATGACGTAGCCCCGCCAGCAACCCGTGCTCGTGTGGTAGGCCCTCATCTTGAAGGCCTCGGGCGTGAACAATCCTTGCCCATGGACGCCCACGAGGGAATAACGCTCGCCTTTGTACATGAACGCGTCCGTGATTTGTCCGGTCACGAACAAAGCTCCCTCGTCGAAGTTAATAAGGATTGCTTCCATCAATAGCGAAGGAGATGGACACGCAATGCGACACACCATGGTGAGCTTGGAAAGGAAGCACGGGAACCGCCTGGACGCTTGTATCCAGCTCCACGCCGTGCCCTCCTCGCTGGATGGCAAGAATCTCCATTACAATCTTTTCTTGCCCACCACCTTGACGAGTATCGACAAGCGGATGCCGCTGCTCGTCATCCTCCATGGCACGAATCCCCGCACCAAGATCTTCTTGAGTCGCACCAAGGCGATCCACCCTGCCGAGGAGTATGGTTTTGCCGTCGTGTCACCGATCGCGCGGCGTTATCAGTTCTACACGCACGAATCGGAGCAAGATATGCTCGATATCATCGATAGCGTGGTGGCAGCGCATCCCATCGACGAGAAACGTGTCTTCCTGGTCGGGAACTCTGTCGGCGGTTGGGGGGCGTATTACTTGGGTCTCAAGCAGGCTGGCAAATTCGCGGGCATAGGCGCGTTCACGGCACCCGTGGACCTCCCGATGCTGTACCAACAGTTGATGGAACACGAACCAGGCCATTATGGGCCTGGCAACGAGGGTCTGAAGCACGTTTTCAAGGAAACCTTTGGCGCCACGCCCGACGAGCAGCCCTCCCTTTTCACGCCGTTTACGTTGAAAGGCCTCCTCGAATTCGCAACGGCGACCTCGCCTCGCGTCTTCATCGGCCACGGGCGGAAGGACAAGACCGTCCCGGTCGAATGGGTGCAACGGATGCTATCGGGGCTGGAGGCGAAAGGCGTTCCAGCCAAGCTGGCGCTGACATGGGACGGGCACGGGATGGTCGTGTTCCACAAGAAATGCTTCGAGATGCTGGAATACTTCGGCTTGGCATTTTAAACTCCGGGGAAATGAAGGCATGCTAAATTACAAAAGCCGGAACAGCTTTCAAGCTCGCGTCTTGCATTTCGGGCATATTTTGATCGGGCGCCCCGTGAATTCATCGTACATTAGTGTGTCTTTTATCGGTCCGCCACAATATGGGCACGTTCCCGGTGGAAATTTCTTGTCTGGTAACGGTTTTTGGATTTTCGGCTTCAGCTTTGGGAACCAAATGAAATTGTCCACGTCACTTGTGATTGGTGAAAGAATATCGCATCTTTGTGACAAAAAAATATAGAAAGATCCAAACTCGCCTAGAAAAGGCGATTGCACGATTTGCATATTCGCACGTGCTCGCCGGATTTCTTGTCAACCGTCATCGTTTCCTTCAGCATGCCGCCACAGTTGGGACAGGTGCCAGCGGATTTCCTGCTATCATCTATTAAGTCTGCAT
>JAUQYW010000249.1 GCA_030587525.1 Candidatus Sigynarchaeota archaeon | reverse complement strand
GTATAACAAGTATAAGCGGATAATTCGTGGCAGAAATCCGGAACAAGTGAAGGCCAAGAATTATGCCGAGGTACCAACTGAAGTGGCCGCTATAAATGGTCCAGACCAAGGCAGACCGGTAGAAATTCCATATCCAGGCGTGCCCGTCGCGAGTGCCGCCAAGAACCAGCTCCAACCTGCCATCGTTCAACGATGCAGCTTGCACAAGGGATTAATTACTGGGACATGCTATATCTGTAAACATTGCGGAGCATGTTATTGTAAGGATTGTGCCAAGCAATTGATGGATCTGAATGAATATTGCTGGAAATGCGGCAATCCGATAGATTCGGGGAGCATTATCCATTCAAATCAGCAAGGAATAGCCAATGATGAATTTCATGGTATAATAACCATGTTTGAACCTGAGATATTTGAAAAAATCAAAAGACTTGATATAACCAAGGAAATGGAAAGCGAGCTCTTGAAAGTCTTAAAAGATATTCCCCCAAACGAGCGGATTCAATATCTGGATGACCTTCTCAGCCCAAGTACAAGCGAGGATGATCAATTCTGACATGAGAAATACCATGAAAGATGAATCATTAAAAGAGATCCAGAACGATGTGCCAGTAGAATCGAATCGATCAACTAGCTCTGCTTTTTTTTTACAATACAAGGTTGAATTGTCGCCATTAGAAGGGAGCGTCCTGTTAATCGCAAAGGAATTAATAGAAAAACATTATCTCCTTAATGCACAAGATCTTTACCTTCAAGCAGTTAGAAGGTTTAAGGAAGGAACGCCCATTTCCATAAAAGAGACAATCGAGGCTTTGATCTCCAAAAGGATCTTGTTCGACGGCTCTTCGATAACTCGTGATGAGGTTCTTAAGAACGAAACTCGTGTCAAAATTTTTCAATTGATTTTTGAGAAACCTGGCATTCACATCTCCGCGATCAGGGCATTGCTCGCGAAAGACTCACGGTCAGTCTTGTATCATCTCAAGATCCTGGAACGGTATGGTTTCGTGCGCTCGGAGCAGATCAACAATAACACGGCATATTATGAGTTTAACAGCTCCAAGGAATTTGACACGATACATTATTATTTTCAAAAGGATAAAGCATCAACAATCTTTTTCGCCATTTTCGAAAATCCATCCATATCATTTGAGGATCTCAGTGTGATCTTGAAGGAATCAATATCATCTCAAACTCTCTTGCGCAAAGTAAAAATTCTCTTGGAAAATAAACTTCTCACGGGAAAATTTGAATCAAGCCAAATTATTGCCCTGGATATTCCAGTAAAATATAGAAGCTTTGTGAAGACGCTTTCATCGTATAAATAAACTGAATTCCGAAGACGGATGATTGTCCATCATCGAGCATAGCGGGCATTATACCACTCAATCAGCTTAGTCCACGAGCCCGGCGGGTAAGCCGCGTGCTTGGCCCCGGGAATGACGATTATGGTTTTATCCTTTGCAGGCATCTCGTCGAGAAGCGCTCGTGCAGATTCCTGGGAGAAGATTTCATCATTTTCACCGATCGCCATAAGGACGGGGCATGGAATTTCAGACGGGAATGTTATCGATTTCACGCTCAAGGCCATCATGAACCGCGGCGAATACGCGAAGTTGAACAAGGGATCATCAAGCCCCATCATGCCGTCACGGTAATACTTGATGATTCGCTTGCCGGGGCTGAACAATGCCGTGGCCAGTATTTTACACTTCTGACTCGCCGTTGGTTTCTTGTACACGCCCGGCCGGATGGTTCTGCCCGCGCCGACTAAGATGATGCCGTCGATTTTGTCCAGGCAATGATTCGTGGCAAGGCCGACCGCTACGGCACCCAAGCTGTGCCCGAGCACGATGATTTTTGCATATTTGGTTTTTGCAAACTCGATTGCCTCGCAAATGTCCTTGATGACCCGCTTGCGGCTTGGATAATCCCCCCGCACGCCGTCGGATAACCCGTGGCCTCGAAGGTTCATGCCGAGGATGTTCATTCCAGCCTCGGTTAGTTCTTTCCCGATAATCTGTCCATATGGGCCCGAATATGCGGTGATGCCGTGGAAAATCAAGATGGCAACGTCGGATGGCTTTTTCGACTTCCATTCTTGGATAAACAGCGTGATCCCGTCCGACGTCGTGAGCAAGTAGTGCGCCCCTTCAAATTCATTGCGCAGGCGTGGAATATCCAACCGCGAACGCAGTTGCTCGGCATTATTTTCGTTCATGTTTCTTGAAAACGAGATTGGAATATTAAAAGACATGCCTCGATGGCCTGGTAAATCGCGTGGACAACTCGTCTCCGTTTAATATAAAACGGTCCATGGGATACAATCTTTACGACTTTTTTATGGTATCAACTGATTCCATTCGTTACAATACACCATTCGTTTGAAGTGACGCAGATCATTTCCTTGGAAGCAATTTTCAAGCAAGAGGACAAGATTTTTTTTGAACTGATCGACAAGATAGCAAAAATAGACCACGTCCATACAGGATTTACCATCAAGGTAAATCGGGGTTTTTAATCTCACATTGAAAGAAAAACGGGAAACTCACCAGTTTACCACGAAAAATGGTGAGGTTATAACTCCTTACTTATTCTTCTCAACGAATAGTCTATTGATCGTCGACACCTTATATGGTTCAAAACCTTTGACTGAATGGTGAATGCAATCGGATGCTCATTCAAACCGTCGTCATCGAATTCGTGGATGATCTTCTGCTCGCGACGAGAATCCTTTGCCCGTTGATCTTGTTTTATCTTGCCTACAAGTGCGGAAAGAGAGTCAAAGAAGCGGGCTCCGTGTCTGCCATGAGCGGATTCACGATTTACATGATCGGAATTGCTTTTTTCCAATTTGGTACCCTCCTTTATTCCAATTATACCTTGCTTGATTCATTTTTCATCCCCGATATCCAGCAGTTTCCCGTCATCATGAGTGACTTCCTGAGCATCTATAACATTAGCAATTATGTCTATTCATCTGGAATGGTGTGCTTCGTTGTATTCACCGAAATAAATTTGACTCGCTTGAAACAAGTAAAGTATCCATTCCACCTGAAATATTTTATTTCGATCATATCCATCTCGATCCAATCAGCCCTGGTAGTCTTGCGGCTTCTCGATATCATTCGAAAAGGCTTATTCTTTATTGGACAAACAATTCCGATGCTCGTCATCTCTTGGTTGTACTTGTCCAAGTTTAACCGGTTAATCACCGTTCGGAGGAAAAAATTGGTTTGGATATTCTTCACCGGGATGGTGATCGGGGGCCTTAGTAACTTTCTACAAGGATTCGATGATAATTGGGCATATTTCCTCAATGCCGTAATTGTACTCGTAGGTGCCTTCATGCAAGCATGGAGCTGGGGCCTGATTCCGTCCCTGGCAGAATTGAACTGGTTGCTTGGCTTGAAGCGTTTGATTATCATTAAAAATGGTAGCGCCATTCCCCTCTTCGAACAAGACTTCAACGTTGCCAAGGAACCATTACCTGCCGGACTCACGGGCGCAGCCTTCGGAAGCGTCACTCAATTACTCAAGGAAGCCATAGAAAGTAACGAACACGTGAATGTCATTGACCACGGTGATATAACGATTTACTTTTCCACGCAGGAAACATTCACGGCCATTTTAATAACGAGCTCGAAGTACGCAGAGTATAGCTATCGCCTCAACAAGTTTGCGTTCGAATTCGGTCTTAGGTATGGCAATATCCTCAAGGATTGGAATGGAAACACGGATATATTTGATGATTCAACTAAGTTTATCACTGAGATCTTTAAATGATGAGGCTATTTGAATAAAAACCAATCTCATGTTCAGTAAGCAGGTTCCTAATCTTGTGTCCAGGCCGAGCGGGCCTGGATTCAACGTATACCTTGAAGATGCGAAGAAGTGACTTGTAACGGGAAAAAAAACTTGCATGATCATCGGTTACGGAAATATCGGGCACGAGTGGGAAAAAGCCATCCGGCATCATCCCGGCTGGGACCTCGTTGGTATCGTAGACACCAACACGGAATTGCTGCACAACGTCCCCACGATGATTCCCGGCATGAAGGATGACCAGGTGTTCACGAGCATCGAGGACGCGGTCAAATTCGGTCAAAAACCAGACCTGGCCATCGTCGCGGTCCCTATTTATTATCACCATATGATCGCGAAAAAGGTGCTGGACCTCGACATCAACGTCATTTGCGAGAAAAACATGGCGAGCACCATCTATGGCGGGCGTCAAATGGTCGAGTGCGCGAAGAGTAAACCGCACTTGTGCACCGCGGTCGACACGCAATACCGGTACCAGAGCAAGTTCTGGACCGCCCATCAGTTCTTCAAGCAAGGGGTCAATCCCATCGGCACGCTCGGCATGATAAAATGGGAATCCATAGATTTCCGCGGCGAGGTCGCCAAGCCATGGTGGTGGGCGCAACAAGACATCTACCTGGAGGACATGAGCATTCACTGGTTCGACTTGCTGCGCTTCACCACCGGCCTCGACATCGTGCAAGTGAAAGCGGACGTCTTCATGCCGAGGTACTCGGACTGGCAAGGGAGCTCTGACATACACGCAAATCTCGCCCTTGCCAAGCCGGAAGATTGCGATAACCGCCACAACTGGGTCTGGTGCCAGTTTTACGGCGGGTTCCAGCGGAAGGGGCCAAGCCACAACGAATTCGTCTACTACGGCGGGGATGGCCAGGCGAGGATCACGGACCTGGGCATGGAGCTCAAGATCTACACGGACAAGACGAATAACAGCAAGTTCGAGGAGGACGGGTACCTTTCCACCGACGCGGGTCCCATTGCAGGAACGCCGTACACGGGGCACGAGGTCATGCTCGAATTGATGAGCCAGGGGATCGACTCGGGCGGCGAGAAGCAGCCGCCCACGAATTTTTGCGAGGCGTTCAAGTCATTCGCCGTCACCATGGCATGTTCCGAAAGCTCAAGATCGAACAGGACGGTCTGGATTCCTGATTACTGGAAGGGATTGCTCAGTTGATGTACGGTTGATTTCCATGGTCAAGAAAAAAACAGCCATTGGGCTTGTCATCCTCGTCGCGTGCGTCAGCGCGGGACTCGGGGGCCTCTTGTATTATCTTTCCTTCTTCACCTTGCCGCTGGGCCAGGATCCATCCCTGACCTTGCCCTTTTCTGACACGTCCCATTTACATATCATTCAAGGCTTCGGCCAAGTAACCCCGACGCGTTACCACAACGGCATCGATTTCAGCTTCAACGACACCACGCAAATCCTCGCCTCGCACGGTGGCCTCGTGCTGGATGTCAAGTTCTGGTACAACGAAAGGGGCGGGCACTGGCAGACCAACGTCCGCATCCAGCTGAATTTCCAGTGGATGCTGGAGATCGCGTTCGAATCCTGGGCGACCATGCAGCCGCAAGGCCAATTGCAGGCCGACGCGATCACGGTGAAAGCGGGCACCAAGATCCAGCAAGACGAGTCCATCGGTAACTTGGTGTGTCACGGGGAAGGTTGCCACATCCATTTCGGCTTGCGGTCATCCAGCACTGACGTGTGCCCGTATCCATACTTCTCCGCGCCGGCGAAAACCAGCTTCGACGCCTTGTTCGCGATCCTCAACGGCACGCTTACCGTTTGCGCGTAAAAAAAGAAAATAACGAGAAATAACGAGCTATTTAGACTATGACCAGCTTGATGGGCCGGTCCGAAACCGGAACGTGTACCAGGGAGGGGTTTTCGCCATCCGTCGAGAGCGTGAGCCGTGCCCCGTCGCAATCGAACGCTTGCAGGGTCCCGGGATCTTTCGCGTAGACCAGCAACGTGCCGGTGCAAGCCGGCGTGATGATCATCGATTTATCGCCGGACCAGCATACCTTGGTGATCGCTTTCGTCCCGTTGAGCATCCCCGCGATGCCGAGCATCGCTATGCCGTTAACCAGCGGGCTCATGCAGTAATACCGGGATTTGTAATTATCGAGATCGGTTTGCACATAGCCTTGATCCGTCCCGATGACCGTGGTGGCCGCGCCGGT
>JAUQYW010000798.1 GCA_030587525.1 Candidatus Sigynarchaeota archaeon | reverse complement strand
ATCCCGCTCGCAACCATAATCGCCGTAGAGGAAAACGCAAAACTCGCCATCTATCATCCCGCAAAACAGAATATGAGCGAGCGCCCGGTTGGATCGATGAGCGGTAACTTTGCACCCGTTTCGGGTGAGCGGTGCATCATTGTGGATGATACGATCACATCCGGCACCACGATGAAGGAAGTCGTCAAGTATCTCAAAAAGCACGGCGCGACTCCGGTTGCTATCTGGGTAATATTTGACAAGCGCGGCGTCAAGGATGTCGAGGGTGTACCGGTCTATTCGCTCTTCAAAATATCCCGCATTGACTGAACTTTCCTTTTTTGACGTCGCCAATACAGTAAATTTATATAGAAGTTCAATTCCATCTTTTACAGCATCGGAGGATATTGTATGTTAGCTGGACAACCAATTATCATTTTAAGGGAAAATGTCGAGCGTAATTACGGGAAAGAAGCCCAGCGCTCGAATATTACTGCTGCAAAGGCGATCGCCGGCGCAGTGAGGACGACTCTTGGTCCCCGTGGCATGGATAAAATGCTTGTCGGATCGACCGGCGATATCGTGATCACCAATGATGGCGCGACAATCCTGCAGGAGATCTCCGTGAAGCACCCGGGTGCAAAGATGGTCATTGAGGTCGCAAAGACGCAGGATAACGAGGTCGGGGACGGAACGACGACCGCCGTCGTGCTTGTCGGCGCACTCATGGAACAGGCAGAGGACCTTCTCGAGCAGGGTATCCACCCCACCGTTATTTCAGCGGGTTACCGGCTCGGCATGGAGAAGGCGCTCGAAATTGTGGACGGTCTGGCGCTCAAGGTTGAACCGACCGACAAAACAACGCTTGGCAAAATCTGTGACACTGCAATCACCGGGAAATCGATCGACGCGGTAAAATCCAAGCTCTGTGGCATTATTGTCAATGCAGTCAGCGCGGTTGCCGAGAGGGTGAACGGGAAAATCACCATCGATGAAGACGACGTGATGGTGAAAAAGAAGCGGGGGCACGCAATGGATGATGCCGAGCTGATCCACGGTATCGTGATCGACAAGAGCCGTGTCCACGAAGGCATGCCAAAGAAAGTGACCAAGGCAAAGATC
>JAUQYW010000791.1 GCA_030587525.1 Candidatus Sigynarchaeota archaeon | reverse complement strand
ATTATCGGTTGCCATTATAATTGTACCTCGATGAGTTTATCGAAACATCCGTCGTCGTTGAAATGGAGGCTCAAGGCGCTCGGTTCACCAGCAATACGCGGGCAACGATCCTTGCGAGCGCTCGCGATGGCCACGGTATATGATTTACCCGCTTGGCGTTTCTCCTCATCCCATTGCAAGTTACATATTGCTGTCCATCCAAACGTCTTGAAGGGGCAAGTCCAGCACCACGTTTGTTTCCATTGTGGCCAGGATTTTGGTGGTGTGTTCATGATTTTTCGCTTCGTTCTGGCTGGTGTTCGAGACGCCAGCATTCAGAGAATGGAAAAAACAATTAATGGTTATCGTGGTATCGTTCGTTCCTCACGAGTTTTCGATTCATGTCCTCGTAGAGGTAATCGAGACATTGGTGTTCGCAAGCCTTGCATTTTTTAATGGAGGTTCGTTCCGCGGTCTTTGGACAGTTCATGATTTTCACCAAAAAAGGTTAGTGTTCAAGAATACCATAAAATGAATCGAAGCCGTTGCATCGTTTCTCGACCGCGAAAAAGACCTGGGTTTTCCTCGGGTTTTGGTAATTAACAAAGAGATGGTCCTTCGCTTGGAACATCGTTTCGAGCTGTTCAACAGACATCCAGTTTTCCGTGTTATCATACGTCATCAAGAGAGTGAATTTGTTGTCGGTAGTCGCCATGAGTTTTTCACTTCACTTTTTGTTTGGTAGTAGTTATTGGTAGTGATAATAACTTATTGTAACTACTCGCATATAAAGATTTAGGTTGCTCGATGCCGTGTAGTAATGTTACTCACCATGCTCCATCTCGCCCTTCGATGCCGCCGGCACGCGGGAGTGATGCCATCCTGCCATGAAAAAAAAAGAGGTTATATTTTACTCGATACCATGCCACGTGTTCGGCGGTACATCATGATAGCAACGGCGAACGTGACAACGATATTACCAACACCGACCAGCACGATGGCCAACGTGTAATCAGTTGCTGGTGGTATTCGGGGCGCGGGGATCGGCGCTGGAATCGCGGTCAGTATTGAAAACGTGGCGCTCTCGCCGGAAATCGAGGCATAGGTATTATAATCACCAGCCCACGATATCACGACGTGATATTGCCCGGTCATCAAGGCCGATGGCACTTTCCACGGGTAACTCCCGTTACCGAGGAGATTGGATGCGATGACCAAGCTCCATCCTCCAGAAGCATTGTATAATCGAATGGTGAAATGGAGATAAAACGGGTCATTGGTCCAGTGAATGGTA
>JAUQYW010000787.1 GCA_030587525.1 Candidatus Sigynarchaeota archaeon | reverse complement strand
AAGCTTTTTTTGAAGTTCGATTATAACACGGTCAGTCTGAATTAATCGTGATGGACCATGATAACATACGATCTGTGTACAATCGGTAGTGGTGTGGGGCTGACCGTGCTGAGCCGTGCCATTTCCGCGGGTTGGAAATGCGCCTTGGTGGAGCCGGGGAAGATTGGTGGAACCTGCCTCACGCGGGGATGCATCCCTTCCAAGGTGCTCGTGCATCCGGCCGACTTGATTCGGGAAGCTAAGCATGCAAAAAAGATTGGCTTGGATTTTCGATTGGAAAATTCAAGCATCGATTGGGATATGATCGCAAGTCGAATGTGGTCCCAGATCGATGAAAGCAAGGAAATGGAAGCTGGTTTGAAGGAGGTAAAGAATCTTGACGTATATCGAGGGATAGGTGAATTTACAGGCAAATATGAAATGAAGGTGAAGCTCCAAGGCGAAACCTATTCCGAACCGTTCAAAGCAAAGCGATTCGTGATAGCGTCCGGTACCCGGTCCGCCATCCCGCCGGTCAAGGGCATTGAAGAAACGGGATACGTGACCAATGAGACATTTTTCGGGGAAAAGTTCCCGAAAAAGCCGTGGGGTAGCCTGCTCATCCTTGGTGGCGGCATCATTGCCGCGGAATTCGCGCATATTTTCTCCGCGATGGGCACCAAGGTTACGATCATCGAGATGCTTTCCCGCCTCGTCACCACGGAGGAACCGGAAGTGAGTCTCTTGCTGGAAAAGAACTTCCGTAAGTACATGACCGTGCTACTCGGAAAAAAGGTCATCGAAGCTAAGAAGGATGATAACAAGAAATCTTTGATCCTTGAGGACGTGCAAACGAAGCAGCAGATACAAGTCGATGGCGAGGAGATCCTCGTGGCTGCGGGGCGGAAGTCGAATGCCGACTTGCTCAAGGTCGACAAGACTGGCGTCGAAGTCGATCAAAAGGGCTGGATCAAGGCCAACGCCTACCTCGAGACCAACGTCCCAAACATCTGGTGCATCGGTGACGCCAACGGCAAGTTCCAGTTCCGACACAAGGCGAACATGGAAGCCGACGCGTGCATCACCAACATTTTCAACCCGGCGCACAAGGAACCCGTCGACTACTCCGCAACGCCCTGGGCCATTTTCACGTGGCCTCAAATCGGCCACGTCGGCCTTACCGAGAAGGAAGCCATCGATGCAGGCCACGAAATTTACGTCGCGACCAAGCATTATTCCTCGGTCGCTGCGGGTTTCGCTTATGGTTACCAGCCAAACGACGATGATGATGGGTTCGTCAAGCTGATCGTCGCGAAGAACCGCAAGATCCTCGGCACCCATATAATTGGCCCAGACGCGTCGATTCTCGTGCAACCCATCGTTTACCTCATGAAGGCGGGCTATGAATGCGCCATGCCGAGGCCAGATGGAAAACTAGAACATGTCTCGTCCATGGCATGCCCGGAAGCAGGCAGCGTTCGGCCGCTCTACCAGTCCCAAGTCATCCATCCCTCCCTCAACGAGGTTGTCGGCTGGGCCATCGGTGCCTTGCGGCCCGTGAATATCAAGGGTCACGAGCACGAGCATCAGCACGAGTGACGTGGCCGGCTAGCTAGCACGGATCAAGATAAAAGAATCGTCTCCAGGAATGCTTCTGGAGCCTCAATTGGCCAGAATGTTGCGTTCCGTTTCTTTTTTTATGGTATCGGGCATCTTGATGAACACGAGCAACGACGATGCCATGATCAACCCGCCGACGATGAAGATGATCGGGTGGTAGGACGCTTTGAAGAGGAACAGGAGCACCCCGCCGATGATCGCACCAGGCGTCATCATGAGCACGTCCGCGATCGTGTTGTAGATGAACATCGACGCGCGTTGATCCACTGGGCATAAATCCTCCATCCATGCCTGGACAACGATTTTACACGTGAAATAAAACGTGATCGCGGGGCCTCCGATGATAATGAGGGAGAGTACCGCGCCGGGTCCGACGAAAACAACCATCGCGAGGAAAAACGCGTCAATCGGCAAGATAACCTTGATGATGCTCTTGCGGCCGTGCTTGTCAGAGATTTTTCCGAGCGGTATTTGTATTATAAGGTTTATTACCAAGATGCTCCCAACCGCCAGCACGAAGGTGAGGCCGGTTATGTCGATGTAATATGTTATGAAGGGCAGCAGGAACGGGTAAAATACCGACCCGCCCATGGCCAGCAACGCGACGCCGACGAGCGACTTGTAGAATGCCTTGTTTTTATCATAGTTGACCCACGTGAACGCTTTCCGCATATACTGCCTAAACGACATCTGTTCTCCGCACACGGGTGGCTCCACTATCATAAGCGACGAGATTATCGTAGAAAGCATGATCGCTGCGCCGCCGATGTAGAAGAAGGAGTCCATAAACTCGATGCTGGTCGACAAGCCAGCGATCACAACGGGAAACGCCATGCCTGCCATGTTGGGAATGTTGAGGATGCCGTTGACGGTCGCTCGCTCTTCCGGCGTCGTAACCTCGATGAGAAGTGCGAACCTCGGACCCGTGATAAGATCGCCGCAGAATGACATGCTGCAATCGATGATGACCGCGGCGACGAGTCGCTCGACAGTCGTAGGGAAAAACTTCACGATCGGGAAAAACATCATGATCGATCCGGACAAGACGCCACCAAGGATGATGTACGGCTTCCGCCGGCCATGTTTCGATCGACACGCGTCGCTTGCTGGACCGGATATCCACATACCAATGACGTTTGCAACCGCAGACGTGGCAACGAGGACGCTGACGAAAAGGCCAACGCTTTCTGTATCAGGGTTGATCAACGGATTGGAAAAATACATGGATACAAATGCATTTTCGCAGCCCCAGAATATAGCGATGCCGAGCCACATGACAATTAATGCGTGGCGCGATCCCGGTTGCATGAGACATGTTCGGTCGTGGCGCATAAAAACGCGATGAAGCGAATTTCGAAAAGTCACGTGTTTCTTAACTTGCCGAATATGCTTTCAATTTCATCGATGCTCTTGGCCGACCATATTTGATCGACATATGCCTTGATGTTTCGAAAACCTTTGAGAAACCAAGTTGCCTGGTCCCGAAATTCCGTGAAACTTCGGTCTTTTTCGATGCGATGGTACGAGTTGGTAAATTCGAGAAAATCATCGATAGCTTGACGGAGATCCCGCTGGATGTCGGCATGGTCATCGATCCACGCGTTGACCTTGTGAAAGATCGCCGGGTTTCCCTTGGCCGCGCGCCCGATCATGACAGCGTCGCAACCTGTCTCCTGCATCATATGTTCTGCATCGGGACCCGAAAAAACGTCACCATTACCGATGACCGGCACCTTCACGAGCTCCTTAGCAAGCTTGATCTGGTTCCAGTCAGCTTGTCCCTTGAAGAGTTGCTGGCGCGTGCGCCCGTGAACCGTAATCGCTGCAACGCCAAGGCCTTCAAGCAGTTTCACGGTCTCGGCTGTGTTGATCTTGTCGGGACTCCAGCCAGTCCGTATCTTTGCAGTCACGGGCTTGTTCGTTGCTGTTATCACGGCTTTCACAGCGCGCTCGAGCTGGTCCAAATGCAGCAGCAAGAATGCACCTGACTTGTTCCCGCATTCCTCGTTATGGGGGCAACCGGCGTTGAAATCAATAATATCTGCGTGTGGTTCAAGTAACTCGACAACATGCTTGAGCTCCCCAGGTTTATTTCCTCCGACCTGGACGCTCAAGGGACCATCCATCCCCGTGAACTCTTCATCCACGCGATTTTGCCATTTCTCGATCTCCCACGTCCAGAAGGTCTGCGTGGACACGAGGCCTGCCCCGCGCTTCTTGCAGAGGATGCGAAATGACGGGCAATTCACGGCACGCATGGGCGCGAGGATGGCAAGATGCTCGATTTTCACGGTTCCGATTTTCATACTTGCTCACTTGAACCGCTCGAATTGAAAGTTTTTCAAGGTTTCGCGCACTTCGGCAAGATCTTTCTTGCTCATCCACGATTTCTCGCTATATCGCGAGGCAAGGCCGAGAGTTTCCATCTTTTTAAGCCACAACGGATTGTACGGGAGCACGTCGATCACGGAGACGTTTAACGTTGCAAAGAATGCTGCGATTTCCTTCAGGTTTTTCACGGTCGCTGTTATCCCGGGAATGAGAGGAACGCGTGGAACGAGCAGAGGCCTCGTGGGCGGGTGCTTCTTGAAGTCGAGGGCGTCCTTGCTCTCCGGCAAGATGGCAAGGCCTTCCTTCACGATGCTTTCCAGGTTTTTCAAGATGAGCTCGTTTCCAGCGCCGGTGTACTGTTCGTGTGCCTTTCCATCGATGAACTTCACGTCATAATAGATCAGCTGCATATTACCTAGGACTTGCTTGACCATGGCGGTCAACTTGGCATTCCCGCTAGTTTCGAGCACCACGCCGAAACCTTCCGCTTTTAACTGGCTCGTGAGATCGAGCACGAAATCGGGATGCAGCAGTGGCTCGCCCCCTGATAGCGTGATCCCTCCGCCGCTGTTCGAGTAGAACGTTCTATTTTCGCGTGCAAGCCGCAAGATGCTCGGAACATCGTATACCTTGCCAGCCGCCTTGAACACGCCAGCCGGACACGCGTCGACGCATGCTAGGCAAACATTGCATTTCGTCCGGTTCAGCCCGATCGGGGGATACGCTATCGCGCTCGATGGACACGCGACGCAGCTGCGGCAGCAAATGCATTTTTCACGCTGAAACACCAGCTGTTGATGGCTGTCCTGGGCTTCGGGGTTCTGGCACCAGACGCATGCCAGGGGACAGCCCTTGAGAAAAATCACCGTCCTGATGCCCGGCCCGTCATCGAGCGAATTTTGCTTGATGTCGCAGATGAGGAGAAACTGGTCGTTCACCATTCGCCGTTCACGCGGGATAGTATCAAGCTTTGAATTCCATCCTCTCGATGAGCTCGGTTTGCATATCCTTGTTGAGCTCGATGAAATACGCGTTGTAGCCTGAGATGCGCACCATGAGCCACCGGTAGCTTTCAGGGTGCAGCATAGCATCCCGTAACATCTGCGTGCTCACGACGTTGAACTGCATCTGGAGCCCGCCGAGATCAAAATAGCTTTTCGCGTAGTTGTAAAAATGATCCAGCGTTTCAGCGTGCGTATCAGCACCGCTCGGCACCAGCTTCACGTTGAAGGCGATGTTGTTCGGGAATTGCTTGTGGTCAAGCTGCGCGATGGTCTTGATGTTATCGAGCAGCTGATCCGAAGAACCGGGCGCTGGCGTGATGCCAGGCGTGAACGCCTTGCCACGAAGGCGGCCGCTTGGCATTGTTCCAGACAGCTTGCCAAAAGCCGTGTGGTTTGACATCGACCAGAACCCGACGAGGTAATTCCCGCCACGGTAATTCTTGGTGCGGGCATATTCTTGGTTCATAAAATCGATGAGATCCTGGGCAAACTTGTTCACCTCGGGGTCGTTCGAGCCGAACTTGGGCACCTTCTTGATGTATTCGAGAATCACCTTGTCGCCCTCGCCCAAGAAGTCCCGGTCGATGATCACCTTGAGCTCGTCGAGATTCACCTTGCCCCACTCATACACGACCTTTTTCAGCGCCATGAGCGAGTCAACCACGTCGACTAGAGCAACGAGTGCCACGCCTGATGAGTTGTATTTAGCACTCCCGAACACGACATCCTTGCCTTTTTCGATGGCACCGTCGATGAGACTTGATAATAACGGTGTTGGTTTTGTTACCTGGTGAACAGACCCGTAAAGGTTGTTGATCTCGATGGATTTCTCGATGAGGAAGGCGAGCTGCTTCTTGTACCCGTCTAACAAGGCTCCGAATGTTGAATAATTCGCACTCGTGAAAGGATCTGTTAGGCTTTCGTTGATCGGGTAATGATAGAGCGGGTGGCGGCCATTGTTCACGAGGATCTCGAGGGGCCCTACAAGGTTGAGTAGCATGCAGTTCGTGTGGCCAAAATGACGGCCGATGATGGTCGGTTCCACGCAACCCGTTGCTGCCCAATCCCGGGCATCCTTGATCGAGAATCCCCGGTTCACGAGGGCATCGATCATAGCCTTGTCATTATGTAATGACGGGGTCGAGGTCGTATTGATGTTGACCTCCAGCAGCCGTCGCAGGTATTCTGGTGAATTTTTGTCGATATTGTAACGAGCATTCATATTGGGATCGCGAATCGCGAGCATCTCGGTAACTTTCAAGAAGATGTAGGTGAGATCATTGACGGCGTCCTCGCCATCAGGCGTGATCCCGCCGATCGTGAGTGCCTGATCTGATGAGCTGCCACCGAAGATCTTGTTGGCCACATTAGGGGCCAGGGGCAGGTGATCGCCGCATTTCAAGTAGAAGGCCCCGATAAGCTCGATGATCATCTTGATCGCTAGCTCCCGTGCTGCAATGTTCTTGATCGCGGCCATGTCATGCTCGAAATAGGGATACAAGACCTGGTCCAATCGCCCGAGCGACAGGCCTGCATTCATATTTTCGTTGTGTAAGGCGACCCATGTAATCCACAGCGACGTGAGTGCATCGCGGAAGGTTGTTGCGGGGTTCGACGGGACGGTCGAGAGAATGTTGGCGATCTCGGTGAGCTCGGCAATTCTTTCCCGCGTGGCAGGATCAGCTTTGCTTTCCAAGGCTTGGAGCTGCCGCCTGGCTTCCCCGTGTAAATGCTGCTGGTATGCAATAACGCCTTCCAAGCCAGCCTTTGTGCCCTTGTAGAACGGTAGCCGGTCATCATCGTCTCCAAGACCGGCCATTCGCTTATCAAGGTCTTTTATGATACCGTTTATGCCCTTGGTGAGCAAGGTCGGCCAATCCGGGATCGTATGGCTTATAGCCGCGGTCTTCCACATGAAATAGAGCGCGAAATGGTCATCGATCCGCTGGCTCAGCGGGTTGCTATATTTCTTGCGCGTGTATTCACGGACATTCCTTTCGACCCAAAATGGATACACGTAGTCATTGAGGATGTTGATGTCCTCCTTGTTGATCAAGTATGGCGAGAGCGGTCGAGAATGGATCGTTTGCAACTCCGACCAGATAAGGACCCCTGAAAGCTCGGGAAAGACTTGCACGCCGAGCCATTTCGACGTCGTCGAACCAGGCAACAAGTCGTCATCAAAGATGACCGGGGCTTTTGTTTCAAGAACATACTTGATCGCGAGGCCCTGGCGCAATTGAACATTCCACGGCCTGCCATCCCGCGTGGTTTCGAATCCTTCTTTCCGGAAGAATTCCGTGAGATGCTTGGCACGCTCCGTGCATATTTCCGCCTTTTGCGAGAAAAATCGATTCTTTTGCTGCAAGAGCCATGGAAAATCCTTGATTGAGAAACGACCGAGATACGGATCCGAGAGATATTTCACACCATCGACTTGGCGGTCAAGGACTTCGTTGTCAATCTTCTTGATAGCTGCCTGCTCATCGATGATGCGAGTTTGCGGTGGAAATCCTAGCGAAATCGGTTTTTTCGACTTTTTGGGAAAGATCGTGGTCAAGTATGAGAACTTGAGCATGGCGGCCGAATTACCGACAACGTCAAGATCTCCCGACAATACCAAATCGAGGCTGTCATCGGGGGAAATTTTAATTGCATTTGCCATGATGTCCTTGCTGCGATATTCCAGGATGAGATCGGGCTTTTCAATCGTCCCGGTACCCGATTTCATCTTACCGTCCTTGAACTCGATCCAGAGGTTGTCCTTGCCATCTTGCGTCTTGATCTGGATTCGATAGTTGTAAGCAAAGCCGAGTTCCGGATTGTAAATCTCCTTGCGGAGTTTTTTAGACGTGGTGAATGCAAGACCCATCAACTTGAGCCCGATCTGGAACGGTACCAAACTCGCCATGCACATGCACGTTTTCCTTTCTTCAAGACAACATCGCAAATAGAAGTAAAAAAGAAAAGCATTTCATTGCATCGCTGATAATCTATCTATACTTTCGTCGCATAATTCATCAACGCAACTAATTAATGCAAATCGACCCTTATCCAAATAGTGCTACGAACACTCCGCCAGCTTACCCAAGCAGCTCAAGGGGGCGGCCCGCAGAAAATCGACGCTCTAAATCAAAAAGCAGAAAGCCGCTGCCGCAAGGCCTCGAGGGTGCAAGTCCCTCAGCTGGCTCTTCTCTTTTCTTCTTTTACAGCACGATTTCTTGATGTTTCTTGATTAAATTCCCGATATCACGCTTGATGATAGTGATTGCACTTTTCTGCGTGCCAGGGTCAAGAATTGTCCCGATCCATTCACCCACCTTTACCATATCACTTTCGATGTATCCCAATCGGGTGGCTTCGGCAGTCCCAAGGCGCACGCCTGCATCGCAGAGCAAGCCACATGCTTCGAGCTTTCGCATGATGTTCAGGCATTCGTCGTTATTACGAACATGTACGTAGACTTGATGCGAATCGGTCGGGCCTTGTGCCATCCCCGCGATCTTTTCTTTCAAGCTCGTGGCGAGCAAGGCGGATTGCAAGGCGCTGGCGTTCTTGATTACCTGGTTAGCATATTTGGCGCCGTGGTCGATCATTTCCTCCAACGCGATACCCAAGGCGGCAATTCGGCCGGGATTGGGATTGTCCACGAGCACGACCCCCAACCCCGGGTCTGCCCCGATGGAAATAGTGAGCTTGTCCTTGACCAGGTCAGAATTGGTGACGATGATGCCGCCTTGGGGGCCGAAAAATGACTTATGGGTAGAACCGATCAAGAGATCGACGTCATCCCTCAGCGGATCCTGGAACTGGCCACCGGTTATCAGCCCGAGTGGGTGTGACCCGTCATATGCAATTACGCCACCGTGTTCGTGGGTCGCTGCGACGATCTTGCCAAGCTCAGGAATCGGATGGAGCATAAATGACGTTCCGAGAAATACAAGCCGGGGTTGTTCCTTTTCTATCACGTCCAGCGCCATCTGCAAGTTCAGGTTGAACTTCTTGTTGTCCATGGGAAGCAGCACGCGTTTCCGGCCGAAATACTCGATGTTGAAGGGGAATCCCCCGCTGCTTGAAACAATGCCGACCTTTTCCCCCGGTTTCGTGAAGGCTAAGAGCGTTGAGAGCACGCAAAACGTTCCAGAGAGTGGCGTGACGAATGCGTGCTTAGCCCGGAAGACTTTCCGCGCCAACCCGGCGACGTGATCAACCAGCTCGGTGATGAACTTTTTCCCTCCATAAAAATCGACGTGATAACGCCCTGAAACGTCCGAGATCAAGGCATTCTTAGCTCTCACGGACAAGATGTTCTCGCTGGGTAATAGACGAAGGCAGGTCTTGATGAACACCTCGTGATCGTCGAGAATTTGCTGCACGTTTCGATCCATTCATACCACGACTCCGTGTCGAAGGTCATCACACGATTATTCGCAATTATCGGCTATTTCATTAGATCAAACAATCGAACTCAGACATTAAAGTATCCCTAGGAGCACGGCTAATGCTTGAGCATATAACCTGTGACCGAAATCGTTCGGGTGGTTCAGCCCGTTGCCCGTGAGATCGAGATAATTTTTCCTTTCGAGAAGATATTTCCACAACATGGTTATATCGGCAATCAGCACCCGGGTTTTCCATTTCTGGGCAAATTTGCCGAGCGCTTCTCGATACTTGAGCAAAAAATCGTTGTTTCCATGGCTCCATAACTCGTTCATCATAGAGGATGCCACGACGAGGAACTCGGCATCCGGATGGCCTTTCAAGATGCGCTTCATCTGGGCATCTATATTTTTCAAGTAACGGCTAGTCGATTGCTTTCCCGCGGCATCGTTCGCGCCCCACGCGAGGATGTTCAGGTCGAACGAAAAAGGTTTTTCTTTATTTGCGGGACGTGATGCCTCGTCCAGGATTTTCGCGATGTTTTTTTTACCGCCTTCCGAGCTCATACCGCCCACGGACGCGTTTTTCAGCCGCACGAGCAAGGCGGGCCGGTGCTTCTGGATCGAGGCTAGGAGCAAGTCCGGGTACGCGTGGTGCTCAGGAAACAAGTGCAAATTGGCGCTGCAATTGCTGCCCGCGGAGATGGAATCCCCGAATACAAATATATCGAGGGATAGACCCGCCGGAGCAGCACCGGACAGGATCCCCGCGGTTCTCGGGAGCTTCCCGTTATCCTTTCCCGGGACTGCGCCGTTCCACGTATCGAGGTGGGTGTAGGTGACGAGGATCGCATGCTTGTGAAAGAACCCCATCTCGGAAAATAACATCCCGGCTTTGCCATCGCGGGTGGCGGGGTACGCCATCGGGTCACCGAGCGGGCGCACGAGCTCGTCGCGACGCAAGGAGGGGAGCTGGGATGACTCCAGCATGATCTTTGCACCGTTGCCGGGCGTGGTTTGGTCGACCACGCGAAGCTCGTATGCAGACCGGGGAACTTC
>JAUQYW010000749.1 GCA_030587525.1 Candidatus Sigynarchaeota archaeon | reverse complement strand
TCTACTTTGACAAGCTCTCGGCGCAGATCGTCCAGCAATACAAGAAGAACATGAAGCCTTTTGAATTCGAGACCTTGAAACTCTTGTTCGAGTTCCAGGACAATCTTCGCTTGTTCAACTGGAACGTGGTCGATAAGGATGCACAGCTCGAGTTTCTCTTTAAAACCGTCCAGCTGCTGCAAATCAAGCAAAATTTGCTCGATGTCGCGCAACCATCCATCCCGGAAACCATTATGGATAAATACAAGAAATTAGAGGGTACCGGGGAAGAAACGCATCCAGTCGTGTTCGAACTCTTCTACCTTATCGACCGGCTCGGGGCAATCCGGACGCGGATGCTATCGATCGAGAAGAAACTCTTTAACGGCGAGGTTCCCCTCGATACCTCGAAAAGGTTCAAGAAAAATCTCACGACGGAGCAGGAGGCCTTGCTCGCTACTTATCTGAAGCAACTCTTCAAGCTCAACAGCATCATCCGCCGGTACAAGGATATGGGTGAAAATCCAGACTTCACGGATCCCGATGAGCAATACGGGGAGCTCATAACTGACCTGAAGCAACATCTCGATTTACTCCTCGCGCAAAAGGTCGTCAAGGATGGATCGCAATTGGAAAAGCAGTTCAAGCACGAGTTCTCTATCGTTAAAATAATCACGCGGTTATTCGGGAAAATCTTCTACATGCTGAAACGCAAGCGGACCATGAGTGATCTCTACGTCATGAGGCGGCTCATGTCGGAGATCGTGAAGAAAGAAAAGCTCAAGCTCAGCGTGGTGTTTTCGTTCGTGTTCGTGAACGCGATTGTTGGTATGGTGATGCCGTGGGTGTTCCAATACTTGATTGATAATGGCCTTGGCGGCGATCCCGATGTAATTCCCGATCCTTCCGTGATCTACAGCGCGGGCATGATCTTCCTGGTAATATCTTTGGCTGGCGTGTGCTTGAACATAGGCACGAATTACTTGATACAATATCTTGCAAACAAGACCATGTACGATATGCGGGCCAGGATGTTCACAAACTTACAAAATCTCTCCTTCGATTATTATAACTCCCAACCATCGGGAAAGATCATCAGTTACATCACGAACGACGTGGAAACCATCCAGCAACTCATCAGCCAAGGGTTCTTGACGGTATTCGTGGACATATTCCGCCTTGTTGGATCCATTTTCTTTATGTTCATCATCTCGTGGCAGATGTCCCTTGTTGCCTTCTTGATCATCCCGTTCCTGCTGGTTATCGGTGGTATCGTTTTTGGCAAAGCTCGCCAATATTTCGTGATCACGCGGAACAAGGTGGCTGCGGTCACGTCGCACACGCAAGAATCCGTCGCCGGCATGCGGGTCATCCAAGCATTCGCCATCGAGAAAAAAGACCAGGCCACCTTCGATCGCGCGACCAGCGAGGAACTCGAAATCAATCTCAAATCGGCGAAACTTTTCAGTATGCTACCTGGGGGCATCATTGCCGTGCTCAGCACCGGCATGATGGTCTTGATCATCGTCGGTGGTTGGTTATACACCCAATCCGAGCTTTACCCGGCAACAGCGTACCCGTTCTCTTTAGGTAAGTTGTTTTCCTTTATCATCTATTTGATCGGATTTTTCGGTCCAGTCGTGCAAGTCATGGGTTTCACGAGCCAGCTCCAGAATTCCATGGCGGCGGGTGAACGAATCATCCGTCTCATCGACGCGAAGCCGTCTGTTCAGGAAAAAATGCACTCGATAGGGACCGATTCCCCCGAGTTCCGGGACCTCGTGAAGGAGAACGTGCGGCTCAAGTTCGAGAACGTGACCTTCGAGTACGAGAAGGGCATCCCCGTGCTGAAGAACGTCAACTTGAAGGCCAAGCCGAAGGAACGCCTTGCTCTTGTCGGTTACACGGGTGCGGGAAAGACGACGTTCACGTCGTTGCTTAGTCGTT
This sequence comes from Candidatus Sigynarchaeota archaeon, assembly GCA_030587525.1. Taxonomy (GTDB): domain Archaea; phylum Asgardarchaeota; class Lokiarchaeia; order Sigyniarchaeales; family Sigyniarchaeaceae; genus Sigyniarchaeum; species Sigyniarchaeum tengchongense. Next base: position 5,225 of record JAUQYW010000749.1, on the reverse strand, counting down.
TCTGGGACCCCACGAGTGGTCGCATCTTAATCAACGACATCGACATCCGCCACTTCAAGCTCGATGCGCTACGGAAGCTCATGGGTATCGTGCTGCAAGATAACTACTTGTTCTCCGGCACGGTCATGCAGAACATAAAATACGGGATGCCCGGCGCGAAGGACGAGGACGTGTACGAGATCACGAAGAAACTCGGCATCCACGAGTTCATCATAAACATGGAAAAAGGCTACGCCACGCCGGTCAGAGAACGTGGCTCGCGGCTTAGCCTCGGCCAGAAGCAACTCATTGCATTCGCCCGCGCCTTGCTCGTCGACCCGCCCATCTTGATCCTCGACGAGGCAACGAGCGCCATCGACCCCTACAGCGAGATCATCGTGAAGAAAGCCCTTGACGTGCTCTTGAAGGATCGGACATCAATCACGATAGCGCACCGGCTGAGCACCGTGCTCAATTCCGACCGCATTCTCGTGATTGACGAGGGTCGAATCGTCGAGGAAGGCAGCCACGAGGAATTAATCGAGAAGAAAGGGCTTTATAACCACTTATACGAGCTGCAATATGCTCGCCTCAAGAATAACACCGCATCGGCAAAAACCGAGTGATTATTTCCTCTTTTTTGATCCATCGCGAGCTCGATGGTGTAAACAGGACATAAAAAAGATAAGATGGAATACGCCGCTTATTCACGCGACTGTACTCAGTTCCGGCTGCTCCTCCCGCAATTTCCTCAACAGCCGGGCAATTTCCTTTTTTTTATCTACCGCTTGGGTACTAGTTGGTGCAAGTTTTTCCGAAGGAGCCGATGGCTCTATATCCTCGAACTTTTGGGCAAACCCGAGTTCCCGTTGCAAGAAATCCCGGATTGCAACCCTGATAGCTTCGGACCGGCTTGGATAAAGGCCGAGATCCTGCAAAATCTGCAATGCTTTCACGTGTGGCTCGGAAAGGTTAATCGTGATGATTTTCACGGATATCACTCGTAGTCATTAAATATTTATCTTAATTTCCATTGATACGCAATATATGATGATTCTTCACTCGCTAGGATGAATGCACACGCACGCACCCATCCTAATATCCATTCGTACGCAATCTATAAGAAGATTTCGACGAAAATCCTTGGCCTTTCCTTGCCCTTAACCGTGATTAATAAGGATCTAAAGAAATAACATGATGTTAATAGAACGATTAAAAATCGTTCAATCCATTTTTATACGTGTCACGATCTAGCATCCGGGGGAGAACTTTGCTATTCACCCATTAATAAATCATAGTTAAAAAACCAGATCTTGCCACTATTCATGAAAAAAAGCACCAATGAACCGGTTTCATGGTCAAGCAAGTTCTTTTCAAACGACTTTTTTGAGATGGTCCTTTGAACTTGAAGTATAATGGGACCTAGGGCGCCCCAAAACACGAGAATCGGGAATCGAACCGATCTCTCAATATACCGTGATGCATCGCCGGGGGCACGCATCCACGCAAGTCCGGCACCCCGTGCAATTGTCCTTGTTGACGACGAGGTTGAAATCCGCATCGAGGGTCAGCGCGTTGTACGCGCATGCACTGCAGCATTCGCCACACTGGATGCATTCGTTCTCATCCACGGTTACCAGAGCCCGTACATATGCACGCGCTCCATCTTGGGACATGGTCTTGATGAACTCGTCGGCATCGATTTCCTTGGGAATATCTAAGACCATATGTGCGCCGTCCGATGTAAACGTGGACCGGATGATCGTTGCAACCACAGGTACACCGGCGACTTCTATCGTGAGTTTTGTTTTGACGCCGTTGAAATCGTAATTTTTCGGAAAGATGACGTTGATCTTGCCCACGATCGTTCACTTCTTCTCCTTAGTCATAATTTTCCCGGTTTCATACTTTTCTGGCTCGGATTTCTCGCGTGGCCTTGGTACGAAGTTTTTCACGAGCATGTCGGCCGACACGATGCCGAGCACCTTGTTGTTGTTGTCGATGACGGGCATTGACGAGATGTTATATTTTTTAAGTTTATTTACAAGCTCGTACAGCGTTTCCTCTGGCGTGACCGAGATGACCTTGCGCGTCACGATCTCGCTCACTTTTTTCTTGTTAAAAGCAACAGCTTTCGTGATATCAAAGCTGGTCAAGATTCCTTGCAAGATCTGATTATTATCAACCACGACCAGGTGATCCTCGTTATTTTGCACGATAAATTTCGCGACGCTTTCCAGGTCATCTTCGAGGTGGCAGCACAAGGCTTTTTTATAGATTTCCTTGACGAACGTGACACCCTCCTCGGGTTTCATTGGCTTGCACTTGGTTGCCGTGGATATCAGCTCGACCGGTTTCCCGAGCAAGAAATCGCCTTTCTTGATCCAGTCCTTGAGAATCTCAGATATTTCCTTTGCCTTCGCGAAAGACGATAGTGGCTTGACCCGCACCTCCTTGCCGTTGATCGTGATGGTGCCGGATTTCAGCTGCGCGTAGGAGACCCTACCCAGATTCGGGCGGTTCCGGCGCGGGATGCCGTAATCGATTATATCGGTCATGATGTCCGAATCCTTGAGCGCGCAATTTTTCGCGATACGTTCATTCAGCACGGGGATGGGAATTCCAAGCCCGACGTACATGGTGGTCCCGTATTTCGTGAACGATGCACCCTTGAGAAACTCGGCGCTCATTTGCTTCAGATCGCCGGTCACGAACAGCGTGCTGAACAAATTCTCGGGGCTATGCTGCGTTCCTTCCCCGATCACGTAACCCTTGCCGCCACCGAGAAAAATTCTCGTCCCGATCCCGATGGTCTCGAATTTGTGATCTTTCTGCAGCGGCGACAGCTGCCCCGCCCCTGCGAACGTCGCGTTCTCAAACTCAGGCAGCAACTTGCCCATGTACGTGTAGATCGTGCGCTTGGTAGAGTTCGTCGCGCAGTTGTAGCGCTGGTAAGCATTCCGGGGGTTGCACAGGATCGCCTGGTTCAAGTCGCCGAGTGTGATGGTCGTCTTGAGGTGCGTGCGCGGGTAGCAGTCAGTGCCATAGGCTTCGGCTTCCAGCTCGATGGCCTTGCCCATCAGCAGGTCCTCGATCACGTGGCCGCCACCATATTCGAAAGGGCGTTGCTCTGACATTTTCGTGACCCCAAGATAACAATCGACAGCGGCGTTGCCGTGATAGGCTTCGACCCCGTTCAACAGCACTTTTTCCATTTTTATCGGCGGATCGCTATGGCCAAAATTAAAAAACGCGCCCGAACTGCACATGGCACCGAACGTGCCGGTCGTGACCACGTCGATGTCCTTTGCCGCCTTCTCAACGCCATTTTCCTCGACAAACTTGATCATTTCATCGGCGGTCAAAACGACGACGCTACCGCTCTTGATTTTCTCGTTAATTTCCTCGAACGTTTTTTCGACCATTCACAACGACCGGAGTTGATAGAAGCTATTTAAATTAAAAGGCCCAAGTTATAAAAGCTTCATCCTTCATGCCCTAAGTTTTATCAAAAAGGATGCGCATTTCTATTAATTTTAGGGCATCGAGTTATGCATTTCAAGATGCCGCGATTCTAGACTCGTCTTTGCTGGAGGGCCAGGCCCAGCTCTAAAATATTTTTGATATCCCCTTCAACGTAAAAAAATGACACGTCCAAAAGACACGTATCAATGATTGTTCGACGTGACGGTCATGCCTGGTTTTCCGGGGGGACCTCGATGTTCTCACGCACGAGGGGTATGCCGGCCACGACCTGGAACACCTTGTTCACGTTCTCGCCCGTCTTCGCGCTCGTTCGATACGCGCCGAGGATCTTGTTCTTCTCGCAAACGTCCTTGATCTCGTCATCCTTCAGCAGGTTCGTTTCGAGATCGCTTTTATTGACCACGAGGATCTTCGGCACGAATTTTGGCTTGTTGGCCTCGTCGATCCGATCGACCCAATCCTTGATGCTGATTACTTTCTCGCTATGCACGTCTTTTTTTCCATATAAACTGTCTGGATCATCCTGGGCGACGACGATGATCGCCGCATCGGCACCCTTGAGGAAATTCTTGTGGAGCGATTCGAACCTGTATTGACCTGCGAGATCGTGGAGGCTGATCGTGACATGGTGGGTGATGAGTCCAAAATTGAGATCTACTTCCTTGACCGTGATATCCATTCCAATCGTGGCCTGGTATTCCCCCGTGAATTTGTGCGTGACATATCGCCGGATTAGCGACGTTTTTCCGACATAGTTACACCCCACGACCACCGTTTTTATTTTATAATATTCGATCATTCGCTCTTCGGTCAAGACGGGTCATCCGGTGAAGTTTTAATGGGGCAATTCAAGTTTTTATATTATGGTATTCGATCACGGGCTCTGCGTGCAAGACGAGCCATCCAGCGAGGATGAGGTTCTTTTTTTCGGTCATGGACACGTATTGGTGAAAAATGTTTATTTCAAAACACTTGTACTATGCATTAAAAAACATTTATAGCTAATAAAACCTTTATTTTCAAATGATGAAGAAGTCCCGCTGCATCCCCGGCGAGAAGATTGCCATCATCGTTTTTGTATGGCTACCCATACTAGCGTTCGCCATGTTGAATGACCATCCGAGCCATGACCGCGAGCCCCTTGTCACGACCACGCCATTTCAATCGAACCCGGGTGACGATCCCATCTTGCAATCGGGAATACTCAATGCAACGTTTGGCTATGCCAATATCACGGCGTTCAACTTTTCGATCACGTACCAAAGCGACTCGAACTCGACGCCGGCCTTCATCAACGTCACGCTCGTTCATGAAATTTTCACGACCAATTATACCTTGCAAAAATCAACACCGGCGGCCAATAATTATGTCACCGGCGTGGGTTTTCACGGCATCGTCTTTTTTTCCACGGCCGGTAACTACTCGCACTACTTCACCGCGTCCAACGGCGTGAACCAGACGCGGTTTCCCTCGACTGGCCTTATTCCCGGGCCGAGCATCGTCTGGCTCCGCAATTACACGATGACCGAGGTCCCGTACCGGTGGCTCGATTCGAGCCAAGCAGTAGAACCACCTAATGATGGGCTGTTGATGTATAATTACGCTTTGAAATTCAATTTCACCATGTATAGCCAAGTTTTTAACACCATCCAAGTGTCATATTATGGTTTCTTGCGGTTCGAGATCTTGCCGTGGACAAATTTCAATCGATACCCATTGTCTATGCGATCAACCTCCGTCGGATCGAGAACAGCTATCAT
>JAUQYW010000727.1 GCA_030587525.1 Candidatus Sigynarchaeota archaeon | reverse complement strand
GCACCGTGCTTCTTCCTCAAAATCGTTCCTGATCCTCGATTCTTCTGCGAGATGATGCTGCCGCACGCCTAATCATTAAAAACGCATCGTAATATGCTTGCCGGTATAATCACTAGCTTTATATTTGTTTCGGTCACGGGATTCGCCCGGCATGCCTATTCACTTCCATTTTCCATCATGCCCGCCCCGCTCGCAGAGAAATACCATCGTGATGAATTGCCGTGCATCTATCTCCCGCGATAGATCCCCGCTCGCATGATATGCTTATATCCCCCGCCGCATGCATAAGGCTTCCTATGGCTACACGGCACGCTACGCGTTTGACGAGCCCGGGACGCACCTCGTGACACTCACGGTTATCGACGCGGACGGCGACGAGTCCACGTTCTCCGAGATCATCACGATCACGCCGACTGGAAATGACATTCTCCTGGCTTGCGTCATGTTGCTATTGCTCGCAGCGATAGCCGTGATCACGCTCAAGAAAAATCGCTCTCGAATCTCGGGGTTTAAGTAAGTTCCTCCGATTCGCCTCGTGGTTCTTGCATTTTTGCTTAAATGCAGAGGACAGGCGAGGTATGTACCATGACATCGATTCATAGGCTGCATCGCGCGGCTTTGCTAGCTAGCATCGCCCTCGTGATCGCGCTTCCAGCGGTGGTGTTCCCGCGATCTTACGATCGTGATGCACCACTATCAGCGATCCATGCCTCCTCCACGTCGGATGTCGATGGTGATGGTTTATCCAATACCTACGAGCGTTATTATTCCTGCACGAATCCGAACCGGTTTGACACGGATGGCGATGGCCTGGGTGACGGGTTTGAACTCATAGCCGCGTGCGGGTGGCGCTCGGACCCGCTCAAGCACGACACGGATCGTGATGGGCTCGATGACGGGGAGGAATACCACGCATGCACGAACCCGCGTGCTTCCGACACGGAAGGAGACGGCATGCCCGACGCGTTCGAGGTCCGGTATGGCCTCGACCCGACGCGAGACGATGCAAATCTCGATACCGACGAGGATACATTGTCCAACATGTGCGAGATGTCCTTGGGCACCAATCCGTCTCAACAAGATTCTGATTATGACATGCTGTCTGATCCTTGGGAAATTTCGCACGGGTTCGATCCTGTCGATTGGCACGACGGGCAAGCTGACTGGGACGATGACGGGATCCCGAACGCGATGGAAATCAAGGCCGGGCTCAATTACTCGAACCCGGACACCGACGGGGACGGCATGGACGATTTTTACGAGTGGTATTATGGCTTGAACCCGCTCCGGGACGACGCGAGCGAGGACGCGGATGATGACTCGCTACGGAACGCTCAAGAACACGATCATGGCACGTCGCCGGTGTCCAACGACACGGACAAGGACGGCATCATCGATTCCGCGGAGATCTCCCTCGGCACTAGCCCGCTCAGCAGCGATACTGATAACGATGGTCTCCTGGATCACGACGAAGTGTTCGTGTTCGGTACCAACCCGCGGGAAATCGATACGGATGGCGATGGATGGTCAGACTCGATCGAAGCGGGCCATGCTTTCACTGACGCGAGGAATCCCTTATTTCCCCTGTTCTGGATCTTCCTGGTCACGTGCGTAGTGCCTCCCGTTCTGCTCGGAATTACATGTCGCAGCAAGCGACGGAAGGCAAGGGATCTTACCGAGCTCGAAGCTGAGAATGCACGCATCGCCCGAGCTGCCAGAGTTGAAAAAATCGAGACGGTAGTGAAAGCGAAGCTCTCGAAAATGGCGAGGCGCCAGTACAAGCGAATCGTGCCCGCGAAGCTCATCGACGAGCTCAAGGGGGATCTCGGCACCTTCAACATCACGAGGGACGAGGTCTTGAAGGTGCTGGAAGACGATGTAGTCGCCGGTGTCTTGCGATCGCACGAAGGCGACGAGGGCAAGTGGTATGAGTTCACGAGGACAAGCAAGCAAGAATATGCCTCGGGTTTCAACTATAATCTCACCCTCGGGAGCGATCTTCCGATGCCCATGAAACGGCCGAACGCGGCCTCGAAGCACGCGACACTTGCTGCCAAGCTTGCCGCGAGGAACGCGGCACCGAGGGTTGAGACGCCATTGCCCTCTACCAAATCGAATGCTCGCCATGATGGAATACCCGATTATCCTGCAAAGCCGATTGACACGGGCGCGATCATCAATCGCAATGTGCTGAAGGATTATATCGACAGGATGCGAAAGGATCACGTGAAGGAACTGCATTACCTCAAGATCAAGAGCGAGCTCGGCATCATCTCGAAAAGTAAGAGCAGCAAACTGTACAAATTGCTGCAAGACTTCGTGTCTGATGCCATTCTCGTGCGAAAGGGGTCGATATATGTCATAGTTGATTAACAGTTGGTTCACGAATAACGCTAAAGTTTCAGGCTGACGAGTCGACCCCGTCCATGTTCGCTAACCGCGAGCCGTGATCCAGGCACGGATCGACCCCCGATTTATAGTCCACGACCTAACAAATCATTGCGATCGCGTCGGGGTGATATCCACGGTTCACTTCAAGCAAGATATCCACGATCGAAAAAAAAGAAAAGACGGTCACGCGAACGAATATCTTGCAGGATTCGCACGTACCAGGAGCAGATCAAACAATTCCTTGGCCGGACTGGCGATCTTGCCCGTGTTTTTGCCACGGCCGAGGGACTCGATCTGTGCCAGCGCGTGCAATCGCAGCGTCGTGATGAAGTGGCGGTAAAGCGTTGCAGCAGTCTTGAAATCGCCCGCCGCTTCGAGCACGTGACCCGCCCGCGCGACCGCATCCAGCGCATCGCCCGGGATGCTGGCGAGCACCGGTTTATTTTCCGCATGTGTGTCGTGAGGTTTCGTCGTGATGCTGACCTCCTTGTGATTGGAATCATCAATCGGCAATATAAGGCTTTCGGAAGGCACGGTCCGACGGGCACGGAAACGGGTAGAGAAGCCATGACGGCCATGCCAGGTCGACGCGAAGTTCGAAAAAAACTAAGCCCGGCGGCCGTGGGACGATTTTGAAGGCGAAATTGGATCCGCTCTATCTCCTTGCTCGAGCGCGCTCTGGCCCTAGCGCATCGAATCGGAAAGAGCGGCGATTTCGCCCGCGGGATTCGAGGGATCAATGCATCCCAAAAAGAAGATTGCGATATTTCTAAAAGAGGACGAACTGTACGAAGCAAAATTTACAATATCGATCGGGATTGCATACGTACTTGTTATTTTGATGGTGATGGTAATTTCCTTTCTCGCCCGCGGGTCGACGAGACTTCGCAAGGTGGATTCCGCTCGCTGCTGGATTTGTCGAGTAAGAATGTGACATCATTCCTAGTCCTTGATCTCCTCCCTCGGAACCTTGCCGAGTAGACGCAGCGTGAACTCGTTTGCTGCCATGATATCACTCCATCTCTGCGGGATTATCTATGGGCATTGGAGGATAAAAAGGCAGCGGGGGCGCGTTCCCGCTCAGGAACCATGAAGGTATAAAGGATGCAAAGGGAGAATGATGAACGTGAGTGCTGAAAATCCCCCCGATTTATCCCCGATGAACGCGATCATAAAATATCTGCAAGAGCGGATCACGCCAGAAGACACCCCCGCGGATCGCTGCTGCAAATGGCAATTGGACCGCGTGAAACAAGTGGATGCCGTGTCCATCACCCGCATATTTTCCCCGGCGAAGGTCAAGGCCATGAAAGCCTTGCAAAAGCAATGTTATTACAATGCGGTCGCGATTGCCTTGGAAAATGAAGGCTTCATGTACGTCGAGGGATACCTGCTGCCAAGGGAATGCCCCGTGCCCATGCCACATGCTTGGAATAAAGACGCGCGGGGGAACTACTTCGACGTGACGACAGAGATCATGCTGGAAAAAAAGCCGGGCGATGCCCATCGATTCGCGGTTTTTGAAACCAAGGATGGCGGCATTCTCAAGAAATGGTTGCACGAGATGGGAAGGTCCCCGATGCTACTTTTCTATTTGACGAGCGTGGAACATCTATTGAAATAGCCTTTCTGCTCGATGCCTGGTTTTCTATAATTTCTGACCGGGTTTATTCTGCTCATCATTCCACCGAGCGAACATGGCATCAATGCTGCCAATGAATTCATCCACGTTGCTGCCGTCCGTGATGATGTAGTCCCCATCGATCTTGAACTCGAACTCGGCTGCCCATTCGACGAGTTTTTCGATGAATCTTTCCTCGTCCATCTTGACGTATTCGCGGACCAGGTCGATGCGAACGCGCTTGGAAACCTTCAGCAATTTCTTTAATTTATTTGCCGCTTCGGGAATCTCCTTTTTCTGGGCTTCCTTCCTCCGAGCATCCTGGTCGAGTGCCTTTTCAAGCTCGTCATCGAGCATTTGCCCGACTGCTTTGTTTTCCTTCTCTCGGGTGCCGCGCGTGGTGTAGTCAGTCCTCCACCTTGCTCTTTTTCTTCGGCGTCTTTACCAAGTAGACCTCGTACTCCGCGCTCGTGTCGACGAGGCCATTCCGCACGTAGACGCGGGGGATCCAGAAGATGTAATCCTCGCCCATTTTTCCGGGCGTGCGGGTGAACTTGACGTAACCTTGCTCCAGGCCGGGCATCATCGCCTCGGGGGCGGGGTTGATCGGGGGTTTCACGGGCTTCACGGTCTCTGGAGGTTTAACAGTCGCGGGTCTCACGGGCTTCACGGTCTCCGATGGCTTCGCGGCCGCGGGTTTCGGGCGCGCTGGCCCGGCCGACTTCGCGAGGAGAGCGTCCCACTCGGCGACCGTCCATGTCATGGCGGATTCAACGACGGGCTGCGCCACGCCGTACTTCCGCCGCAAGTCCTGGTGCGTCGCGGCCGGGTTCGCGTCCACGTCGGCGCGGATGGCCTTGCGAAGTTCGATGCCTTCGCGCGAGAAGGGCCTTCCTCTAGGTTTCAACATGAAGCATCACCAATACGCACGATCATCACGTTATGTTATTCCATGGTTGAAATAAAATTTTCTATAAAGCCGATAGTAAATGAGCAAGGACACCAAGGTGGAGTAGGAGCCCGGGATGGCGACCGCCTCGATCATGCCGGGCCCGGATGCACGTCGCGCTGCACCACCTGGCCATCGAGGGATTTTGGATGGTTATAAATTATGCAAGCTATAAATAATCCAAAATCCAACCAGTAACACGCCTCGCACGCGTGCCGGGGCCAAGGACGAACAGCGCCGGGCACGAAATAGCGGGGTGCGAACCCACGGGTAGAACGCCAGCATTTGCCCGGTCTTTATCACGTGTAGATTTTCCCGGAACGTCTTCCCTCTTGATATTACACGCGTACATCGCACAAAATCGCAGTTAATCCCCCCTCTCTTTCCCGGCTTCTTTTTTATGCCTGGCGCTGGGGTTCTACCCTATTCCGGCATGATCTTGAAAGCGCGGGAAAGATCGAGACGAATCATGCCACCATCGTGCATCGAAACAAAAAGCTGATCATCGATGACCATAATCGAAAGCGTTGAAGCTCTCATCGGATTCATGAAAGAAATCAGCCAGGATGAACCTTTCACCATCACCATCCAAAATAACTCGCCAGATCCATACAGGCCTCCGAGCGGGGTCGGGTGGAAAAAGGCAATGTCCCTGGAAGCGGCGATAATGAATGCCGTGAAGGAAGTCCTTATCAAGATAGGGCATGGCGCGGGCAACGCGTACTTTTACAAGTGAAACCAATTCCATCATCGAATCAACCGCGAAAGTTCAAGATTCATTGCTCCTTTAATAAAAGTTTTAAATACTGCTAATGAAAATGGTTTTTTAATATCACGTTTATAGCAATCGATAAAATAGATCGGAAATATTTGTCGATTACATGAATGCGGGCGTGATGAACATGGATTCAAGAAAAAGAACCCTCACCTTGGGCTTTAGTTTAATCGCGGTACTCGCGCTGACTTGCTTCTGGCCAGCAATTTCCAGATGGCTTGCCATCGGCTTTAATGTTCAAACCGATTTGAGTTTTATCGGTTATGTCGCCCTCATATCGATGACGCTCGGGACATCGGTACATCTATGGTCGAGATTGCCGACATTTTCCAAGGAATCGACGATCCGAACCCTGTTCCTGCTCATGGGCACCAGTTTCATCATCATCTCGGTCATTTTCCTCTATTACATCATCGATACCCTCCTTACCTGGGAAGGACTTCCATCGCTATCGAACATGGTCGATTCCACCTTGCCGGACGGCATCAAGTTTTCGCTCTTCGGTATTTTTAACGTGAGTATGCCGTTGAGCAGCATCTTGATGTTCGCGTTTATAATGCTCGGTGTTTCGTTTTTCATTTTCCCCTTGGAACGCTACGTGAAAAGCAGGCGGCCGTGGTTCGCGATTTCACTGTGGATTTGCTTGTGTGTCCTACCACTCCTTGCTATGTTCAAGGATAACGCCGTTGTCCTGTCGATATCGACGGCGGGCATCGTTCTCTTCGTGCTGATCAATTTCATTTTCATGTTCTACTTGTACATCTCCTTGGCGCGCATGAGCGCGGGAAAGATGCGGACCGCATCGGTGCTGGTTGCCATCGGCCTTTTTTCCATGATTTTCGTGTGGGTAATGGGTATTGGCATCCTTGATGATAAAATACTCCAATCCATCATTCAATTTATCATCGGCGTCATGAGCGTGTCCATGTTTAACACGGGGTTTTACATCATGCGATCGTGAAAGGGTAGTGGTCAATGGAGCTTACAACCAAGCCCGTCTCTTTTCCCCGATCCACGTAAAAAACGCGCTAAATTGCGTTGGTGGATTGGCAATATCGGTGATAGCTGGTTGGCGTAGTATAACAAGAACAAGTCGCATGCTCGTGCCCTCTTCTTTGATCCGCGTGCCATTTCCATCACGATTTCAAACCGTCGTCTTGCTGAGTCCGTGCAAGAAATCCTTGACCGCCCGTTCGTCCAGGCGGAGCAGGTGCATTCCGGGCTGCGACGCGGCGATTGCTGCGATGATATTGCCCGCGAACTTTTTCCTTTGCAGCAGCACGACGCTCAGGCCGGGCATCAGTTCTATATTAACGCTTGGGTCAAGGTTTCCATGGCCGTGGATGCAATCTTTGGAAAATCCCATTCTTCCACCATGTAGGCACGATAATTAATGTGAAAGTGTAACTCCTTCATGATCGTGTAGATAGAGATACTGACACCCTCAATCGCTCCAGATACTCCACCAATGAACGATTCTAATCGATATGTACCTGCCGAAGTAGGGATTCCTAATCGATCCATGTCCCCAAGATTGGTGATTTCGAAGGGCACTTTGCTAGTTGCCAGATCGATGAATAATGTGCCAAATCGCTGAATATCAGGAATGGGCACTGCTTTTGACATTATCGTGTACATCCAGAAGACTTTCTTGTCCTGTAATTGTTTTCGCATTTTCTGATGATAATGGCGTGCATTCGCCCAGAAAGTTTTGTTGGGGTCGAATTTCATGTTAACGACCGCCGAACCAACGAAGAAACCAAGGGATTCCCCTACGGGCTCGCTCAAGCGGTTACGGAGATTCACAGGACTGCTTATAACCGAATTGAAGGGCAAAAATGCTGTGCACAAGGCGCTATGAACGGATACTCGTTCTTGTTTGCAGCGAGCGATCAATTTAGCAGTCTGTTCTGGTGATAAGGTCCAAGTATGAATTTTATATGACCGGTCTCGATTTTGGGGGATTTTTGGAAAGATTTTGATTGATTTTCGCCTCTTGAACCCGTGGAGGAGTTTTACCATGAAAAAGAAGCAATTGAACCTTCGGGATGTTTTAGGAATCTTTCTCGCGATATTTTCTGGCATTGCCCAGGACAAGTGTTCCATTACAGGAAGGCGAGGTAAATCTACCTCCGGTTCCGCAAGTACTGACAATAAATCTCGGATTAAAAACGCATACGAGATTCCGTCGCAAATAATGTGTGGCATACAAAATATTAATTGTGGATTTGGAGTTGTTAGAAGAATAACCCGTAGAAGCGGAAGGGGTCCCTCCATCTTAAAAGGCGTGGACAATTCCTCTTCTAAAAGGCGTATTGAAAGGTCTGATGCCCCAGGAGGGATGACCCGAAGCGGGATCTCAGTGACTTCGATCGGATAAAACCAAGGTAATCCTTGATTGTCGCAAACCACTTTCACGGACAATAAGGGATGCCGCGTTTGCAGTTTCTTCAGGGCATTCTGAAGCGCCACAGTAGTCACTTTACCTCGTAACGTGACAACGACTGCAATATTATTTGGCTGTCCCATCGTATATAAGACAAATTCCATCTCGTTTAGTACTCTCTGCATGATATAAGAGAATACTATAATTATCTTATTACTTTTCTTTCATTAGCACGCAATATTTACCGTTATATGGTGAAAGGCGTAAAACTATTGATGAACACCCATGAATACATTAAATATTCATGAACACGCGGAATATGCTTATTCTATCATTAAGAAGATTTGCGAAGAAGTAGGACCGGGATGCCCCGGCAGCCCCCAAGAGCGAGCCCGGGCGATGATCGTGAAAGACGAACTAGAGAAGGTTACGAACAATGTTGCCTTCGAGAATTTTACATTTGCCCCGAATGCGTTCTTGGGATGGTATCGGCTCAGCGGAGGCTTGATCATTTTCTCGCTCGTGTGCTTTTACTTGAGTCTCTTGAATACCGCTCCATTAGCATTTGCGATTCTTGCTTTTGGCGTGGCTTTACTCATTTTTCTCATAATGGAATTCGAGTTCTTGTACTCCCGCGAATTTACAGACAGGTTTTATAAGAAGCGCGGATCAACTAACGTCATCGGAAGGATTGGCCCAAAGGAGGGGGACGAAACCAAGCGAATCCTCATTTTCTCTGGACATCACGATTCGGCACTCCAGTTCACGTGGCTTCGTCATTTAAAATCAGGATTCTACGTCACTGTTATGGTGACTGCAGTTGCGGTGATGGTCCTGGTTGTGAGCACTGCCATTCATCTTATTTCAGTCGCATTCTCCTTAATAGACGCGTGGAACGTGAGTTTTGTGACCGTCTTGTCTTGGACGGTTTTTCCCGCAGGAATAATATTTGGGATGTTTTTCACCGAACGCGGTCATGATGGGGGACGTGTTCCAGGGGCGGTGGACAATCTTTCCGGGGTAACCCTCGCCATTGCTGTTGCAAGGGTTCTCAAAGCGTACCCGGATATTCATCCCCCTTATACGGAAATTCGTATAATATCCTTCGGAGCGGAGGAAGCGTCCGTCCGAGGTTCGCGTGCTTACGTGCACCGACACCTAGCCGAATTAAAGGATCATGATGCGGTGTGCATAAATTTCGAATCAATCGTTCATCCCGAGATAATCATTTACAAGAGCGACCTCAACGGCTCATTGAAATTTGATCTCAAGACTGTGGCGACGGTTGCGGAAGCTGCTAAGCAAGCGGGTGTTCCATACAGCGTTAAACCATTTTCTTTCGGCGGAGCAGGCACGGACGCCTTATCCTTCGGCAGGGCAGGTCTTAAAGCAACTAGCTTGTGCTCGCTAAAACCCCGCTCGGACTTACTTTCTTTTTATCACCAGGAATTTGATACGCCCGATAAAGTGAACCTAGTCGCATTGCAGAACGTGCTGCAGATTGTTATTGAATATTTGAAGGCGTTTAATCATTAATCCAATCCGCAATGGGCCATTTTTTCGTGGCTATGATTCCGTCGTTCATCAAGTTCGTCGCAAGACGCGGATCTGCCACGCGGCCAGGTATCAATGCCCGGATGGATGGGCAATATTGATCATGGTAGGTTGGCGTCGAATAACGAAAAAAACAGCGTGTTCGTGCTCTTTTTTTGATCCTTTTTCTATTTCCAACCCTTCATATTACCGTCGGTAGTTTTTCTTCGATCGAAGGTACGAGGTCTACGTGGTGCGTCTGACTGCAAAAGCGGGATGGTGAATTCATCCGGATCCGGGTGGAACTTCACAATAGACTGGTCGCCATGGAGGGATGCTGCGAATTTCCCCGCTATCGTGAATGGAAGTCTACGTGAAGTATGTGCAATGGTCGCAACCTTCACATCAAGAACCAGCCTTTGGGTTTCCTCGGTGCAAAGCAACTCATGCGAGAATCCATCATTCTGCTAACAAACGACAGAGCAGCTGGCCTCGCCGCGTGGGGCATGGCCCTGCTCGACGCCGGGATCGCCTTGGCAATCGCGATGTCGCGCCGTGCAGCGTTCACGGCCCAGGATCGGTCTAACACGCCTCGATCCCATAGCCTTTCTTGCACAAACCAAGAAATGGTCCGGCTGTCCGGGCTGGTATCTCGGCAGAAGATACTGGAACTGCGGACACGTCAGCAGACATCATGGCCGCGACACTTACCGGGCACTTCACCGGGCCCGCTTGTTTCTGGGGTTTATTCCTGTTCGTTCCTTCACGGAGAAACGATTAAAGTCGTGCTTTTTTTATCACGTCTCAAATTTGCGTGAAGAAAAGAATATCTATTCAAGGCCATTCGTCGTGCATCTATGCAATTTGACTGATAATAAATAATGAAAGCTATATAAGTCAAGATGCTGATAAAACGATAATCTCGTGCACGAATAACTAGCGCAAATCAACGGAGAATGAAATGACTTAGATAGGAATAAGAAACACCGGGTGGAACCCCGGCAATTCTGGATTTTTAATCATCGGTGCCATCATGCTCGGAATCATTCCTGCTATGATGGGTCGCTGGTAAAAATTAACTTCCTCTCTTCTTAATCCCACCCTTATTTTTCCCTGGTGCTGGGGTTCTGCCCTTTCTTCATGGCCGGAAACTGTCCCACGAGCAGCGTGGGATAGTTGAAAGGTTGGATCGTGGATATATGAATGTGTCCATAGTCGTGCATAACTTTTCGATGCAGTTTCCTGGTTAACAAATGCCGGTGTATTTTTAACTGTTGCATCATCTTTTTTCTCTATAGATTCTAAAATGGGACGAAACACAAACCTGGGAAAGCAAATGACAGACAATTCATTCACGCTGGCCAAGGGGTCATCAAGTTCACCCGCAAGCCCGCGAAGATGGGCACCGATTACATTTTTTTGATTCCACGAGCCTATATCAAGAACGAGCTCGTCGACGTGCACGCCGTTAACGAGGTTTACTTTTACTTTTTTAACCAATTTCACAATCGGTTAAACCGCAACCATTTTTCGAATTCGCGGCTCAAGATCTCGAGCTCGGGCTTGGAAGGGTTGTAAAACTTAACGATGTGGGTATCCACGTCGTAAGTAACCAAGAAATCGTTGTCGATCTTCTTGATGAACCCGATGATCGATGCTTTGTCCATGCCTTTCAATGCCTTGCAGAGCTTGTCGATGGTCCAGGAATTACCGCTGGCAGCAAGCTTCTCGAATTCGAGCACGCGCACGTACACGATATTCACGTCGATTCCAGCAAATTCCTTCAAGCGCTCGTCCCGCTCCGCGCTTAGCTGGGCTTGCGTTTTCTTTTGCGCTGTCGTCGGGATCAATAACCCCAACGGTTTTACCAATTTCTTCACGGCGATTTTCATCTGGTCCTCGAGCGAGGCCATCTTCGCGGCCTGCTTCACTTGCTTTTTCAACAAAACGTCATCGAGTTCCTGGTTCCCCTCGAGGAACTTGTCGAAATCAAAGGTGTCGATCGTGATTTCCCTTGGCACGAACGATGTACATGATTGCTCGATTAAATCGAAATTCCGGTTGATAATGACCTGGCGCGGGTAACCGCAATGCATGGTGAACTTGATCACCAAAGTTTCGCTTTCCTTTTGCTCTTGAAGGATGACCGCGTGTATCCTTGCATCGGGGTTGTTCGCGCACGCCGCGCATCGCATTTCTTTCGGGCTGATGACCTTCTGTTCCTTCTGGAATGGTGCAGCATCTGAGGATGGTACTTTCTTATCTGCGTGCGCCGGGGGAACTTCGGAAGACGTGCGTTCTTGCTCTTTCTGGACAGGCCGATCTCCCGGTGGCGATGCCTTCTGCTCCGGTTGTTCCGGGAATATTTCGGGCGGCGAGGACCCCAGCTTGTTCTGGACGGGTGATGCTTCGGGTAACGGGACCTTCTGCTCGGCTTGCAAGGCGAGTGCATCGGGT
>JAUQYW010000719.1 GCA_030587525.1 Candidatus Sigynarchaeota archaeon | reverse complement strand
GTTGCAGGCTTCCACGATTTGACATCCGTCGCTCCTCTTTATAGTTCTTTCCTTACAATACGCGTATTTTCTGCGAAACATGGAATCAAGCGATTCAACGAATTGTGTTTTAGCAAATCATCGAAACGGACAACAACGAAAAATGTTAAAGCGCATTCATTTCCCGAAACGTGCGTTTTTCGAAGAGCAAACGATCGTGAAAGAAATAAATATGTCGGTGCCCCACGTTTTAGTTAGGTAGACTCATTTAGTGCTCTTTTTTTAATACAAATCAATTGATCTGAACCAATTCCTTTTCTACATTTATAGATATTGCCTTACTACCGTTGAGTGTCTAGCGCTAGTTCGCTATGTGAAAAGTCCGAGAAATCCGAGAAGTCCGAGAACTTGAAGACAAGAAAGGAGAGAGATGATAGAGCGACCGGTGGGGCCAGCCATCTCGGGTAGGATCCGTATAAAAACATAGAGGGGGCATAAGGACATGTATCCTTAAAAAAAGGTTATATGTCCCCAAAAAATGAGGAGAGTCATGGATTCCATTCTTAGAAATACCGGCCATAAAGTTATATTCATCGCTATCGACTCGTTCGACCAAATCGAGAAGAGGGATTATTGGAGCGTGTTCATGAGCGAGGTGGAGTTTACCAAGTTTATCGAGGTGAACCAAATTCCACATGTTTTCACTTATGATCACACGAAAGGGGGTTCGCCGCTTCGTCGTGATGCAGTCTTCGTTTTTCGGGATGGAGTTATCTATTCGAGCAATCGAAATGGTTTTACTGATTGGAATCGTTATTGGGAGATTGCGATAAAACTGGACGAGGCGGGATTCAAGTGGAAAAAGCATTATGATAACGCGCGTGCCATCCATGAGAAAGCCAAGCAAAGTGACCCGTCCCTGCCATTTTTCAAGGACGAGGTCGAATATTTGCTGTTCAATGGCAATCAGTGGAGCGACTTGAAATTGTTCCGCGCTGGCTATGCGGCCGGTTTCCTGCGTGGCGATGAATATGAGAATGCCATAAGATATGGTTGCGATTCTAAGGCCATATACGATGAATTTATGGCATCCAAGTTTCGAATCAGCGGCGTATCGCCTGAGATCCAGTATCTGAATTTTCTCCGAGCCAGAAAAGGTAGTTTTTTGACCCTTCCAGAGCTCCAGGCAGCTGAAAGCTTGGGCATACCCGATAGAGAAGAATGGACCAAATTCACGTCATTTTGTGAAAAGTACAAGGGAATTCACTATTACATCAATCTTTTACAACTAAACACACCAATTCCCGAGAATATCGTTGGAGCATATGACTCGTACAAGAAATGGTTGGAGTCAGGTTTCAGCGACGTGGCGGAGTTCGCCAATGCAAGCAAGACCGGTTTTTTCACGAAGACTGAGTACGACGCGTTCAAGGCAAGTGGATGCAAGACTAAAGAGGAGTATGAAATCCTCACGCAGAAGTCCCCCAAAATATTTATCGAGTTTGACGCGCGCATCGAGCAAACGAAAAAGGATCTCGATGATGCGGTGAAAAACAAGAGAAATGAGGATATCGTCCGATTAAACTGCGTGATCTTCGAGAAAAGGCTTGCCTTGCTGTATACAAAAACCTTCAAGAAAGAGCTGCCAAAGGATAAAGATATACTCGACATTCTATCCGAGCTGGAGCAGAAGCTCGGAAAAATCGTGGATGATGAATTCCATTACTGGCGCCGCTTGCGAAACGCGATCATCCGCGATAACGAGAAGGTAGATGAAGGCATTGGAAACAAGGCGCGGCTCTACTTCAATGAATTGAACAAGAAGCTCGAAGCTTTATTGACGGCGAGCAATTAACAACTGATGAAATACAAAAGGGAAATTCGGAATAGCAACGCGATTTTCGACGGTCGAACACGCTAGGCGTGTTCTCATTCCAAGTGTTCTCCTCCCTTGGTAATAAGGAACATTGCGGAATTCTGTAGGTCGACATCCCAGCATCAAAAAAACGGGGATAAACACATTTAAATGTCGTGGACGTTGTGATTTGCATCCACCATTGTTTATTAGGTTGGTGAAAGAAATGCTCAAAACTGGACGATACAAGGATAGGAGTGCATTTGCATTTATGATCGGGCTTGTTATCGGTTTTTCAGCAATCTTCATCGCCGCAAATGCACTCGCAATGCGCGTGAAGGAGCCATTCGGGAGATTTAATCGCCTCGCGGGCTCGGACAGCCATGCGCCGATAGTTATCGATGGGGAAAGCGCCTTGGCTGCATTCCCGGATAAAACGGGAGCCGGGACATCAAGTGACCCGTACCTCATCAAAGACCTCGTGATTGACGCATCGCTGAATGCGGCAGGCATCAGCATCTCAAACACGACATCGTACCTCGTCATCCGGAACTGCAGCACCAAGTACGCCATGTTCAACGGAATCTACACCGGAAATTGCCAGCACCTCGAAATCACGAATTGCACTTTGGTTTTGTCCCAGAATGGCATCACGCTAACAGGATCGGGGAATCGTGATATTGCAATAACAGGGTGCATCATTGCGAACAATACATCGCAAGGAATATCTCTCGTTAGCGGGAGTTCTTCCGCGATTGTGATGGACGTCGTCATTTCCGGCAACACGATAGAGACAAACGGTTGGCTTGGGATATATATCTTCGGGTCGGGAACGCTCGTTGAGCGCAACACGATCAAGGGTCACCCCGATGCAGGATTCCAGGTCATGGGGAACATGATCACGGCATCACAGAATAACATATCGATGAACGGGAAAGGTATCGAATGGTACGGCAGCTATGCCTCTTTAGTAGGAAACCAGATCGTGAACAACTCCGGCCATGGCCTCGCGTTCAATCACTTTTCTTATCAAGACGCTACCGGAAACACCATTAGCCATAACAACGGTTCTGGCGTGTTTTTAAACGACGTATATGGAGCGACATTTATAGGAAATAATGTCTCTGGAAATCTCGGGTGGGGCTTCCAGGTAAATGATTCTGGCTATTGCTCGTTCGTGGAGAATGACTTGCGCAACAATGGTAACGGTTCAGTATCGGAGGAGTCCTTCTCTCTCGGAAACATATACCGTGCGAACTTGTGCGACCCGGGGGACCAGTGCAATAACCAGTTTCCCGAGAATCGCTTGCCCCCGCTGTACACCACCATCGGAATTCTCACCATCGTGCCGCCAGTTATTGCTGGCGTGATCTACAAGGGAGCCAAGCTAGGAAAAAGGGGAAAGCCGGCCAATTCTACCCCGGCAACACCCAAGGGAGGGTGAACAATAATGATCAACGACATTTATCTTGACGCGAGCATCGCTCGCATCTTGTTTTTCACCATTCCCGCCGTGGTCATAATCATCACCATCGTGCTAAACGTGGTGCATACAAAGCTCTCGGCGAAAGGCCATCGAAAGGTGCTGGGTTGGCTCGTGGATCCGCTGCCCATCAAGCCGATATTCGAGCGCCGGAAGGGTGCTGCTGATGGAAATACCCCGAAGCCATCGCTTGGAAAGCGGGTCAAGTACGTGCTTGGACAGATCAGCCTTCGTTTCTTGTTTTTCATCTTGTTTGCCGTGCTGGTTGCCGCGGGACTTGAACTTTCCGTGTTCCTCCACGAAGGCGGTCACGGCGTTATCGGGGAGCTGGTCGGCGGCACGTGGCAACTGATCCGGTTGGGCTTCTTTAACGGTTCCTGCTGGGTACCACTACCATTATCTATTGATCCGATGGATGGGCCGGCTTACTTCATTTCCCGGTCGTGGATCTCGGTAAGCGGGAACCTGGTCGAGACGTTATTTGGAACCGGGTTCTTGCTACTCTTGCTGGTTCCCCAGGTCAAAAAATCGTTCTTCGCTTCCTTGTTTTTCCTGGGGGAAGGATTCGGCGGCATTTCAACGTCGCTGATGGCGTGGTATGGGCAATCATGGCAAGTCTTGTACGGCAATCCACTCGTCAACAGCGACACGCGCAATTTCCTCTCCTACCAGATATTCTTGGCGACTGGCCTCGATGCAGCCAATATGCTCATCATCACGACAGCGATCATGGTACCCGTGGTCGTCGTGGGCATCCTGGTTCCTGGCCTGCTGTGGCGGGTGCATTACCCCAAGTATAGGTTCTCACACTGGTGGTTTATCGGCCTCGTCCAAGCCGTCTGGTGGGCCGCGTTTCTTGCCACCGGATCGTTCTTCTAGATAGATTGGTTCTATATCCCATTTTTTTGCCTTTTCTATCTTTCCTCGATAAACTATACGCGCAATGTTCCAGTTCACGCATCGGCACGTTGAACAGCTCGCTGAATTTTTACTATCATTAATTATGAGCTCTTGATATTCCATGTCCTTTAGATTGGTCATAAGGAAAAGCGCATCATAACTTACCATGGAACGAGTCATCAACGGGAAAAAAGTCACGCTGGTGCAAGGCGACATCACCGACATGCACGTCGATGCCATCGTGAATGCTGCCAACGCCCAGTTGATCCTCGGAGGTGGCGTCGCCGGCGCAATCCGGCGCAAAGGCGGCCCAACCATCCAAGAAGAATGTAACCGGGCTTACCTTGACCCGGTTTGTATCCCATAATTTTCCACTATCGATTATGGTTAAATGTCCTTGAGGCAATGGTAGGTTCATGGATAGCGGGGATGTATCGCTGCGCACGCTAATGGGTCACTCTGGCCATGTGTTGTCGGTTGCGTTCTCGCCCGATGGCTGCACGATTGCCTCGGGGTCGGAGGACAAAACAGTAAAGTTGTGGAACGCCCGTACTGGCAAGGAGCTGTGCACGCTGGCGGGGCACTCGGGCGAGGTGAACACGGTCGCCTTCTCGCCGGATGGCAGTACGCTCGCCTCTGGATCTGGCGACACGACAGTAAAGTTGTGGAATGCCCGCACTGGCAAGCAGCTGCGCACGCTGGCAGATCACGCGAACGCGGTGACCGGGGTTGCGTTCTCGCCGGACGGCAACACGATCGCTTCGGGCTCGGCCGACTTCACCGTGAACCTGTGGGACATCACCACGGGCAAGGAGTTTCGGACCCTATCGGGGCACTTGAACTGCGTGACGTCGGTCATGTTCTCGTCCGACGGCAGCACCCTTGCCTCAGTATCGTTGAACACGACCGTGAAGCTGTGGGACGCAAGCACGGGCAAGGAGCTGCGCACGCTAGCGGGACACTCGGACGGGATTCTTTCCGTCGCGTTCTCGCCGGGTGGCAACCTGATCGCATCAGGGTCGACCGACCGAACCGTGATCCTATGGCAGGCACGCACGGGCAAGGAGTTGAACAGGCTGAAGAGACACTCAGATTCTGTTTGGGCGGTTGCTTTCTCGCCCGACGGTATGAAACTCGCCTCGGGGTCTGGGGATAAGACCGTGAGGCTGTGGGATGTGGACCTGGGCAAGGAATTACGCGTGTTGGCGGGTCATTCGGGTGAAGTGACCTCGGTTGCATTCTCGCCGGACGGTTACACGCTCGCATCGGGGTCGTTCGACAAGACCGTGAAGCTATGGGACACCCTGACGATCAAGGATGTTCCTATCAAGGACAGCGAGAAATCCACCCTAAGTGACAGGTGAAATATGGACCGAATCATTAACGGGAAACGAGTTGTTGGATATCGGAGAATTTTCATCGGCCCACGATATACTTCTCTTCGTCATCAAGCCACGTCTCACGGGTTTGCAGACCGACGAGAACGGGTTACCGTGGGGTGATGGTATATTCGACAACCCGTGGATTGTGGACAACTCGACCCGGATGGCTCTACTCGATGACCCGGTCTTTAGCGCGCCCTCTGGGGGGTGATGTGACGTTCTGGAATTGCCCTCCAGAGCGCTTGATGGAACATCTCGATCATTCCATGATTAGACAAGCGTGGCTTGTCGGGGGATCAGCGATCATCGGCAGCTTTCTAGCTGGTAATCTGATCAACCGAATAATCGTCACGATCATCCCAATCTTACTTGGTTCCGGCATCCCGCTATTCCCACATCGGCAATCACAAAACCCATTGAAGCTCGAAGCTTGCACCAAGTTCCCCGGCGGGCTCGTGCAATTGCGATATACCATCATTTGATGCCGTGAATCTCGTAGAGAAGAATCGAGAAAAACAAATCATCTTGATGACGTGAATAACCGAATCTGGCACATCAATCAGCACCATTAAAATACCATCCTCAAGCTCCCCTTCGTTTGCCCGTTTATACTGGCAAGTCTTTCGTTTTATAAGGTAGAACGATTCGGCAAGGAGTATCGAGAAGAGGGAACCTCATTTTGATGAGGTTCAACACGCAGTCCAGGAACAAGGGCTGGAGCGTGTTCACGTGATACGTCGTGTTCTCGGTAAAACACGCAGCACCTAGCGAGTGACGCTCGACCTGATGGCGGAGATCCTTCAACTACGCAAGATCAATAAATTGGATTCTAATTGGTATTGGTATGTTGATCTGATGATTTTCTTTTTTCCTTCAACCTTTTTCCTCGCTGTTTTTCTTGGGCACCTTCCGCAGGTAAACCTCGTATTCGACGCTCGTGTCAACGATGCCATTTTTCACGTAGGCGCGGGGAATCCAGAAAATGTAGTCGGTGCCCATCTTCGCGGGCTTGCGCGTGAACTTGACGACGCCGTGTTCCAGCGTGAACTCGTTTGCTGCCATGATTTCACTCCTTCTCGGTGGTTATAAACTATGGGCATTCGGATATAAAAAACCGTGGGTTATTCAAATAGAATCTGGCCTCGGATTATACGAGTGTTATATAACGTGGTTATGGCTCGCGGAATGCGCCGCACGGCAGCTGTTGTTGGCCTAGGCTTGATGATACTAGAAAAAAAAGCAATGCCTATATATCTCATCGAAGCATGCTATAGGCGAGGCCATAGATCCGCGCTCCGATCCGCATTCTTGGTATTCTCGATAGGAGGCACGGCGATGGCGACTAAATGGACGAGAACATGAAGATCACGAAGCTTCAGAAGGTAATTGCTTGTCCGTGGTGCAGCACCAGGTCAAGCCTCGTATGGAAAGACGAGTATGGTGAATATTGCTTATCTTGCAAGAAGAACTTGAAAACAGGAAAAAATATCGAGGATGGAACGGCGAGGGGTGCCACCAGAGGAGGCTAGGCTCGTTATGGCGTTATTAAAGTGAAAAAGAGGGGAAAGACTTTATCGACTCGTTCAAATTCGCATATTTTACAAGGAGTATGGATCCTTCCGGTTTACATTTTTTGTATGATAAAGACGAATCCTATAAATATTGACGGATGGAGTCAGCTTGGGCTAACGATAATGAATGGGTGGATCGATGAGCTGGTCTGATGATTCAGACAAATAAGAAAGGATAAACCATGTGCCCAAGCAGGAGAGCCGATGGGACACTCGTGTTCAAGTTGTTCTTTTGGGGCCCATCGGAAAGCGGAAGAAGGACGGCGCTAAACTGGTTGCACGATTACTATAAAAAACGGGCTGATCCGATCCAGAGCATTTCCGACCCAATCGGCCGCGTGTTCTCGTGCGAGTTCCGTTGGGGATCATCAGTTGTCTATCAAATTTACATAATTGATGGCCTCAACGTTCAACGACATTTTACACAGATTCCCTATATTAACGGCACTGACGCCATAGTCTTCTTCTGGAACTCCGAGTCCACTCAATGGAACGAAAATGTCTACGGCCTCAAGACAATCTTGCAATTGTATGGTGTAAAAATCTTGTCCCCTGATGGTGGCAAAACACCACCCGAGGTCCCGCTCGTCCTCAGCGCCAACAAGCGTGACGTGACGTTTATCACGCCAATCGACAAGATCAAGGACGTGCTCAAGGCGGCCAAGATGCCGAACACGGTCATATTCGAGACTGTCGCCATCACCGGCACGAATATCTTGCGTACCTTTGTCTACGCAGCCCGAGAATGCCTACTTCGGCACTATCAGAGGCTTAGGGCGGGCGGCACCGTGATAACGCAACCCGAAGAATTTGAAATATCGTATGAAAAGCCCCGCTTGACCGATGAGGCCTTGAAAGGTGAGATCGAGGCGAAGATGGTCAAAGCAAACCAGTTGATAACGCAAGATCGTCCATCAGAAGCGTGGCAAGTCGTTCGTGATGCGCAATCTGATGCCGAGCAATTTAAAGATCAAAAGCTCAAGGCGAAATACAATCCCCATTTTATCCAGGCCATGGATGATGCCCGGAAGCAAGAAATCACCGGCATCATCGCCAGGGCAAGCCAATTCATCAAGGAAAGCCAGCTCGACGAGGGCGAGATTTGCGCGAAATCTGCCCTGCCTCTTCTCCAGGACATTTTTTTGGATGCAATGAAGAAGGACTTCGAGACGCGAATAGAATCCGTGGTGCAATCGATCCAGAAAGAGAGGATCAAGGTCATCATCCAAAACTTGGCCAAGAAATATTCCCGGTTACACATCCTGGAAATCGCGGAAGAAATCAACAAGGATGAAGTAGTCGCGACCGAGATCATCAAGGAGATGATCGCAAATCAAGAAATCAAGGCAAGGTATTTCATGAGCACGAGGTTTTACTTGTTCGCCTCGCCCCTCTCAGATAGTGCCACTCGTGCTGATAGCTCAAGTACAGCTCCCGACGCCATTCCGATACCGTTTCACGCATACGAGGGCATTGAACCGTACATTTTCGTCAGTTATGCTCACAAGGACAAGATGGTCGTGTTTCCAGACCTGGCGAGCTTGAAAGACAAGGGGTATCGGATCTGGTACGATGAAGGCATCAAGCCCAGCGAGCAATGGTTGTTGAAAATTGCAGATGCATTGCAAAAATCGAAATATTTCATCGTGTTTATTTCGCCCGTGGCGATCGTTTCAAAATTCCTCAAGATGGAGGTCTTGGATGCGTTTCACAACAATCTTCCCATTCTACCCGTCTACTTGCAAGAGACGCGATTACCAAGGGACCTGGAAATGCTCATCCAGGGAACCCAGTATCTCTTCAAGTATAAGCTCCCCGATGATGAATACTGGAAACAAATCGAATGCAGCTTGCCTGCCAATACAAAAACGTGATACCACGCACTCGCCATCCCAGAAATCAAGAAGAAAAAAGAGAAAAAATCAATCGAACTTGAGCAAGAACTGCATCTTACATTTGGAGCACGCGATCTGGCGTCCCTTATACTGGTTATAGAAGTCCTTGTTGATGTACAACTCGCTGTGGCAATTCGGACAAGGGATAATTCGCGCGAGCGAGCCATTGCAAGCATCGCAAAAAGCCGACGCGTCGTCGACCGGGACCGGCAAGGATGTCCGCTTGCCGCATGTCGGGCAGATCATTGCCGCTAACACGGGCACGGCAGGACGCGGAACCGCGCTCATGATCCTGGTAGGTACCGCCGCATGCACTGGAGGGCTCGGGACCGCTGAACTCCAGGTTGGTTCTTGGTAGGAAGGGGCCTCCTGGGTTTGGACAACCGACGATTTCAGTTTCGGGGTCCGGGCTTTCGTTCCACCAGCGGGAGTTGCCTTCTTTTTCTTCGCGACGACGATTGCAGGGATCGCAATACCCGCAGCGATGGCTCCGATGATGATGTAGATGATCAAGTCCCCTCCGTTGAAGCCTACCTGAACCGTGAACGACCACGTGTCCGAGCGCGTGGAGTTGATCCCGTCGCTCACGATGACATACCACGAGTAAGTCTGTCCGGCCACTAGTCCCGACCACGTCACGCTCACGTTACCTTCGCCATCAGGATCCGTGGTGTTGTCGATCAAGATATCACCGGAGGCATCATAAAATTCGATGGTCAACGCATCACCATCATAATCATCAACCGAAACATTAAGAACCACCGTGGTTCCCGTGACCCAATCCGCATAAGAGGGTCCGTTCAATAGTGGTGCATAGGGCGCGTTGTTGGATGCAGTAGATGGTGTTATAAAAGTCCACGTGGTTGATGTTGTCGAGGTGAGTGGGTCCCGAACGATGACGTACCACGAGTAAGTTTGGCTAAACGTGAGCCCAGGCCATGTCACGTTGACGGAACCAGAGCCATCGGGATCCGTCGTGTTGCCGATCAAGTTATCATTGGCGGCATTATAGAATTCGATGGTCAATGAATCTCCATCCGCGTCATAGACATATACCTCAAGAACTACTTTGCGTGACCAGGTTGTGGACCCGTTTGAAGGTGAATATAATATTGGTGCCGAAGGTGCCGCGTTCGGACTTTGCGTATTAAAGGTCCATGTAGATGATCGCACCGTGGCGAATGAATCGCTAACGTTCACGTACCACGAGAAAGTCTGGCTCGGCGCGAGACCACTCCACGTCATGTTCACGCTGCCGTACCATGCCGGTATCGTGGTGCTGCCGATCAGGCTATTATCCGTGGCATTGTAGAATGCGACGGTCAATGTTTGGCCATCAAGATCAAATACTGATACGTTAAGGACCACATTAGGCCCGGGGACTGAACTACCAGAAGACGGCGCGTTTAAAGTAGGTGAAAATGGTGCCGAATTGTCCCCCGCTGATTTCGTGGTAAAGCGCCACGTATCAGAAGTCGTCGAAGTGAAATGATCACGAACGATAGCATACCACGAGAACGTTGCTCCTGGTGCCAAGCCATTCCAGAACACGCCTACGCGGCCCGATCCATCCGGATGCGTAGTTGTGCCAATAAGGCTATTATCGGAGGCATTGTAAAATTCGATTGTCAATGGTTCTCCATCGGAATCATATATCGCCACGGAAATGTTCACATTAGGTCCCCAGATCATGCTCGCGTTAGTAGGTCCAGGTACATATACTGAGGGTGCCGTATTGGTGCCAGCAGTAAGATAGCGAAACCTGTATTGACCACTGGCGGTCTCGAGAGGTTCCTCATCGTTTACAAACACTTGCCAATAATGCCATCCGGGAGTGAGTCCGGTCCAGTTGTATGTCCGTGTACTTATCCCCGGGACGTTAGGCTGATAGGAGAGCCCCGATGGAGTTCCATCTTCTTCTTGAAAGTAAACATCAAGCATATCGTAATCGGGATCCCTAACTGAAACGTTCAAGAGCGCATGATTCACATACAGAACAGAATTATTCGCCGGACCATTCACGACGGGGACGTTCGGCGCGTGGTTGACTGGAGGCCACGCTGTTATGGTGACGTTAATTCGATAATTTCCCGTGTCGCTGAAGGAATCGGAATCGACCAGGCACAACATGGTTGTGTCGCCGGCCGGTGTATACGAGAATGTCTTCGGAAACGTGGTTCCCGAAGTGATCCGCACGTACGAGTTAGTAAGACCATCCCACACACATAGCCTCGCATCGAAGTCCCCGGAACCTGAAGTCCGTGTCAATTCAAACTCGTAGGTTGTCGCTGCTGCCATAAAGATCGAGTAGGCATCCACGTTGTCGGTTGAATTGAACGTTCCAGTTTTCGGTGTGCCAACCGCTAATGTGGTTATGTCCTCGTATAACAAGCGAGCGATATATTCTGCATTGTTAAGTGTCCAAGGGAAACCATAAATCTGGCCAAAACTATGCACGACCGTGGTCACGGTATCAGAAGCGATTCTGAAACAATTCGTATCTGGATTCGTAGACTCGAAAAAAATCTCCGGGTCATTATCGATGGGGTAGGTCGGACCACCCAGATAAGATGTGAATGTCGTATAAATGGTGGAATAGGATAACGAAGATGTAACTGTCACGTTTCCGTCTTCAGACCCTAACTTCACCCTCGCCGTGTGAGGGCCACTGCCGGTATGTGTCTTGTAGTCGAATTGGTAACCTCTCACGAGCACATCGCTTCCCAACGAGTAATTGGTCTTTGCTGATGAGTACACCGTAGGCGAATTCTGATAGATCAAGGTGGAGTACTCCGGGATTATGTCGTTATAGTACCCGAGCCAATTAGGCGTCGTCGCAGATCCATTACATGCCAGGGTAGCGAATAATGCCATGCCCAAGAGAAGGGCACATGTTATGTGAAAAAATCTAAATCGATTGCCTTTTTTCATCATCATCTATCAATCACCATCTTTTTCAGTGATCCCCATATGAATCGGGTAGATCGCTGAATCTATACACCAATAGAAAGATCTGAGTTGTAATCAAAGCTGCGTAATCTAATTTTCTCATTTCTTGCATTAACACGTCGTCCTCTACAAATTGCTTTTAAGGTACGCGATTCAATAGATTTCGAAAATAATGCTTCCATCTATATTAACATCGCATACACTGAAATCAGTCACGAACCTATATCTTCATAAAGGTTCCTTTTTAATTCGTTATATATCAGCTGGTAATTTAAACAGCACAAGCAAATCGTAGAATCCATACCATTGCCGGGTTTCTGTTACATGTCACGAGAAATCCGGTAGTGCATCGATCAAAAACGAGTAGAGGACGATGGCTAAAATAGACATGACCGTGGCAATACGCAATCCCAAGGAAATATATCGCCCTAACGACGTGTTCGAGGGCGAAATTACCCTCGTTAACAATGAACGTGATAAGCAAGGAAATGTAAAACCAGCAAACGTCAAGTCCGTTCAGATCCAGTTTTTCGAGCACGTTGCAGTGGCTTCGAATGAACTCGGCACCTATACCGTTTTTTTGGATGAATCGCATGAAGAGGTTAAAGGCAAGCAAGTAGGCCGATCGTTAGATATCAACACCTGGAAGGATGTGGAATTAGGTGCGGAGCCAGTCACGCTGCCGTTTTCCGTGCAGGTGCCTGGAGGGTACCATTCGAACTTGGGCAGGCAGCCCGCGCCGTATAACAAGGACTGGTTCGTCGGGGTATCAATACTCCAAAAAACAGGCATGATCCCGATACCAAATTTCGTGCGCATCTTTCCCGTTGATGGTTCAGACAGGACATCCAACCTTCTTAACTCTGTGAGGATCATAGGTGAGGAGACTGCCAATGCTCATCCAAGCAGTGCCCCGGTGCAGAGCTATTCGCCACCCGTGGCGGCGCCAGTACAAGCGGCTGCCCCGGAGCCTGCAAAGAAAGGCGGGATGTTCGGCAAGTTCAACATCGGCGGTGCTATCGGCGGGCTCAAGATAGGCATCGGTACCCCGGCTGCCCAACCGGCGGCAGCACCAACCTCCATTCCCATGGCAGGCGTGCCTCCTGTCCGCGTCAGGGGCACCACGAGGCGTCGGGGCGCGGATTACGCGGGCAAGATATCGATGACGGTCGCCATCAAGGATCCGAAGCCGGTTTATCGTCCCGGCGACGTGCTGGAAGGGGAGATCACGCTCGTGAACAACCAGCGGGAAAAGAACGGCGAGGTGAAGCCCACGACGGTCAAATCCGTGGACGTGTATTTCTGGGAACACGTGCCCGTTGCGGAGAAAGAGCTGGGAACGTTCCAGATCAATCTCGATTACGTGGAGGGTGATGCCATGGTGGGCAAGCCCCTCGGTCGTGGCATCACGGTGGACGCGTGGAAAGGCACCGAGCTGGGTGCTGCGCCGATCACGTTGCCGTTTTCCGTGCAAGTACCCGGCGGATGGCACTCGAACCTCGGACGGCAGCCTGTCCCGTACAATAAAGACTGGTTCGTCGCGATCGCGATCAACCAGAAAACAGGCATGGTCGGCACGCCTGGCTTCTCGCGAATCTTTCCCGTGGATGGCTCGGATCGGGAAGCGGACTTGTTCAATGACGTCGCGATCCTCGGGGAGATGGCCCCTGCACAACCCCAACCAGGAATGGTGCAAATGACAAGCTATGCCGAACCCGCGGTGCCGGCACCAGTGCAAGCGACTGCCCCGGAGCCAGCAAAGAAGGGCGGGATGTTCGGCAAGATCAACATCGGCGGTGCTATCGGCGGGTTCGGGAAATCGCTCAAGATAGGCATCGGTACCCCGGCTGCCCAACCGGCACAAGCCTCCATCCCCGTGGCAAGCGCGCCTCCTGTCCGCGTCAGGGGCACCACGAGACGTCGTGGCGCGGATTACGGGGGAAAGATCTCCATGAGCGTCGCTTTCCGGGATCCGAAGCCTGTCTATCGTCCCGGCGACGTGCTGGAAGGGGAGATCACGCTCGTGAACAACCAGCGGGAAAAGAACGGCGAGGTGAAGCCCACGACGGTTAAATCCGTTGACGTTTATTTCTGGGAGCACGTGCCCGTTGCGGAGAAAGAGCTGGGAACGTTCCAGATCAATCTCGATTACGTGGAGGGTGATGCCGTGGTGGGCAAGCCCATCGGTCGTGGCATCACCTTGGACGCGTGGAAAGGCACCGAGCTGGGTGCAGCACCGGTCACGTTGCCGTTTTCCGTGCAAGTACCCGGCGGATGGCACTCGAACCTCGGACGGCAGCCTGTCCCGTACAATAAAGACTGGTTCGTCGCGATCGCGATCAACCAGAAAACAGGTATGGTCGGCACGCCTGGCTTCTCGCGCATCTTTCCCGTGGATGGCTCGGACCGTGAATCGGATTTGTTCAATGACGTTAACATCTTGACCGGAGCTCCCACTAGTCCAGAGTCCTTGATTGCACAAGAAATGGCGCCAAGTATACCTGTTCCCGCGGTCGTGCAAGCGCCGGCCGTCTTTTCCGAAATAGAGAATCGCGAGATCCAACAGGCCCCCGCTGTCCAAGAAGCATTAACGCCACAATTCGTGCAAGCGATGCCGGAGGCACCCGTTGTCCAGGAACCGTTGGCGCCACAAATCGTGCAAGCGATGCCGGAGATACCCGTTATCCAGGAACCGTTGGCGCCACAGATCGCGCAAGCGATGCCGGAGATACCCCTTGTCCAAGAACCGTTGGCGCCACAGATCGCGCAAGATATCCCGGAGGCACCCGCTGTCGAGGATCTTATGGCAATCCTATCTCTAAATCCACCGGCAATCCCGAGCGCTCCCGTGACGGAAATCGCGACCCAAGCCCCCTTTTTTGAAGCGCCACCGCAATCTGCCGAACCCGTGACTTTCGCACCGGCGCCTCCCATGGAAGCATCTCAGAACCCTCCCGTGACACCAATTGCTGCCCCGGCAGCCCTCTTTGAGGAGATACCGCCCGTGACAATCGTCCCGAGCCCTCCCGAGGCGCGGGTTCTCGCTCCTGCCCCGGTCGTTCCCATTCCAGAGGTGGTTCCATCACCGCCACGTGCCAAGCCTGTGGCAATCGCCCCGAGACCTCCCGTGGAAGCCGCTCCAGTGCCTTCTTTATCATT
Organism: Candidatus Sigynarchaeota archaeon; assembly: GCA_030587525.1. Classification (GTDB taxonomy): domain Archaea; phylum Asgardarchaeota; class Lokiarchaeia; order Sigyniarchaeales; family Sigyniarchaeaceae; genus Sigyniarchaeum; species Sigyniarchaeum tengchongense. The sequence goes on along the minus strand of JAUQYW010000719.1, from coordinate 11,393 downwards.
CCCTCCCATGGAGCAAGTTCCCGCCCAAGTCGAGCCTCCAAAGAAAGGGAAGAAGACAGGCCCAATCGATTACCACGAAGAATGCCTTAATACGTGGGGGAAGTGGGTTCCCATTCCAGTCGATGAGATTGCAAGGAAATTTGGCCTGACACTTTCCAATGTCATGAAATTGATCAATATATGGATCAAGGAGAATGTCCCGTTAAAATATGATGGCTTCGAAAATACTTTAACCTTGGCAGGTTAAGGGAGACACAAGTCTATCGATCATCAACAAATCTCAATTTCCCCTTTTTTTCGTTTTTTGAACACATCTTTCTCGTTTAAAGTGGAAAATCATCTTTAAGGTTAGCGATATCAATGGAAAATGACACGTATGGATACATTGATGGAAAAAGGTTGTAGAAAGATACGTGTGATGGAAAAAAATTAAAAGAAAAAAAAAGAGTGGTTGGTACGTTATTTCATTGTATCCGGAGGTTGCCACCGCATTTTTCGCATTTTCGCGGGTTCTGCCTGAACTCGTTGAAAATCTGCACGCTCTTGACCAGCGCGTTACCGCAGTTATCACATTTAGGCACGAAGAACAGGGGTTGCTTGCATTTCGCGCACGTTTCCCTGCCGACGATGACCGCGGTCGGCTGCTTGTCGATCCATTGCTCGCAACAAGCGCAGTACAAGTGGAAAGGCTCCTTGGCAACGACTTCCGGTTGCTTTGGGGGGGTGTTGAGTGCCCGAAGCTTCGCTTCTCGCATCCACGCGGGAGTCATCACTATCTTCCCCGGCATGGCCTTCTGCCCCGAAGCTTTCGCCACTGACTTCTTCCGCCTCGATGCAACCGCCGCACCCGTGATGCCGAGCACAGCACCGACCATGATCAAGACAACCAGCAACCAGTTATCCTTGAGGAACTGAATGATGTCAAATCCTGTCGTTACCCTGATACCGACCACGAACCTGGACAAACTCGCCACGGGGAAGGTGATGGACCCGCCAACCACATTGATGCTGCTGGGGGTCACCTCGTACCACGTGCCATCCACCTCGTGGAAGACAACAAGGTCGGCAGCCGTGTATTGGCCACCCGTGAAGTAAGCCGTGATTGTCATCGACGTGAACACGCCGCCGGTGAATGCAAGGTTGAATGCAACCGTAGTGGTAGACATGTTCAAAGCATCCTGGACCGTAGCGCCTATGAACGAGGCCAACGTGATCCGGCCGCTCGTCTCCACGACAATATTCACGGTGATGTGAACGGGTACCATGAATTCGAGGACATACGCGCCTGGTGGCAAGAAGTTGAGGTGGTACATGTAATAACTGCTCGCGTTGTTCTCCACCCTCGCGTTCCCAGCACGGTCCACCGCCTGGAAGTAGTAGTACACGGTCGAAATCACTCCTTGCGTCGGAATCTGGCCCGAGTACATCGCGCCGGAGACGAAGCTCATGGCCACCGGCGTGAAGCTGCTCGTGCCGTTGACCGAATAGAAGACTCGCACGGTTCCTACACCGCTCTGGGTTTCGGTGACGTTACAAGTGACGGTCACGGGTGTTGAAAAGACCTGGAGTGCATCGATCGTAGGATCGGAAATCCCTGGGGCCGCCGTGTCTTGTAATATTTTGGCCATAATCGTATTGGCCGTACCTGTAAACCCGTTCGAGTCGTTGTACTGGATCGTGTAGGCGAAACTCCCGATACCTGCAATCGTCGAAACGACCTGGTTGATGACCACGTTGTTGATCCACGGGAGCCAGCCAGTGATGCTGGTGGTGTTGCGAAGTATCCTGTAGAAGCCGCTGCCGAACCTGTCCGTGATGGTCCACGAGATGACCGGGCCCGCGGTGACGTTCTGGTACGTGTCCGGCGGTGATCCTGAGGGTGTTGCAACAGGTAAATCTTCCACGAGCACGTCCACGTCGTCGGAGGTGCCGATGCGGCCGGCGGAGTTGTTGTATTCGAGGGTGTACCTCCACGTGCCGTACGCGACAGCTGTCTGGATGGGCGCGTTGAATGGCATCCCAACAACCCATGACGCCCAGTTTACGACGACAATGCTGCTGTTCCGCAGCACCCGGTAGTATCCAGGTCCCGTCGCGTCGGTGATCGTCCACGTTATCACGTGTCCAGGCGAATTCACGAGCACGGCTTGGTTTGCCGGGTGTGTCGATCGGGGGATGTCCTCGATATACACGGTCACTGTTTTTACAAGCCCGGCCTGGTTGTAGGTGTCGTTGTAGGCCACCGTGTACTCCCACATGCCGAATCCCATGTTCGTGTTGACTGGGACAAGGAAGGTAACGCCGCTCCACCACGTCCCGCTCGTGTAGATGGTTCCGTTCACCCGCACCACGTATTGTCCGGTCCCGCCGATACCGTCCGTGATAACCCACTGCATGGTCTGCCCCGTCTCGTTCGCTGCATAGTGGCGATCAGGAAAGGGGGTGTTCGCAATGGGCACATCGTTGACGACCACGTTCACGCTGTCATTCGTCCCGAGCGTCCCGAACATATCGCCGTACATGATCGTGTAGATGAATGTTCCTAGGCCGATGTTCGTGTTGATGCCTATCGAGACCGGCACGCCTGACGTGTAGAAGAGCACGCCCGTGATGTTCGCGCTGTTCCGGAAGATCATGTATGGTCCTGTACCGGTCAAGACGTCGATGATGGTCCACGAGATCGTCTGGCTGGTCGCGTTTCGGAGGACTATGACATCCCCTGGTGGTAACAGGATAGCCGGCACATCGTTCACAGCGATGATGACCGTGTTCGGGTTGCCGTATAATCCGGTCGAGCTGTTGAATTCTATCGTGTAATTAAAGAATCTTAATCCCCCGTTCGTATTCACGAGTACACCGATGCTCGCGGGATTCGCACCCCACGGCGACCAGCCAACAATCGTGCTGCCGTTCCGAAGGACCCGGTATTGCCCGGGGCCGGCCGGGGAGGTGAGGGTCCAGTTAATCTGGTAGGTGGAGTTTTGCAGTACGACCGCCCCTCCCAATGGCGCACTTGTTGCAATCGGGTTCCCGGTGATAGTGATCAAGACCGTATCTTGAATACCGAAGTATCCATATGCGTCTATATATTCGATAGTGTAGTTCCATGTGCCCGTGCCGATATTCGTGTAGATGGGAGCAGATACGGGTATTCCCGTGTTGAATGACCCTCCTATGAAAGGAGTTCCTTCGAGGAACACTTCCCACAGGCCAGTTCCTGGGTAGCTATCAAGGATGGTCCACAAGATCGTCTCACCCGTGGCGTTCTGAATCACCATCCGATCAGCAGGCGGAGCGGTGATCCAAGGATAGTCATTGACAGTGATGAGGACCGTGTCTGGCACGCCGTTCATGCCAAATGCGTCCCTGTAGAGAATGGTATAGTTCCATATTCCCAGGCCGATATTGGTGTCAATAGCAACGTCCACTGGCACCCCGCTCAAATACGGAGTCCACGAGATGATCTGAACGCCGTTCCGGAGCACCCGGTAGTCATCCGGGAATACTTCCGTAATTGTCCATTGGATGTAGACGCTTGTCTGGTTCTGCATGAACAAGAAATCTGTGGGATTATCAACAACTGGCGCCAAAGTATTAATGTTGATCTCGTGGCGTGCCGACGAGACGTGGTTTACCGAGTCATTTGCCCACGCGAAGAATCTGTATGCTCCATCCGCCAGGCTCCTGGTCGTGTACCCCGTGAAGCTCTGGTTCGTGCCATACACCCACGAGGCCAGGTCGACATCCCAGAAGTTGAACCAGATCCTGCTGATGGGGCTCACGGTGTCGATCGCTGTCACGTCGATGCCTAGCGTCGAGGTGCTATATGTGGTGTTGTTGGAGGGTGCCAGGATTGTCACCACGGGGGAGGTAACGTCGATCGTGAGCGTGCGCGTCGTCGGGACCTGTTGGACAAATAAGCTCGCCGTCCTGCCCCACGCGTAGATGGTAAACACGCCCTCGGACAGGGAGAGCGGCCCAGAACCCACATACGTCTGGTTGGTGCCGTACTTCCACGACATGCTCGTGTGGTTGAACACGTTGTAGATGATGGAATTAGTGGATGGGTTGCCCGTCAAGGTGAGGGTACAAGTCGCGGATGCGTAGGTCTGGTTGAGCGGGCTGGTGATGTAGGCCTCGGGTGCCAAAGTGGCCGTGAAAGTGAAGGGAGCTGACCACGTATCGTTCATATTATTGACGGTAGCACGCACGCGCCACCACTGGGTCCCGGTGTTTGCGATGGACACCACGGTAGTGGTTGTGCCGGACGTCTCGGGGATGTGTTCGATTTGCTGGAGGACGGTCGTGAAAGCAGACGAGGTTGCGATCTGGAGCGTGTAATTGATCGGAAGATCCGTGTATTCCACGTTAGTCCATTCGAACTCGTTATTTCCAGTGAATACACTAGAACTATTTGCCGGGTTAACCAGCGTTGACAAAACGGGAATTTTATTCGTGTAAACCTGCACGTCATCCACGTACCACCCGCGATAGTTGACCGTGGGATCGGAAGTGAAATAGAATCGTATCTCAATAGTGTTCCCAGGCCCACAATAAGACGAGAGGTTGTAAGTTCGTTTCTCCCACGCCACGTTCCCGGCGACTCTATAAAGCTGGATCCAGGCACCCGCGTTCTGGCGCACGTAAACAGCGCAATAATCCCAACCGGCCTCGGTAGTCTGATAGTGGAAGAACTCGAGATAAGCGCTATCGACGATGGATACATCAATCGGCATCGAGACGAGTTCCGCAGCATGGCTGTTCGGGTATAACCCCGTGGCTTCAGATCCACACCAGACGGAGTGCGTTGGCGAACGATAGGCATTATATGATCCCGCAGGGTTCGACACGTGCCACGCGCCCGTGACTGTCGACCATTTTGCCAAACCGCTCTCGAAATTATCGGAAAACAAGGTTTGGTTGTGGAACCGGTAAAAAGGGTCCACTACCGGTCCAGGGAGCCAACCGGTCGTGTTGGAACGAGCTCCGTCGAAACAATCAATCTTGAAAATGTAATCGCCCCAATCAAGCGTAGTTTGGTACCGGTAGACCTTACCATCCATCGCGTTCGTGTCTGCGGGATTCACCTCGATCATTGGCACCACCGCCGCACCGATGTTGATGTTTATGCTGTCGGGATGGTTGTTGTCCGCGTCACGATATTCGGTGGTGAATGTAAACGTGGTCGTGTTTTTGCCGATTGATGGAGTAAACGCTGTGTTGAGCAATTGCGGAGTGAAGCTATTAGTTTCCGTCACGGTCAAATTGGACCACGTGGTCGTGGACACGAGCAACGCGCCCTGCTGGCATCTGAAGTAATAACTATACGAACCTGGTTGCAAGTATCCCATCCAACTGTACCGGCACCCGTCGGAATAAATCAAGTCGGACGGGTTGGTTTTCGCCAAGGAATGGATGGCTCCGTTCACGTTCACCCAAATGGTGTCGGGAGCGATATTATCCCCATCCGTGAAAGTAACCGAGAAGTTGAACGGGGTGGCTTGGGAACCCGTCGTGGGCGTGATCTTGCCAGAAGTAAGGGTGGGCACGAAGTTGTTGATGTAAGCCACGGGATCGTTTGCAACGACGGATCGGACGAACACCCAGTTGTAATCGGACCTGGAAACGACGCCGGTGACGCCTTGCTGGGTATAATAATTCATCCGCATGGCCTTGCCCGGCACCCCTATTGAAGTATTCACGCTGGTGACATAGGCTCCATAATGCGTCCCCGGACCAGCTTCGCGGTCACCCGTTAGCAATCGTAACGGGAGAGGCCCTGGTGGTACGTTCGTGGTATGGGTAGCGAACAAGGCATCGTTGTCGTAGAACTCGGCGCGGCTGCTGTTGATCCACTTGATCTCGGCCGTGAATGTCCGGTTGGAGAGGGCGTGGGTCGTTGTCGTTTGCACGCCAGCCACTTGCGTGGCGACAGTATCCATGGTCCCTAAGCGGATGCCATTATTGTAGTTAGTTCCAAACGCGGCACCAGAAGTAATAGTAGTGTCGTGAAAACCAACGAGCGTGATCGCGATCCAATCCGAAGGTGTATCCGACACGACGTGAAGCAGCCCGCCCGAGACGGACATCGTGCTGTACGTGTCAGTGTAGGAGGTCCACTTGGACGCGTTCAGGCTGGATCCCGTGAAGTCGTCGAAAAATTGGAAGGTGGAGACGCCGCTGGACGCCGCGGGGGCCGAAGCTTTCCCGTAACGCATGGTGATCTGGTTCGTCCCTGTCACGGGTATCTTTATCCAAATCGTAGATATTCCGCCAACGACCCATGATTCGATCCAGTACGAGAGCGAAGTGTTGACAGCGTCGAAAAACCGGATGTCGTCTCCACCGGCCAAGCAAGCGCCGTAATTGAACGAGGCTGGCAAGTTGAGTCGGACGACGTAGTTCGGCACGGGTGTCGGGGAAGAAATGCCGAGGTTGGCGCCGTAGAGGCCCCAGTCGGATGCCGCGATGGTCCCGGGATCATATTGCCCCAGGATGTCGTGAACGGGCCTGGCTGGCTCCATGATGAGACCAGGTACAAGCATGACCAGGACCGTAGTAGCGAGCGCGATGGTCGCCATCGCGCCTTTCTGCTTGTAGAAAACGGATGTGAGTTTCATCTATAGATTCACCTAGTATATCGTGCAATCATACGATCGCCCCGCGATGTCGAGCATTGCCGCGGATGAGCCATTCCCCATTCAACCGCGCCGCTAGAATGCAAGCGGGCACGCGATTTCTTCTCCGTTCGCGGCCAGTCGACGCGTGGTGGCGTCGCGTGGCAAGTTGTCCTTATATAATGACACATATGTTACGTATTTATAATTATTGTTAGGAACCTTGTTCTGTTAATTAAATCCAATTTCGGTGTATGCGGGTTTGATATAGTAGTGGGAATTATTCTATCTTTCCTGGTCTGTTGCATCCGGCCTCCAATGTCACGCCAATCATTGAACTCGATTCTCCGGGTTTTTTACCGTTAATGGAATTACATGTCGTGAATGTGCGCCCGGTACCGTGATGGGTGAAATCGACGAGCACCCCGTCGGGACCTTCACGAACACGATGGTTTAGAAATTCGCTGTACCTGGTAGCATTATCAAGGCGGAATCATTTCATGACTTCAACGTCACACCTTTTCTTGTGAAACAAGCACGGGGTGAACTTCATGACGCAAAAACAACTGGATATGGTAAAAGAATTAGAAGGGAACGTATCCCGGGTTGCAGGTGCAAGTAAATCGAAGGAGATTATGCGAGGCATAGAGACTTTAAAACTAGGCACGAACAAAATAAGACTCGCTGAATGGGTCCAAGGTGCCCTGGCCAGATTAGATGCCTTGTGATTCTCCTTTCGTTCTTGATTTGTAAATGCCGATTATAATCCCGATGGAAATCAAGATGATTCCGATTATTAATATGCAAAAGAAAGCGTACATGGTACCAGGATCTGGAAACGTGGTAGGGGCAATCGTATAGTGAACGATCAAGGCACTTGCAATAAAATCCGCTATTATCGAGCCCGGGATGATGAACCCGTCGATCCAATAAATCCGTGGTATTTTTTTACCTGCTCGCTTAGCGACTTCTTCTTCGGGGAGAACTTGTGCAAGAGCATTGACTCCGCCAACACACCCCAGAATTCCCCCAATAGCTCCGACAAACCCCCCTAATGACAAGAAGGAAACGAAAATGGCGAGCAACCCCGTAATTATCATCCAAACACCGCAACCCTTGGTGATCTTGATTCCAGAAAGGATCCCATAAATGATGAGCATACTTCCACCCCAGACATTAGGCGTCGCAAGGGGTCCTGCTGCGGATATGATTTGCTCTATTGGAACGCCGCCAAGTTGAGAGGCTGCATAAAACGCATACGGAACTGAAAGAATAAGAACAATTCCACCCGCAATTCCCGATATCATTGCCCTGATCTCATTTTTTAACATGCTGTTCCTCTTTTTTGATTATCATATCACGTTCGTGAAGGTATATAAGTGAATGGGTTCAAACGATCACGCACAAGGCTAAAGGATGCACAAAGAAACGAGATCTCCATCATTCCATCGGAATTTCTATCAAACGATCACGCACAAGGCTAAAGGATGCACAAAGAAACGGGATTTCCTATTTATCTTATTTAACGGATAGAATATCCTTCAGATTGTCGATTAACTTGTCAAGAATTTGAAAATCCGAATTTTCGGGTTTGATGATAGCCTGTATGCGACCGATTAGGAACTGTAAATCTGCTGGTAATTTAAACGGTTCAAGATATACGCCAAGCAAGGGATCTGGTAATTTAAACGGTTCAAGACAAGCTCCTCTTCGCGTGTCTACAAAGATAAAATTGAATTAATTAGAGAAAGTTAAGTTCCCGTGCTCTTCACTGCGTGATTCGCCTTCACATTTTGATTAGGTACATCGGAAATTAAGTACATCCAGAATATGCACAAAGCCCCTTTCATCGCCCGCGGCGATTTTGCCACCGGCGTTGAACCTCACGGCATTGATACTTCCCCTTGCATAATACGTAACAATACAACTCCCCGTTCGTAAATCCCAAAGCTTCAATGTTCTGTCTTCCGATCCCGAAGCGATTATAGTGCCATCCGGTGAGAACTCGACAGCATTGATCTCTTTCGAGTGTGCTGCCAGAGTGTGCATCTTATTTCCAGAACCAACTTCCCAGATCTTTATCGTGTAGAGTTCAGGTCGAAATGAGGTTGGATAATCAACGGCAACGACCGTGGTGCCGTCGGGAGAGAATACGACCGACCTCACGCAGCCCGAGTGCCCCGCTAACACGTGTACCTCCTTCCCCGCGCGGGCGTTCCAGAGCCGCACGGTCCCGTCGTCCGACCCCGAGGCGAGAGTGGTACCATCAGGGGAGAATGCAACAGACCACACCGAGCCGAAGTGCCCCTCCAGCGTGTGCAGCTCCGTGCCCGACGTTGTCTCCCACAGTTTCACTACCGTTCCAGACGCCAATGCAATCAACGTGCCGTCAGGCGAGAATGCGATGGCCTTTACATTAAGTGAGTTCCCCTTCATTATATTCTGCTGCTTACCCGTTCGAATGTTCCACTGTTTCACTGCCGTTCCAGACGCCAATGCAATCGAAGCACTGTCACGCGATAATGCGAACGCACGCACCCAGTCCGAACGCACCGCCATCTTGTGCAGTTGCTTGCCCGTTTGAATGTCCGATAGTTTCACCGTCATCGAAGACGCCGAGATGATCATGGCACCGTCGGGGGAGAACGCGACCTTATTCACCCAGCCCGAGTGCCACGTCAACGTTCGCAGCTCCTTGCCTGTCGTAACCTCCCAGAGTCGCACAGCCCCGTTGGACGATCCTGAGGCGATCGTGGTGCCGTCTGGCGAGAAGGTGACCGTATTCACCCGGCCCGAGTACTCCTTCATTCGGGGTAGCTCCTTGTCCGTGCGAGTGTCCCAGAGTCGCACATTGTTGTCGAGTGACCCCGAAGCGATGGCCTTCCCATCAGATGAAAACGCGATTGACCACACGCAGCCCGAGTGCCCCGCCAGCGCGAGCAGCTCCTTGCCCGTGCGTGCATCCCATAGCTTCACGGTCTTGTCGCTCGACCCCGAAACGATCGTGGAACTATCGGGCGAGAATACCACCGAATTCACCCAATCCAAGTGTCCCTTCATCTTGCGCAGTTGCTTGCTTGTTCGAATATCCCACAGTGTCACACTCGTTCCAGATGCTGATGCAATCGAAGTGCCATCGGGCGAGAATGCAACCGACCGCACGCAGCCCGAGTGTCCCTTCATCTTGCGTAGTTGCTTGCCTGTACGGGCATCCCAGAGCCGCACGGTCTTGTCCCATGACCCCGAAACGATAGTAGAACCGTCGGGTGAGAATGAACATGAAGTTACATCTCTCGAATGGCCTAACAGCGTGCGCAGCTCCTTGCCCGTCCGGGCATCCCAGAGCTTCAGGGTCTTGTCATTCGATCCCGAGACAAGTGTGCTGCCATCGGGCGAAAATGCAACTGATTCCACGGATTTACTGACAGAAAAAATAGAATCTAAGTCCCCGCCTAGTGTTCGCAATTCTATCCCTGTGTGTGCGTCCCACAGCTTCACCTTACTGTCAACCGACCCGGAGGCGATGATTGCGCCGTCTGGCGAGAATGCAACTGTATTCACCCAGTGCGAGTGCCCCGTCATCATGCACAACTCGCTGCCCGTGCGGGTATCCCATAGCTTCAGAGAATTGTCCTCTGACCCCGAAACGATTTTTTTCCCGTCGGGCGAGAATGCGACCGCGTGCACCTGCCCGGAGTGTCCAGCCATCGTTAAAATACACGGGTCACTACTGGCGGATTTGTTGCACCAGTGAATGACCGGGCGGTTTGAGTTAACAACAAGTGACCACGCAATTGCCTCAATCTCGGGAAACTCGCCCTGGTTGATGGCTTGCTGTAAAAACAGCCCGGGTTCCTTCCGCAAGATGTGAGCCTGCGATGTGATGAATTTCGCAATCTGTTCTATGTCCCTGCGCCGCGGCAGCTCTCTTGCTATGTCCGTGTTCAAGAAAGTCAAGTAGTCCTCGATCGCATCGTCCACCATCCCGGCTATGCACTTAGCCTCGAGGAAGCCGATGTTGGCGAGTAAGCGGTCACGATCCTCATACATCCCCGCGCGGGCGAGCTGGTGCACCAGCTCCACCATCTTGCGTCCATTCACCGCGCTACGCCCCGGCTTCCCGAACCAATCCGCCTGGCCGAGGAAATAGCGAGCAATCGTGGCATGCCGGGTGGTCGCACGGCCATCACCGAGAAATTTTTGTACAATCGCGTTCCCGAATTGCCGGTGGAACACGACGAGCGTCGTGGCCCCGCTCGATCCCCGCCGGGTGAGAAACGCTTCCAGGTCCGCATACAGCCGCGCCCACGCGATCCAGGGCAACCGTTGCTCGGATAGGGCGTGATGCACGTTCGCCAAAAATATGCCCTCAAAGTAATCCTTATCAGATGAGACAATGTCGATGATCTCTTGCTCGGACAGCCCGTGGCGACCGCATGCGATGTAACCGAGTACACGATCAACGAGGCCGGAAACGTGGTTGGCTGAGACCATGTCAAGGAACTGGCCGATAGCGCCCTCGACCGTCGGCGCCAGCACGTTCGTTGCAGGCGGGTCGTAGGAATTCCATTGGCGGGCGATCTCGAAGATCAATCTCAAATACAGTGGCAACCCGACGCGAGAGAACTTGGCAACGAGCTCGGCGCGCTGGTGAAGCTGCAGAGCACGACCCGCTTCACTTAAGAGCTGGTCGATGACCCGATCGCCATCCTGGGTTCCGAGCAATGGTAAATCGTGAATGACGTGTCCGAATCGCCGCTGCAACATCTTCTCGAG
>JAUQYW010000232.1 GCA_030587525.1 Candidatus Sigynarchaeota archaeon | reverse complement strand
TCGACTTCTTGAAAAACCCCCGCTTCCGCACGTTCGCGTCGATTATCTCCCGCGACCTCGACAAGCAAGTCGTGCTGAACCTCTTGAAGACTGGGGATCACGGAAAATGCGTGTTCCGCGCCGGCAACGGCGTGACGGATCATCAAACGACGAGCATCGTCTACGAGAACGGCGTGACCTGCTCATTTTCGCTATCGGCATTCAGCGCAATGTGGGAGCGTGCTCTCGATTTCCGGGGCACGAACGGCGAGATCCTGTCCAATGACTACTCCGGGAAGCTGGAGTTGAGATCGTTCTCACCGCCCCGCGTCAAGAAATGGTCGATCCCATATCATGGTATCCACCACGGGGGCGGCGACGAGTCATTACTCCTGGATTTCGCCAATGCCGTCAAGAACGATGACCCGGAAGCGAAGAGCTCGACTGCCGTGGAGAATTGCATCGAGAGCCATATGATCGCGTTTGCGGCTGAAGAAGCGCGGTTGCAGAACAAGGTGGTCGACATGATAGATTTCAGACGGAAGGCGCAAGAGGCGGCCGAGGCGCTGCCAGGCGCAAGATCTAACCAGGTACTTAATGCAAGATGAAATAACGAATGCCGGGTGTATGAAATGTTTCCAATAATCAAGACAAAAACGATCCACGTTAAGGATGGAAGTGCGCAGGCACAATGTATAGAGGCTTCTTGGGATTCTGGCCAATGGGTGGCAATCATCTGCACCCATGGCATGGTCGGTTGTGGCGCGTTCGATGTGAAACTTATGGAGGAACACGATCAAGTAATTGCTGTTGCCCATGGTTCCATAAAACACCATCTCGTGACGAGTGAAGACCTGCTCGATGCACGGATTAGCGGGGTAACAAAGCGCGCAAAACAATGCGGCGTGAGGGAGGGCATGACAGGGCGAGAAGCCGTGGAACTACTATCGTGCGGTGACCATACTAGCAGCGATGCGCCGTGATTTGCGGATTCCCCTTGTAACTGGAAAGTGACGGGGGTGCCGAGCAAATGCCACGCAGAATCGGCGTCGGTCTCGGAGGTGAGAGAATTAACTCCCGATTCACACGTACTTTTTATGCTACCACCTCTATCAATAATCTGATGCGATGTGCCGCCTATCATCCTGAATATGGAAGAATCGCGCCTGGAAGCCGCCTTTTGCGGAGATGCCCGCCCACGAGCATGTGTCTCCTTGCCTGCAGATATCTTTAGCGCCACGCCGCCCCTGATTGGGAAATTTGTGAGTGATGCGATTACGAAGGAATTGCGAGCCGATCCCGTGGAACACCCGATCTTTCTCCTCGAGCCCCCGCACGTTTCGGAGGAGGTTCGCTGCAAGACGAATGGGCACATCTCGCAAATCTTGTTTGAGACGCTCCTCGTCCCCGCGATATTTCTGGCTCCACGGGCATCACTGGCAAGCCAAAAAGATCCATGGAGAAGTATAAACGCAGCATGCCAACAACTGGGGGACGGGGAGTGGTTGACGCGCGAGGAATTCGTGCAGTACTGGGAGACCACGTTCGCGAGCCATCAAGCAGCCATTGTCATTGAACAAATCCGAGAAAAACTCGTAAAAATGGGCATCTTATTCTTAACTTCGTTCTAAAGTTTCGAGTATTGTTTCTCGCATAATTCCCGATAATAGGCATTCGTTCGGTACAATTCAGCATGGGGACCGGAAGCCTCGATCACGCCATTACGAAGCAGGATTAGCCGATGCATCTTTTGAAGAGTGGCGAACCGGTGGGCAATGATTAGCACCGTAGAGTCCTTCATGATTTCGTTCATGTTCTCTTGGATCAAATTCTCGGTATAAGAATCAATATTAGACGTGGCTTCATCGAGGATGGCCACTTTGGGGCGAGCCAGGATTAACCGGGCATAGGCAATGAGCTGGCGTTGCCCTCCAGAAATGCCTACCCCCGTATCTCCCAATTTAGTATCGTACCCCGAAGGTTGACAAAGGATGAATTTATCAGCCCGTGCCAACCGAGCCGCTTCAAGGACTTCTTCTCGGGTCGCTGTTGGTCGCCCGAATTTGATATTATTGAAAATCGTGTCGGCAAAAAGAAATGTATTTTGCGAAACAATCGCAATTAACGATCGTAAATCTTGAGAACGGAGATTACGAACATCAATCCCATCAATTTGCACCGCCCCGTCCTTGACATCATAGAGCCGGGTGATCAAGTTAATTAACGTGGTCTTACCTGCCCCGGTGTCTCCCACAATGCCAACCTTCTCGTGCGGTTGGATGACAAGATTGAGATGCTGGAATAACGGTTCGCGTCCGTAGGAAAAGGTGACGTCAGTTAATTTGACTTCCCCTTGAATCGTGGCAGGAAGGGGAGTCGGCGTTGACGGCTCGGGGATAACAAGAACATTCGTGATGCTTTCGCGAATGTGCGATAAAGTGGCCCCGGCTTCTTGGAAGGTGTTGAGCAAGCTCGCCAGATCCTGAACGGGTCCATTCAATTGGAACATATATTGGCTGAAAGCAATCAAGATTCCAATAGAAATACCGCCATTCACATATTGAAGGCCACCTAACCCGATCAAGATCACCACCGACAACCAGAAGTTGAGCGCAATGATCGCACTCATCTGGGCATATAATTTACTATCTTTCGTCCACAATTCATGAACTTGTTGAGAAATCTGCTTGAATCCTTGTACAGTGCGATCCTCGGCTGTCAACGATTGCGCGACTCGAATTCCCGACACGTGTTCTTCGATTTTGGCGGTAATTTCTGCAGATCTTTGCCGGATTAACAAGTAATTTTTTTCTGACAAGGCCCGGAAATGGCGAAGGAGAAGCAAGATCGATGGAAATATGATAGAAAAGAGGATCCCGAGCATTGGGTTTAACGAGATAATGGTTATAATGATAAGTACGAGCGAGAGCATGTCATTGACCAAAGCGATGATGCCGGTCGTAATCGACCAGCCTAGGACGTTTGAATCCCCCGTCAGTATCGAAAGCAACACGCCTCGTTTGCTCGATTCATAATAGTTCATAGGAAAACCGAGATATTTACCGAGCAGTGTTTCACGAATGTCCCGAATCACGTTTTGCCCGGTAATGGCGGTAACTCGGCTCTGCTTGACTAGTGCGAAAAATCGAAACGTGTAAACTCCTGCTACCATCAGCCCAAAAATCAGGAGTGCTTGAAAATCCAACCGCGGCAATGCAATATCAATAATATCTCTCAATAATAAAGGTGGAACTATCCCGCTCGCGCTTAAAAGAATGGTCCAGAAAATGGCAATGATGAGCGATTTTCGGTGGCGTTTTAGAAAGGGGAACATGGATTTAAGCCCTTCCCATTTCAATTCGACCGGTCCACCATTTTGTACGCTCATCGTAAACAGACCTCCTGATCAGATTGTTGAAACTGTGATGCAAAAAATTCGTGGTAAAATGGGCTGGTCTGTAATAATTCTTGGTGGGAACCACAAGCCTCGATTCCCCCGTCCTTCAACAACACGATTTTATCCGCATTTTTAATGGTCCAAAGCCGGTGGGCAATTAGGATGGTAGTTCGTCCTTTCATCACGGTTTCCACCGATTGCATGAGTTTCGAATCGGTGATGGCATCCACGTTCGCCGTGGGTTCATCCAAAATGAGGATCTTCGGATCCACGACAAGGACCCGGGCAATCGATAATCGCTGGGCTTGCCCTCCTGATAGTCGAATCCCCCGTTCCCCGATTGGGGTCTCGTACTTTTGCGGCAGCGTGCTCACGAATTCATCCAATTGTGCAATACTGGCAGCTTTTTGAATTTCTTCCATCGTAGCGGTCGGTTTTCCATAAGCAATGTTTTGCGCTATGGTACCATCGAAGAGAAACACGTTTTGCATGACAATTCCGACGTGTTTCCGGAGCGAGGCCAATTGGTAGTGCCTGACATCTATCCCGTCTATCAACACCGCCCCTAGAGTAACATCATAAAAACGCGGAACTAGATGTGCTAGCGTCGTTTTCCCGACACCAGAAGGGCCCACCAGCGCGATTATTTCGCCGGGCTTAACTTTCAAGTCGATGTTTTTCAAAATCTCCGCTTTGCCATGGTAACCGAAACTGACATTTCTGAATTCAAGTTGGCCTCGTGAATGTTCAAGCGGAACGGCGTCGGGTGCGTCTCGGATCGAGGGAAGCTTGTCCATCATGTCATATACTCGTTCCATCGCGGCCTTCGTGCTATTATAATTGCTGGAAAAGAGGGTTACTGATCTAACTGGACCGCCTATGAGAACAAAATAGGTTAAAGCCGCGAATAATTGACCCACAGTAATCCCCGTTCCGATCACCAGCATGCCACCAATCAACAAAAGGAACACGGTAAAGATTCCTGAAATATAGCGCACGTATGGCCCCCAGATCGAATCGTATTTATTCATTTCAATTACTGCATTGAAATATTCGACATTCCATTTTCGATAAGTTTGCTGCATGAACTCTTCGCGTCCATACAATTTTATTTCCCGGATCCCATTGAATGTCTCTTGGATGGACGCGGCCAAGATGCTATTGGTTTTACGGGCTTTCCGGTGGTTGGGCATCACTTTCTTGGTAACAAATCGCAGCCCGAGCAACAAGAGCGGAAAAATGCCGAGGAATATCAAGCCGAACCGAAAATCCCAAAAGCTAACGATGACCAATATTTCGCCCAACATGCCAAGGTTGACGACAAAATTGATGAACCCCTCATGAAACTGCCGGAGCTGATCGGTATCCATCGTTACCCGGGCAACCATATCCCCGGTGGTGGTCTTATCGAAGAATTCAAAAGGTTGGCGGGAAATGTGCTCGAATAGCTGATCTCGGAGATTCCTCACCACGTTTAAACCGATATATTGACTTATCTGGTACTGGAAATAGCCTTGAATCGCGATGACGGCACCCAATACGATTAATGCAAGAAGGAGCAAAAACAGCCCGCCAAGATCCGTCTTCGTGATGTATTGATCCACGGCAATTTGTAGAAGTAACGGCGGCAAAATCGCCAGAAATGAAGCGAGCAGCATCATTCCTATGAGCAAGAACACCCGTGATTTATAGGGAACCAATTGTTTCAACAAGCGGAGAAGTAAATTGGGACCCTTCTTCACGTTTTCCACTTTCGATTCCACACGCGATTCAGCTCGCCATTTTTTAGAAGCTGCCCTATTCTTAAAAGAAATGCACCTTTTTTTCCTTTTTAAAAGGAACGAATAAATACCCTGGTATTGATTGAATGATGTAATGCTATTAGTTATTAATATAAATTCCAAAGAGGGAAGGATATGAATGGTGGTCGCCGTTTGAAAAACAAGAAGGTATTGATTCCCTTAATCAGTGCAATAATCATTACAGGCATCTTACTGCCCGTGGGAGTCATACTTTTTTTGAACACGCTTGAGGGAAACCCAACACCCTACACACAAACCTTGTCCCTTGATGGAGGTGCAAGGTTCACGATTATTTCGTCTCAACAATTATCTTGTGGCGTGATCTCGAATCCCACTGGGTATCCCGCACATTACAACTTGAGCCTGGTGCAAGTGAACGGATCACTCGATATAGGTCATACAGCAAATATTACTTTTTACTCGCCTGCTGGTTTCGGGGAACATCATCATATTGGAATTGTAAGTAACGGGGCATGGGATCCAATACCCGCCACGATAAGCCTTGATGGGAAAAACCTTTCTACTACGGTTGATCACACGCGCTTGTGCAATCCTTCATCCGTCTTGAGTGTATACTGCTATCCTGAACTGGTCATCTTGCTTGAAGCACGGAGAGAAGATAATGAGACCATCATTTTAACTCGAAATGCTATTAATCAAATTGTTTCACCACTAGGAATGAAAAATATCACCTACAACATAACGCTACAAGCGCAGGGTGGGAACGGAAGTTATTCATGGGAAATCCATTCGGGCAGTTTACCTAGCGGGCTGAATCTTGCTGATAACGGCATTCTTTCGGGTAATGCAACTGCATTTGGCAATTTCACATTTGAATTTCGCGTGAGTTCGGCGGATTACACGAAAGACGAATTGTTCAACTTGACGATTGCCGATTACATCCCGAATAAATTGCTCCCACCTAATACTATATTATCTGTGGGGTTCTTGGGTGAACCATACGTGAACGAAACAAGCGGGGATCCAGTAATAATACAGATGGGTGGAGGAAATTCGGGACCATATTCGATCTATTTAAAATCTGGCGTTCTACCGACCGGAACGTCGTTTTCTTTTTGGAACGACGATGACTATGCATATGCGAGAATTAATGGATATACAAATCTAGCAGGTACATTCAACTTTACCATGGCTGGTAATGATGAAATTTATACCAATTTTGAGACAAATGATCCATATATCGGCAACTACATCGAGCGGGAATACTCAATTCTTGTATCCTTGACTTAATCTTGAGACTATTTTGACTTTAAAAAATCAAGATATTCCTTAACTTTTTTCTTTCTTGCATTCTTGGCGTCTCACGTCCGATAAGATCGGGTTGGAGGAACTCGATCGATGGGGTGTCATCACGAAAATTTGCGAATCGCCGATCTGGCCGTTGAAGTTAAGAAGTTTTGCTTAAACCTGGTGGAAAAAAATCCTTTGCTTCTTTACACGCAAAAAACGATGTGCAACATTATGGGTATGAAAATGGCGAGGCTTTTTTATGACTTGGAGGATGAGGTTGCGACATACGCGATCGCGAATTGGGGCAATGAGAGGCCGGGCGATCTCGATGAGTTCTTGAGGCGCATTTGGTCAAAATATAGCAACGCCACGCCATTCTAATTTTTCATGGTTTGATAAAAGAAGCGGAAGAGATGTGAAGTATTTATTGATAGAAAGAGTTGTTTCATTTTCCTATGAACCTTTAAACTTCCAGAAATAACACGTTGTTTATTTCCGCGATGGCAAATGCCTTTTGGTTTTTTCCAGGTTCTCTTTCACCCGGAATTCCACGATCCGCTTTACCAGGTCAAACGGAATCGGCTTATCCATCGAGAACTTGATAGAACCCTTTCCTGATTCATACTGAGCCAATTCTTTCTTGAAAGCTTCGGTGCCTGAAGGGGTTGGATATAATCCGATGTGATGCTTGAACGCCGCGAAGTGGACCAGGTTCCCGTTCAGTTTGAGCGTGGGCATCTGGTAGCTAATCGTTTCTTCCGCCTCCGGTGCCGCCTCCCTTATTACTTGCCTCATCCTTTCAAGTAAAACTTGGACATCCTTCGGAAAGGACGCGATATATGCGTCCACGGTTTCAAATCGCTTTCTTGACTCGACCATTTTCCCACTTTTTAATTTTCTCTCACGCTTTGATATAATCTTAGAAATTACCTATTTCATACTACAAAATGACCTTGCAATATTACATTTAAATCAAGTTTTGGCCATAGGGAATTCGGTTATAATCAAGGATGGCCTTTAAAAGAATACGGAACGCCCGGTCTATCTGTTCCCCGGAATTTGAAGGGCTTTCAACATAACCTTGCATACGTGCTCTTGTAATGAAATCCGGACCAAATTCTGGTTCGATGGCAGGGAAATCGTGATCCACCAAGTTTTGCTTAGTGCCAACGAGTATCCCCGGCAAGTTCGGATCTTCCTTGCGGACAATCGGCAGCCACGAGTTTTCCAGCGAGAACGTGGTCTGCATCCGGGTGAGATCGAAAAATAAGATGAATCCCTTGGCCCCCGAAGTGTATGTCGGCAAGAGAAACCGAAAACGATCTTGCCCTCCGAAATCCCATAGTTGGAGCGTGATTTCAATCCCTCCGAAGGTGATGTTCTTGAGATGGAATTGCACGCCAACGGTCATTGATGTATCTGCGATGAATCGATTCGAAACAAACCTGTGGAGCAATACATCCTTTCCGCAGCCGCTATCACTTGCAGTGATGATCTTGAGGACGAACTTTTTCCTGGCGTTCGTGTTTCCTGATCCGGAGATTTGTGGAGTTGATCTGGGCATTACCAGGTCTCGATGCTCAGGCGTTGGCATGAATGCGTTTTTATAACAAGAGCAGCAAGGTATCCCGATCGTCAAAGGTTCGTTGGGCGCGTCCATAAGTCGTGAACGTGATGAACCGTTGATAACGTTTATCAACGCGTTTCTGAGCAATACATCACTAGCATCGGTACTGCAAAAAAAGGTTTGAAGACTTCTCCGTTCGTTATCGCGCCCGCAGACGGGACACTTGGAGAATGTCCTCGCAAACCGATTAAATTCATCCGACGTTGATCGCATCACGACTTTATCACTTCAAAATAGAAATGTGAAGATTAATTTCAATTCTTGTAGACAATTTTCATCCTGGAAACTTTTTTTGTATTTTCTATTGCGAAAAGGATTGTTTATTCAATCTATGTCGCTATAGTTCATAACCAAATATACACTAATAGGATTAACCCGGACGTGGTGTCCAAGGTTGAAAAACCAAGGGATTTAGTTTTAAGATTTCGCGTCAAATCCAAACCGAAAGAGGCGGAAGCTCATCACGAATGCGATTCCCGATAATCCTACCAATGAAAGAAGGAAAAACACGCCGGTTTGATTCATGAGCAGAAAAGTTCCTATGAATGGCCCAACTATTTGCGTAAAACTATCCAAAGACGACGTGATGCCCATCATTTTTCCCTGGGAGTTTGCATCAACGGTCCGGCTGACAAATCCAATTAAAATGCCTCGCGTGAACACCACGCCCAAGGTAATATAGAGCATGAGCACCAGGACATACCAAAACCCGAAATTCATACTCATGAGCAAAAAATCGGAGATATAGACAACCCCTCCCATAATCAAGGTTTTTATATCGCCCAATTTTTTATGTAACGGGGAAAAAAGGAAGACACGAAAGCTTACTTGAAAAATAGCCATCGATGTATAGACTAGACCGATCTGCGTAATGGACAACCCGTGATATTGAAAAACGAAGAGACTGAGGGTTGTTTCAAAAATGAATTCGGCGAGATCCACGATGCAGAACAACGTCAAAATATACAAAGTCTTCGAATTTTTGAGAATAGACGATACCCTCTCCACTTTTTGCGTAGGAGGAGAGCCGGCGGTCGAATTATTAGCTAAATTTGCTTGAAGCGCTTGATTATTTTGAGCTATCACTTCTGGTTTTCTTTCGATCCTTCTGGGATGACTTTCTGGTAACCATACTGCTGTCAATAAAATGTTGAAAGATGCGATAATCATGGCTAGGATTCCGACTGCAAAAATGCCATACATTTGATAAAAAAAACCGCTAATGCTCGGGCCAAAAATGAATGCAAACGTGGCTGCCCCTCCCATCGTGGTCATTTGTTTACCGCGATTTTGAGGCGGAACAACATCGCATATCACGGCATTGCTGATCGCGAGCTGCCCGCTGAAGATCCCATCGATGATCCGCGCCAAAAGCAAGAGATAAATGGAATTAGAAAGCGTAAACACGAGAAAGCCCATTAGCGTGCCACTTTGAGCGAATAACATGCAAGGCTTGCGCCCGTATCTATCACTCAACTTTCCAAGAATCGGAGAAAAGATAAACCCGAAAATGGCGTTTGATGATATTATGAAACCCAAAAGAAAGGCATCGATCCCGTATTGGATCGTGAAAATGGGCAAGAAAGGGATAATGATGCACATCCCGAGCACATCTGTGAACACCGCCAGTAACAAGGGACGCAATTGGGGATAATCATCAAGAAAATGATATTTCATATCCTACAGAGTATTTGGCGAATTTTAAACTTCAAGTGATGCACTTGATCATAGTAGATCCGGCAAGAATTAGCGCATACTGCGCATTAAATCAAGTTATAATTTGTTTCATCTGCCAAGCTCTACATTATTTCTCGATCTTTAATTTTCTCTTATCCTGGAAAGAAAACTTTTCGAGAAAAGGTCGATTTCCTTAATCCGTATCGAATTTAAATCCATATAATTCGTGCAATCAATGCGACTCTAAACTGCTGATAGATTTAATACATATGTTTTTTTAGTATCCATTATGTATCTAATAGCAAGTCCGGGGAATTAATCAAACGGCAATTAGGCACCAATTTTAGATATGAATAAATATGCAAACTTAGACGTGAATTAATTATGAGCAAACTTGACGATGCAAAGGTCATATTGGAAAACTTGCAAACACGCCTCCCTGACATCAATGATCTCGCGATTGCGAGGACGAATGGCTTGATAATCGCTTCATTGAGCCGGATGGCGAGCACGGATAATAAAATGGAACGATTGATGGGTGGTATGGCATCAGCGCTATTTTCTATTTCGAAACGGGCTGCGGAAGAGTTATTAAAGGGAGAGTTCATCAGCTTGACCACGGAGATATCCACCGGGAACATTTTCTTGATCTACACGGGGAAGGTCATTTTGATGGTCGTCACCAAGAAAGAGCCTAATCTTGGCTTGATTAGTCTCGAATTGGAGGAAGCCGCGAAGAAACTGAACGTGGTTTTTGCATGAGGTTTTGAACATGTCAGAAACAAGAATACCACCGAGCCAAAACAAACGATTGATGCAACTAAAATTCATCGCCACGATCTTTGATTTGAGCCTCAAAGAAATCAAAGACACTCTTGGGTTTGAAACCTTGACTATGATCTTCCGTCGAGTTGGCGAAACAACAGCCGAAAGTATAATGAAACGCCTTGAAGGAAAGTACAAGAGCGAGAAAGAATTTGGCGAAAAACTCCTCGAGGCATATTTCTGGCCGATAATCGGGAAAGAAAATGCCAAGCTTAGCATAGAGGGGAATGTGATCACGATCGAATTGTTGAACTGTCCATACAAGAAAGCAGGATTTCCGATCAAGGACTCAAGTTTTTTCTGCGATTACACCCAAGGCCTCGTCGATGTTGCCTTCAAGAAAGCATTTCCTTCAAAGAAATTCGATTTTAATCCTCCTACGGAACTGCTTGCGAAAGAAGGCTGCAAGCGATGCTTTTTCAAGATCGTTGAATCTTAATACTTCTATTAATTCATTTTTTTAACGACGAATAGGTTAAGGAATTATGAGCTTCTGGTCAAAGCTTTTTTCAAAGAAGGATCTCGAAGCGATAGATGCTCTGCAAAAAGAATTCGAGGCCTTGTTAAAAAAATCGGATGCAGATTTTATCTGCCTCGTAGGATTAACGGGCAATATCAAGGGCATCAACATCATCAACGCAGTGGGAAAAAACGAGACGTTCGGGGCCAAGCAAATGAAAATGTTTGCAGCGAAAGGCGTGGAATTCTTCTCCCGTTTTAAAGCCTTGGAGTTCATCCCTGCCGAGTTTGAGGACCCGGTCAAAGCGATCAAGTTTTATTACAACGAAAAGTTGAGCTTTTACATAATTCCCATCCCAGGGAACGATACTTTCGTCATTTTGGCTCTCAATGCACACGCATTAAAGATCATCGGCAACATGGATAGAATTTACTCGCTAATAAACCAGTTAAAGCCCGAGAAAGGTGAATCGTCATGAACACGTGCTTTTTATCGGGTACGGCATTCCTCAACAATATTTATGCCCGTGGCGTTCAACACTCGAATAGATCGGAGGTTTGAGGCACATGAAAATACACGCGCTCTTTGTCTTGAAAAAAGGGGGCGTCCTTATCTATTATCAAGAATTCACGGCCGGTTTGCTTAAGATAGATCCAATGTTGATGTCGTCATTTCTAACCGCGATGATCGATTTTTCCAAATCAATGGTTAAAGAAGAATTGAATGTAATTGATTTTGGAAAATTAAGATTGTTTTTCAGCAACTCGGTAAAAGAGGACGTCATGTTCATCCTCCTGACTGATATCAGCGCCTCCGTCCTCTTGATCCAAGACCGGTTGAATTTGGTAAAAAAGCAATTTTTCGATACTGTAGGTACTGAAGTAAACCAAGAAATTTCCTACAAGATCGTCAATAATGCATTGAGTACCCGCCTCAATCAAATCATCAATCTTCACGATGCATATTCTGAATCATCCTTGGCACCAATCATCAAGATTTTCACGGAGCAGATGACTAAATCGGAATTTTCGGGAGGTGCCTTGTTTTCCATGAAGGGCGAGATCCTGTATTCAAACCTCCCCATAGACTTCCTTCATCTAGCCATCCGTGAAGTGGAAATTCGATCCCAGGTGGATATCGCCAGGGTAAAATCAAAATTGCCTAAATTTATGTGGCAATCTGGTGATGCTTTGGTTTGTTCGCAGGTCATCCGCTCGAGGCGAGGAGAATTCTTTGTCGTGAACTTGCTCTTCGATGGAAGTCGCACGAATCCGGGTATTGCCGACTTTGAACTTGAATCCATCGTGAAAAAAATCAATGACGTGATATAGGGCGAACAATTGCGGATTATTATGAAAGAACCCATTTTCCGTCGCATCAAGAAGGAAGAATTGGACGCCTTGCTCGATCTCTATGCGCAATTGCATTCCAAGGATGACCCGCTTCCCCCACGAGATAAACTTCAAAAACTATGGGATTCGATCATGGCCAATCCGGTCAACAATTACTTCGTTTTAGAGGCTGAAGGCAAAATCGCTTCCACGTGCGTGCTTACGATCGTTCCGAACCTCACCCGTGGCGCTCGCCCGTATGGGCTTGTCGAAAATGTTGTCACCCGCGTTGAATACCGGACCCGTGGCTTTGGTACCACGATGTTGAAGCATATTTTGCAATATGCATGGGAACAGCGTTGTTACAAGGTTATGCTACTCACGGGCAGCAAGGATCCCGCGGTCTTCCGCTTCTACGAGAAAGCTGGTTTCAAGCAAGGCATCAAGACCGGATTTATTGCCACGCCCCCGCCGTGATCGCATTGTTGATCTCGGAGAGTGCTTTAGAAGCTTTATTTCTCGCAAGAACCAACGTATATTCGAGGTATCGCATCATGGGGAAAAAACCAGCAGATAAAAAACCAGCAAGTAGCCCGAAAGGCGTGGCTACAAAGAAGGAAACTGAAGTTGCTGAAAATCTTGACACGGGAAGCCGGAAGGTAATTGGCAAGATAATCGAGGATTTTAACGAGTTCAAGGCAAAATGGGAAAAAAGTGCGAAGGATCCAGCGCAGAGCGTTTTATTTTTCCTTGTCGCCGTGTACAACCACGAGAAGGATCAAGCAAAAGGCGAAGCAATGGCCACGGTCGTCCTGGCCAAGTCGTTCCTGGTGCCGGATCCCAAATCACGCTCAGGTTTCAAGTTATACCAAGGTGACAGGACAATGCTCGATAACATGGCTTCCATGTCCGAGGTCGTGAGGTCGTACTTGGGTGGAACCCCGGCAAACAGGTACAAGATTGACCCGCAGAAACTCGTCATGATGGTCGTGAGCGCGGGTTTCTCTGGCAATGATGGAACTATTACCATTGAGAGTTCCGGTAAAGATTACGCAACACCGATTAACGTGGTGAAAAACGAGTCAGGGCAGTGGAAAGTGGCATCATTTGCCCCTGCCGCTACGAGCGTTAAAAAATAGTGCTAAAATTCATTGTTTCTCTTAATTTTCCTTCATTTTTCGGACTTCGCGGTGAAACGTTTAGTAAATGCTTGTTTACACGTCACATCGAGGATACCGTCTTGCGAGCGTTGACAAGAATTGGTCTCGACTTTTTTGAAGTATTCTTGTGTTCAATAATAACTCAAGAACAACACAAAAACGTGAAGAACACAAGGTAAAGAAAACATGAGCGAATCTGCATCCCGGAGTTACAAGTCCTGCCTTTCTTGTGGCGTGCTTATTGATTCAAGGAGTAAATATTGCGCATATTGTGGTACCGAGCAAACCCTGGTTGAAAATGCTGTCGAAATCGACATCTCGAAGGTCGAGAAGGGGATCTGTCCCAATTGCCGCGAAAAGATCGATCGCGAGGAAACGAAGTTTTGCCCCGCGTGTGGCTATGAGGTCGCCAAGGGCGTCGTCGTGAAGGCCGTGGCGAGTGGCAATGCGACCCCGGTCATCGAGGTGCATGCCGGTGCCGGGCCAGCGGTTACCGCCCAGGTCAATCCCGTACAAGCAGTTCCAGCGGCTCCCGCAGCTGTCCAGCGCGTCGTCGCGCCGGCAGCCGCGTCGGCCAACGCGTGCTGCCCGAAAAAGACCGATCACATAGTTGCCGGCGTCCTCGCCCTATTGCTCGGCAGTATCGGCGCACAGTTCTTTTACATGGGCAAGATCGGTGCCGGAATCTTATGCATCATTTTCTGCTGGACCGGCATCCCCGCTCTCATCGGATTCATTCAAGGGCTCATCTTCCTGACGTGCACTGAGGAGGATTTCCAGACCAAGTACGCTTGCGCGTGAAATGTACGATTTTTTCCATTTTCCTTTTCAATTATTTTTATCATCCCTTATTAGTATTCGTCATTACCACTCCCGTTCCTTCTTGGCACGACGGGGGTGCCCGATACCTTTATATAACTCGATTTAATACAAGAGCACAGTATTATTACCAATTCGGGCGAGGATCACGATGGCTCAAAAAATCACCACAGTAACCGTTGTAACAACGGTCTGTACCACGATAGTCGTGACCACGCTCGTCGTGACGTGCAACTAAGCACGCGCGAAAAGGAATCGCCACTTTCTCATTTTCGTGATCCTTGCCCCGTATCTTTCCGGTGATTCCTTTTCCGGCGATGATCGTGATTATCTTGGCCAGATCGTTTATGATGTTGTAGTTCAGCAAGGTAGAACGGCGTACTTGTAATTCGCTGGCCGCGGGTTCGATAAACGTGACGTTTCACGCCAAGTTCGGCAATCCCGCCAGCCCCTTCAACGCGGTCGTGTGGCATAGCCAGGCCTATTGCGCCCGTCTCGTAAGCGGGGGATCACGAGTTCAAATCTCGCCACGACCTTCCATTAATACCACCACGACGGGGTAGCCGAGTGGCCAGGCGGCAGCCTGCAGAGTTGCACACGCGGGTTCAATTCCCGCCCTCGTCTCCATGTTAGCTGGAGTCGCCAAGTGGTACGGCACCGTGCTTATCGATCAAGCTTCGCCGAGCAAAACGCGGCTATCGGGAGCTCGATCCTCCCCTCCAGCACCAACATCGGCGCCATAGTCCAGTGGTAGAACACCTGCCTAGTAAGCAGGCTGTCGGGAGTTCGATCCTCCCTGGCGCCTCCATAATCTATTCCACGGAATCCCGCGTCGCTTAGCAGCAATAGCGGATGGTTTACACCCATCTTTTCGTCGGTTCGAGTCCGACCGCGGGAATCAACGCGCCGGTAGTCTAGCAGGATAACGCCATCCCGACACGATGGAGATCGACGGTGCGAAACCGTCCCGGTGCACCAATCGCCACTCCCGTCGCATAGCAGCCGATTGCGCTCGTTTCACGTGCGAGAGAACGCCGGTGCGAACCCGGCCGGGAGTATTTTACCTCTTTTTTCATCGTGCTGGTGCTCGCGACTGAAAAACGGCCGATTTGAATCGTACCATAATTTTTTTAATGTTCGATAAACGCCCAGCACCTGGACGAGTAGCATTCGGATTCCCGGCTAAAAGTCGGGACGCTGCTTGGAACCGTATCTCGGCACGGCAATATTCGTTGTTTCTAATGCGGTATTGCCAAAACGTTATTATGGAAGCATTATTATCTATCGCAAAGGTAGTTTTCAAATTGCATCGTGAACCTTCATGAGCGAGAAGAGCAACATCAGCAAGACGGCGTTGATCAAGGACAACGTCAAGCTCGGGAAAGGCCTCATCATCCAAGATTATGTCGTGATAGGGAAACGTCCCGAGCGAGCGAAGATCTCGCTGTTTGCGCAAAAACCCCGTGAATTCAAGCCGACGGTTATCGGTGATTATGTGACCTTGTGCGCGGGAGCCATCGTGTATGCAGCCGTTGAGCTCGGAAATAGCGTGTTTGTCGGTGATTATGCTAGCATCCGTGAAAGCACGACGGTTGGCGAGAACACGATCATCGGCCGAAACGTCACCGTCGAATGTGACACCAAGATCGGGAAAAGCTGCAAAATACAGACGGGAGCGCACATCACAGGCGAATGCGTCGTGGGTGACAATGTGTTCATCGGCCCCGAGGTATGCACGACGAATGATTCGTACATGGCGCTGGTCGACGTGCCTATGCAAGGTCCTGTATTTGGTGATGGCTGCGTTGTTGGCGCAAATAGCACGATCGTGCCGGGCATTCACATCGGCAAAAAAGCAGTTATAGGTGCGGGATCCGTGATATTCCAGAACGTGCCTGATGAAGAGGTCTGGATGGGCAATCCTGCAAAGAAGGTTGCCACCTACAAGGAATTTATTGGCACGGCCAAGATGTTCGCTGCCAAGAAAAAAGCGAAGGAGTATTGAACCGGAGAAAGATGGATCATGGAGCAGGCAAAGCAATATATTTCCCTCGTGTGCGAGGTATTTGGCATTCAAGAAAGCGATATGGCTGATGAAAAAACGCCCGAAGACCTTGAATCGTGGACGTCGGTCACGCACATGCAATTGGTTGCCAAGTTCGAAGAGGCATTCAAGTTTCAATTCGACGTTGAAGAAATCACAGAAATGGATTCAATCGCGAACATGAAAAAAGTACTACGGAAGCATGGTGTCAAACTGTGAACTTTACCGGCTATGTCTTCGAGCATTCGAAGGCGTTGACCGACAAGATCGCGGTGTTCCACCGCGATAGCACCATTTCCTACAAGGATCTCTATTCCCTTGTATTGACCATCGCGGGACACCTTGAAAAGCTTCCATTGCACGTTCCGGATAAGATCGTCATTGTCGCAGATAATTCCATTTTTTTCATCGCTGCATATTTCGGCATCATCGCCAGCGGGCACGTTGCCCTCCCGTTATCGCCAGAATTTGGTGAAACGAATTTTCAATACGTGTTTGCATCGTGCGGTATCAAGTGCGCATTCATCCAGCAGAAATGGATGAAACGGCTTCAAGGGTTCAAGATCAAGGCGGACATCACGTTCACAGATGCTGCGGTGGGCGGCGCAACCGACATCTTCAAGCTCGAAAAAAAACCCGGCATCATCAAGGACGTGAATGAGCAAGAGGACCTGGCGATCATCATCTTTACCTCCGGCTCAACGGGCGTTCCAAAAGGCGCCATGCTCACGCATTACAACTTGATGTACAACACGACGTCGATCACGCAATACTTGGCATTAACGCCGGATGACCGCATCATGGTCGTTCTCCCATTTTCATACTGCTTCGGGACGTCATTGCTCCACACGCACCTTCGTGTCGGTGGCCAAGTCGTCATCAATAACCAATTCATGTTTCCTGGCAAGGTTCTTGACGAGATCAACGAAAAAGAATGCACGGGATTCGCCGGCGTGCCGAGCACCTTCCAGATCTTGTTGCGCCGGTCACCCCTGAAGAAGATGAAGTTCCCCACCTTGCGATACGTGCAGCAGGCCGGCGGGAAGCTCACCAACGCGTTTATCACGGAACTGATCGAAGCCTTGCCCACCACGAGGATATTCATCATGTACGGACAAACCGAGGCCACGGCTCGGTTATCATATTTACCACCTGAAATGCTTTCCACGAAGCTTGGATCGATCGGGAAAGGCATCCCCGGCACGAAAATCGAGGTTCTCGACAAGGCAGGCAAGCCCGTTAAGCCGGGAGAAACCGGCGAGATCGTGGCTTCTGGCGGGAACATCATGAAAGGCTATTGGAACGATCCAGACACCACGGCTAAAACTATCAAGGAAGGCAAGCTCTACACGGGCGACCTCGGTACCGTTGACGATGATGGTTTCGTATACATGACCGAACGCGAGAAGGACATCATCAAGAGCAGCGGTTACCGCGTAAGCCCGAAGGAGATCGAGGATCACATTTCAAGCATTCCTGACGTTGTTGAAGTCGCCGTGATTGGCATCCCTGACGAGATCATGGGCGAGGTCCCGAAAGCGTTCGTGTCGATCACCAAATCGAAGGTTTTGACGGCGCAAGAGATAATCACGCACTGCCAGAAACACTTCCCGCCCTATAAGGTGCCCAAGGAGGTCGAGTTCCTTCCAGATTTGCCCAAGAATACGTCCAACAAGGTTGATAAACCCGCGCTGCGGAGAATGGAACTGCAAAAACGGGGTGCAAAATGATGATCAAGAAGTCACTCATGGTCAAACGCATTTACAACAATCCCGAGGTCTATTACGGGAAAGGCGCGACAAGTTCTTGCTTGAAAGCCATCGAGTTATCGCGGATGCTCGTGCTGGTTTCCGGGACCGTGAAAAAAAGCGAATATTATGGCAAGATCATCGCGGGTTTAGCTGGAAAACAAATCCAGGAGGAGATCATCCATGGCCCGGTTCAAGAGACCATTGCCAAGCTTGCAAAAACATACTCGGGACCAGCCAAGCCCGATCTCATCGTCGCGATCGGTGGTGGCAAGGTCCTGGATTCTGCCAAAGTGCTGAAAGTGCTGCTGGACAATCCTGGCTTGTCATTCGCAGACCTGGAGAAGACCCGGTTCTGCGAAAAGAGCGTGACCAAGCTGGTTGCCATCCCCACAACGCCTGGTACCGGGTCTGAGACCAACTCGATAGCTGTCACGCGAGACGCAGCGGGCAGGAAGGTGCCGCTCATCAACAACGGGTTCGTGCCCGATGTTGCGATTCTCGATCATGAGTTTCTTGCAGGGTTGGATATCCAAGCCATCTACGAGTTCTCGGCGGACATATTTTCTCACGCGTTCGAGGGCTCCGTATCTGCCGCGAGCACCCCGCTGCTAGCGGCTATCGGAAAGAGTGCCTTGTCATTATTAAAAGGCGGCCTTGAGAAATTGCGAGCGGATCCGAAGGATGCCAAGGCATTGGAAAGCATCTTGCACGCAGGGCATTTGGCCGGCATCGTGCAGGGCAATGCCTTCGTCGGTGCTTGCCATGCCCTCGCGCACACGATCGAGGAGCAGATCCCGGGAGTTTCCCATGGCCAGTCCATCCTCCTCACCCTCAAGCAAACCATCCTCTGGCTCAAAGAAACCACGAAGAAGCCGGAATATGACGAATATCTCGATGCGTACAATGTCCTTGGATTTGACACGCATCGCAAGCCGGAAGTGCTCAAGAAGATGAATGCCGATGCTTGGGCCGAAGCATCCCTCAAGGATCCTTCCATCTCGACATCGCCTGTCCGCATGAAAAAAGAAAACTTGCTGGTGCTCATAGATTGGATATTAAATCGGCCATAAACGATTTACTCTCGCAAGAGCAGTACAAGGTCTCGCAAGCTGACAAGGAGCGAGCACTCCTTCCCATCCTCGCGCAGCAAGTGAAGGATAACATTGCTTTTTCTCCAAGCTTGAAGAAGTTTTACACGGCGCTCGGCATCTCGCCCGATGGATACAAGGCCGTTGCGGATATCCCGCCAATCCCCGTGTCCATGTTTAAAAAATTCGAGTTGAAGACGTGCCCCGGCGATCAAGTCACGCGGGTCTTGAATTCCAGCGCGACGACGAGTGGCATTCCAAGCAAGATATTCATCAACAAGGAAACATCATTCCGCCAATCCAAAGGCTTGATCGCGATCTTGAAGAACTTCATCGGCAGCGCTCGCCGTCCCGTGCTTGTCATCGACACGGAGAGCATCAACAAAAACGAAGCAGAGACATTATCCGCCCGTGGCGCAGCAGTGCGTGGCATCAGCAATTTCGGGAGCAAGATCGTGTATGTCATGGACGAGAAAAACGGGGAGCTGTATCTCAACATCGAGAAACTAAAGGACTTCATGAAAGCATACGCGGGGCAAGAAATCCTCGCTTCGGGATTCACTTACATCATCTGGACGCGATTCGTTAACCAAGTGCAAGACGCCGGCATCAAACTCGACTTTCCTGCTATGAAACTCGTGCACAGCGGTGGATGGAAGAAGCTCGCGGCGCGAGCCGTCACGAAGGACGCGTTTTCCACGAAACTGGCGGACATTTTCTCGACGAAGCCCGGGAACATCATCGATTTTTACGGCATGGTCGAGCAACTCGGGGTAGTCTTTCTCGATTGCGAGGCCGGCTACAAGCATGCTCCCAACTTTGCAGATGTGATCATTCGGGATGTATACACGATGCAAGAGAATTCCATCGGGAAGCCCGGACTCATAGAGATCGCTAGCATCATTCCATCAAGTTATCCTGGCCAAGCAATCATCACGGAAGACGTGGGCGAGATCGTTGGCATCGATAATTGCGCGTGCGGTCGGAAGGGGAAATATTTCGTGTTCCGGTCCCGCGTCGAAAGAACGGAAACCCGTGGCTGCGGTGATACATTCGCAGAGCGGAGGAAGGATAAAACATGATTCATCTCGTGATGTTCGCTGGCGAGTTTTTCCATCCAAATCACAAGGAGGTCGAGTCGCTGAGACCGCTCCTCCACGTTATTCAAGATGGATTCGAAGCGCTAAAAAAGATCAAGAAAGCCAGCATCATCGACCTGTATCAGAAGTTTTCCGAGAACATCATCAAGGATCCAACAACGAGCAGCATCGAGGGGGTCGCGTTCCTGTCCAGCTGGTTGCGAAAAGCAAATTTTGCCCAGATCATCGAAAAAAACTTGAAAGACATTGGATACCTCGAAAGCTTCGTGGGTGACAAGAAGCGCGTGAAAGCACAACCCCGGGGGATCGCGTGCCACTGGATTGCCGGGAACGTGCCGACGCTGGGCTTGTTTTCGCTGTTCCAGTCCATGGTCGTGGGGAACGCGAACCTCTTGCGATTACCCCCTAAAAGCCACGAAACACTCGTCCGCTTGCTGAAAGTATTCGCCACGACGAAAATCGACGCCGGGTTGTCCGGCGCGGAGCTGTTGAAGTCCGTGGGCATTCTTTATTATGATAAATACGATACCAAGGCCAACGAGGAATTATCCGACATTGCAGACGTCCGGATCGTGTGGGGTGGCGAGGAGGCCGTCAAGGCAATAACGGGTCTTCCGCGGCGTGCCCATTGCGAGGATATCGTCTTCGGGCCGAAATATTCCTTCGCGGTTTTCGATGCCGGTGCCATAAAGTCTGCTGATTTTCAACGTGCATTGCGGTTCCTCGCCAGCGATGTATTCTTGTTCGATCAAGCGGCGTGCACGTCACCTCACGTCGTGTTTTTCGAGCGAGGTGCAAGGCCGGTCAGCGAGATCGGGCAGCTACTCGCCGAGGAATTCAAAAAGCTTGCAAAACGCTTCCCGAAGACCGACGTGGATCAATTCATCATGACCCGGATCATCAATGCCCGAGCGGAGCACGCGTTGGATCCAGACTCGGCCGTGATATGTCCTACCGAGAATGATTGGACAATCCTTATCAATAAAAAGTTGCAACTCGAAGAACCCATCGAATCCCGCACGGTATTCGTGAAAGAAGTCGCCTCCATCATGGACGTGCTCCCGCTCATCACGAAAAAGATCCAGACCATAGGTTGCGCCGTGGAGGACAAGGCCAAGCTGATCGGATTTGCCGATGGTGCCACGTTCCGCGGGGTGGCCCGGTGCGTGAACGTCGGCCAGATGCATTTATTCGATTCACCGTGGGATGGCATGCTGTTATTGTCCCGTCTAGTCAACTGGGTTACGTTGTACCACGGCGATTGAGAAAAAAACTGCCAATATTTTACTCTATTTTTAGAGCAACGGCGAGAACCGTTCCTTCATCGATGATGCTGTAATCCTGGAACGTTTCTTGCTTGCCCTGCATGGCCGAAATTATACGGTTGTTGGAACACGAGATGGAAACCTTCGATAGCATTCCGAGCAATTTTGCGGCATTGGCTTTCAACGTTGCTTCCTTGATGCTCCATGTTAGTGTCTCAGCAGCGGGCATAGAAATGTCTTGCCATAGTTTCAAGAAGGCCTGGAGTTTTTCAGCATCATGTTCAGGATCCACTTTTCGTTTCCAGGATGACGGTCGTTCCTTGATGATCTCGTGATCTATGCCGGCAACCTTGTCCGTGAACGCCAAGGCCACGAGCGACCTCGAATGCGTTGTGGAAATCCGCAGCGGTGCATTCAAGCCAGACTTCGCAGCGAATATTGCCTCGCCGTTCTTGGCGATTAATCGTGAAAGGAGCCATTCCTCGGCCCTCGCGACTTGATTTTTCTGCCGGAATGCCTTGATTTGCTGGATCTCGGCGGGATTCCATGCTGCAAGATCGTTTGCTGCGTTTTCAACGAATTCCTTCCTGGTTTCAAGGCTTCGAGATCGTTCGGCAACGCCGATCACGATTCTTGAACCAGCAATGGCTGGGGCGTGATACGTCATGCGATAATCCCCGGCACGCAGCTCTTGGACAAGCGGGCCAAGGTTGAAAATTGGACTCTCCACGTGCTTCATGATTGTTCGGTCATTCGATCATGCGCTGTAACGTGTAAGATAACTGGATTTTTGTTAAAAACTCTTGGTTCGTGACGGTAATACTGCAAAGATCCAAAAATGTACCAGAACATAGATTAAACTAAATAAGGGCGTTGGCATACAATGACGTGAAGGCGAGCGATCAATATTCCCGCAGCGATCATTGCTTCTTGGTGCATCATGAGAGACATCAATATTCTATACATTTCTTACTCGTTTCCGCCGATCAACGCCGCGGCGAGCTTCCGTGCCTTGAAGTTGACGAATGGCTTGCACGAACACGGGATCCACGCGACCGTGCTGACCAAGAACATCGAAAAGGAGTTCCACATCCACCGGACGACGGACCTGAATCTTTTGAAAGAGATCAACAAAAGGTCCCGGGTGCTCCGTGCACGGTATTTTTCGCCCACGGTGTTCCACCTTCCATTTAAAATCATGGGGCTCGTTACCCGCATCATCCGCGGCAAAAAAAAAGTCGCGAGCCGGACGGAACTCAAGGAGCGTGGCGGGATTCCCAAGGATCCATTCGTCCCCGATCATTACATCGAATGGCTGCCGCTCGCGCTCAAGAAAGTGATGGACTTCAAAAAAAAGCGGAATTTCGACCTGATTTATGCATCAGGGCCTCCTTTCTCCGTGCATGTGCTGGGATATCTGCTCAAGGCGATGCTAAGGAAGCCACTGATTGTCGAATATCGTGACGTGTTGACCGATGATCCTTACAATAAAGCACCCGAGTTCAAGGAAAAAATCAATCGCTTTCTCGAACGAACGATCTTGAAGAATGCAGATGCGGTGACAAGTGTTTCTGGGCCGATTATCGACGAGATCGTCAAGAAGCATGGATTGGAGAGTGCCCGTAACAAGTTTTTCGAATTGCCAAGTGCTTTTGACCCGGCCGATTTTGAAAAGGTAGGCCCGGCGAAGCCGGAAAAGGGCAAATTCACGATCACGATCACGACGACGTTATACGGCGATCGAAAGCCCGACGTGCTGTTCAAGGTGCTGAGCAAGCTCAAGAAGGACAAGATTTTTGCAGGTATTGAATTCGAGGTAAATATCTACGGGTATAACGATTACGAGCGTTTCAAGCCCCAGTTGCAAAAGCTTGACATCGATGACATCGTGCATTTCAAGGGATTCATTCCGCACGATACATGCCTTGCCGTCATGAAAAAATCGACGTTCAATCTCGACCTTGGCGAGCAAAATTTCGATTATCCCACGCTTCCCTATCATTTCTGGGAATATATCGGCAGTGGTAAAAAAATCCTCCATTTTGGCAAATCCGGGCATTACAAGGCATCCTATGTGGTAAAAAACGATCTCGGCTATGTTTTACCTGCTGAACACCCGAAGCAAGTGTACGTGATCCTCGCCGATCTCGTCAGGGGATTCAAGACGAACAAGCTCGAAACCCAGCTTTCATCGGATATCGCGTCCCAGCAAACATGGGTCTCCCGCGTGCGACTGTTGTCGGGAATCATGCACCTCGTTTGGAATGCGAAGAATACGAAACAAAAGGAATGAACAACGCGCGTGATCGACATGAGCCTCTCGGGAAAGAAAATCTGGATCGACTTGGAACACCAGAAAGCCGGCATCATGCTCATGTCCCTGTTCAATCGGCTCGAAAAAGAAGGGGCCAGGTTGTTGTTCACGGCAAGGGACATGGGTAATAACCGGCAAGTCATAGACGAGCTTGGCTTGAAATATCAGATGATCGGGAAGCATGGCGGTGAAAAGCTGGAGGACAAGCTCGAAGCGTACATCGAACGCTTAAACTTACTGCTCCCTGTCGTGAAACAGTTCAACCCCGACCATTTTCTCACGTTTGGCTCCGTCGAAGGAATTCGCATCGCTTTTGGCCTGCGAATCCCTTCGATCTCCTTCAACGACGAGCCTCGGAGCACGGCCGTCGGGCGACTCACCCTTCCCATCGTCGACAAGGTGATCACGCCCAAGTGTATCCCCGAAGAATTGTATCTCCAGCTCGGTGCATCGAAGGATCGCATGATTCGGTACAACGGGATCGACGAGATCGCGTGGATCACGGAATACAAGCCAAAGCCCGACATCTTGGACGTGATGGATATGACGAAAGGGGAATATGTCTTGATGCGCACGGAGATGACGCACACCGAATACTTACGCGACAAGATGCGGCCCGAGGAGTCATACATCACGCAGTTCTTGCCCGCCATCTATAAGGAATTCCCGAACCATAAATACTTCATATTGCCGCGGCTGGATAGTCAATACGAGTATTTGAGGAAGAATCTCAAGAAATACGACCCCGAACACGTGATCGTGACGAAATTCATACCCCGCATCGATGATTTTATGTTTTACAGCGCGCTCGTTGCTAGCGGAGGCGGCACGATCGCGCGCGAGTCGAGCATGATGGATGTCCCGTCCATCGAGTTTTTCCCGGGCGAGACCGCGCCGCAAGAGCATTTCTTGATCGATAACGGGTTCCCGATCTGGCACATCAAGGATTTCTCGGAAGTGGCGAAAAGGGCCATCTCGGTGCTTTCCAAGAAACCCGGGCCACACCGGTTCACGGAAGAGTTCAAGAAAAAGCTGGAGAACTACGAAAACCCGAACCACGTCTGTTTCAAAGCCATAACCGAACGATTGCAAAAATAAAAACGGTGGTCTATATTGGCACACTTGAATCCTTTTGCAGCAATGATCGAGCGATTGGCACGTGGCTCGAACTTCTACAATGTTGACACGCACCTCAAGGTCCCGGACAAGTTACTAAAAGCGTATTCACCCTTCCTTATAGAAAACGCCGGTGATAAAATCGTTGAGAGAATTTACTCCGGATCGCTGCTCAGGACGTACATGATCAAGGAAATATTACGAAAGCACAAGGCGTTTCCACGATTCAAGAGCAAAATGCGGTATCAACTCAAGAAATTTCTTGCCGAGAATAAGCCCGAGATCGCCAGTACCATAGATTCAACGATCAAGAGAATGCCGCTGGGTTCCTACATTTTAAAACATCACGAGCTAGTAGCAATCTGGTTTGAACAGATGTTCCACATCGATAAAACACGGGTCCATATATTGAAGCCTGACTCGCCATCGATCGAAGAATGCGATGGAACCATGTCTTGCACCTTCACGAAAAGCGAGATCGAATTCACCGGCAAGTGCATCAAGGACAACGTGAAACCCGATATTCCAACACAGCCGGTTCTTGGCGCATTGAGCCAATTCTTGTCCACGGGCCTGCGACTATTCGCTTGCCTTTTCGAGCCATTCACGGGTGGAAAGCAAGGATACGATTTTATGCCCGTGACTTATAATTTTCCCGACGGTGAAGATAAAAGCACTCGGGTGGAGTTTTTCTTCAATTCTCGCATTACCTAGAATTCAATTGAAGATAGCGATAATACACTCTCATTCCACGTGCCAAGTATTGCGTGATGCGGTCATGACCGATGAAAACGAAAGGGATATTCGCATAAGCAAAAAGCTATCCTACCTCCTTCGTCATGGTGCCGAGAAAGAACGGGTCCTCATGGACGGGAATGGCTGGGTGTTGTTGGATGACGTTTTGCGTTGGTTTAATCAAAAACGAGGAGATCGCGTGGATCTCGCAGATATCGAACGGGTCGTGGCGACAAATGCAAAGCAGCGGTTTGCTATAAGCGGCCAAAAAATCAGGGCAA
>JAUQYW010000228.1 GCA_030587525.1 Candidatus Sigynarchaeota archaeon | reverse complement strand
TTTCGTAACAAGCCAGATACGCCCGCGATCGCGCCGAAGAGTCCTAGCGCGACCAGGGCGATTAAGCCAATCGCTAACATTGTTCAACAAACCTTTCCTATAGTATGTGTGTTTCTCTTGACTAACCTTTCCTATGTTCTACTTGCAAATTCCTATGTTTTCTGTCAATCTTGATGCTGGAGAATCAAAAATCAAGCCCTACATTCATAGGAGATTCTCTTCATCAACACGTGTTTAGTAGAGACGATCTTATTTTTTCAATGACGCATATATATACGTATTGGAGAGGCGCGCATGTAAGGTTAAAATCAAGTAAATATAAATCCAATTTGCACGACTCGACCTATTACCTTGCATATAAAGGGGAGATGCAGCGCTTTTTTCCCTTGAAGATAAAAACACCTGTTTTATGCCGGTTTGACCATGTGCAGATCTATTCGAACCGACGAAAAAACCATCACGTGTCTTTCTGGGTTGCATCGTTAAGATGAATGAAAATCGAGCAACGGAGAAGATTGAGAATCGCACAACAGAGAAGATTGAGAATCGCGCTACGTATGGCTTGTTTTATCTCAAGAAATTGAGGAAAAAGACGATTTAAAAAAAAAAGAAAAAAGGTTTTTTCAGGTTTTAAAACTTCTTGTGGCAATATGGGCACTCGCTAAGGTTTGCACCGATCTTCGCTTTGCAGATGGGGCAGATCTTCGTCGGGATGTCCTGGGAAATCGGGGATTTCTTGCCGGAGCCAGGCATCGCCTTCTCGGCAAATGCCTTCTTCGCCGGCGCGGCCACCTTCTTCGCCTTCTTCACCGATGCCACGCCCTGCTGGACGCGGTACGAGATCGCAAAGATGATGCCGAAACCCACCAACCCGAGGAATATAGACCCACCAATCGTTTCGGTGTTCTTCGGGCTCGGCATGTACGTCAGCGGGCCAGCACCAGCCGCCAATCCGGCGCTGTTGCTGTTGTCCGCATAGTCCAAGGCGTACACCGCCCAGTACAACTTCGCACCCGATGCTTGCTTCGGCATCACGCCCATCCAATTGTCGCCGCACGTCCTCGAGAACGTCACGTTCGCAACCCCGGCCATGCTCCGCCAGCCATTGTACGTGTTCGCTGACGGTATTGCCGTCGCATAGAACATGACCACCTTGCGGATATACGACGCTCCCGATTCCACAGGCACCTTCACCCGAAGCTGGTATTCCCTGTCCGGGTTCAGCAACTGATTGACGAGCGCGTTGAGGTCGCTGATATCAACCGTCGGCGCGATCGTGTCCACGATGCGCAAGTGGAACAGGAACGCATTCGGAGCAGAGTTACCCATCTGGTCCGTCGCATTCACGCGCACCGGGATCGTGCCCGGCGTCTTGCCCGCTTGCCAGATGCCAGCCATCCCCGCCGTCGAACTGCTCAACGCAATCCGATACGTATTGGCCGACACGCGGGTCATCAGCAACGTCGCCGTTACCGTGTTCGTTGCATCGAGGAACGAGATGGCCACCGTCGTGATCGCCACCGCATCCGACAATATCAGCACGAAGTCCGAACTCGACGTCGCTTCTGCAAAACCGTCGCCATTATACAGCACCACCTGGCCCGCCAACGTCGCCGATACTGCTACCGGCGGCATTGCATCGTACGTGAGCTGATCAAACACGCCCAGGTCGCCACTCATGACCGAGTACAACCGCACTTCCAGCAAGCCCGCGCTCAAGCCCATGCCCGATACCGGTAGGCTTATGGTGTAGAAGCCCGGCGTCACCATCCACGTCAAGAGCTGCGCGTAACTCGAGCCCGAACTCGTGATGTTCACCGCGAGGTTCACG
>JAUQYW010000596.1 GCA_030587525.1 Candidatus Sigynarchaeota archaeon | reverse complement strand
CATAGATAAGAATAATGAAATTTTTTCACCGTATTATCTAGAGAGATGCTCACGCTGTAGAGATTTTAATTGAATTAGAATAATTGGTGCGAAGGAAGTTCTCATTATGGGAATTGAAGATTTAAAAGAAAAAACGAATAAGAATAAAAAGAAAACAGCGGTCGTCGGTTGCGGTTGGTTCGGCCGCGCGCACATCCGGAATTTCGTCGGTCTCTCCGATCTCGTTGCCGTGTGCGACACGGACAAGAAGCTGGTCGAGGATGTTGCCAAGCAAAACAATGCCCGTCCGTACACCAACGTGAAAACCATGCTCGAGAAGGAAGCCATCGATGCCGTGAGCATCGTAGTGCCGCCGCAGGTCATCCCGGAGATCGCTTTGCTGTGCGCGAAAAAAGGTTGTGACGTGCTCCTAGAAAAACCATGCGGCTTGAAGCTGTCCGACTTGAATCCCCTGTTCGAGTACCAGGACTCGATCCGGATTATGCCCGGGTTTCTGGAGCTTTTTAATCCGGTAATGGACGATTTAAAAAATGAGCTGAAGGGCATCGGGGAGATCATGACCGTGGACTCGACGCGCATAGGTTTATTCCCCAAGCGGAATTGGCCCGTCGGGGTCATGATGGATCTCGGCGTCCACGACGTGTATCTCCACCGCGAAATTGCGAAAGTGTCCTTCAACGATACTAACGTTCTCGAAGTTTCCAGCGTCTTCAAGAATATGAATCCAAACAATAAATTCGAGGATGCCATCTTCGTCTTGCTCAAGTTTCACAAGATGGTCACGTGCATCAGCGCGAACTGGATCACGCCGTCCAAGTACCGAAAGCTCAAGGTTTCGGGTACCGAGGCGACGTTGGAAGCGGACTTCATGAGCGGTACGATCAAGAAGATCTGGGGTGAAGACCTCAAGGGGCCTGCCGCGCGCACGATCGAGCACGTGATCAACCCGCTGGCCCGTGAAGAGCCGCTGGCCCGCGAGATAAAGACTTTCTTGTACGAGAAGACTACACCCGTGAATCTGCAAGATGCCTACGATGTCTTGAAAATCACGCTACAAGCGTTGCATCAGATCTAAAAAATCACAATTTCAATTCATATGCATATGAAATCTTGTGGTGATCAATGAAATATGTCCGGCAACGATGATGATGACGAGCTCGCCGCCCTCCGTAGGAAGAAGATGGCGGAACTAGTGGAGCGCCAGAAAGCAGCGAAACTGCAACACGAGCTCAATGAGAATGCGGAGGCTATGTTCGATCGCAAGATCGATTATTGCATCGCATTCTTGCTCGCGCCCGACGCGCTAGCGTACTTCACGAGCATGAAAAAATCGAATCCGCAATTACACACGCGGATCAAGGACTTGTTGTTCCCGGCAGAAGTGTTGCTCAAGATCGACCTGCTCATCGCCAACATCCAATCGGGGCGGGTGCCGAGGGGCGACATCTGGCTCGTCGACATCCAGCAGATCGAGCGGGACTTGCTCGGCGTGAAATCGACAATCTCTTACAAGAAACGGGGAGAAAAAGAGCGCACGGACCTGTCCTCCTTGTTCAAAGGCAATGACAAGCCCGAGGAGTGAGCCGCCTTGGAAGGCATGACCTTCGAACCTTTCGGCAAGGACAACGTCGCGGCGCTCCACGTGTTTTTCGAGAAGGAAGCGGGTCAGGGACTGTACTCGTTCTCGCTGGACACGTTCACGAAATCGACCATCGATGACGTTGAC
The DNA here is from genome assembly GCA_030587525.1 of Candidatus Sigynarchaeota archaeon. Taxonomy (GTDB): domain Archaea; phylum Asgardarchaeota; class Lokiarchaeia; order Sigyniarchaeales; family Sigyniarchaeaceae; genus Sigyniarchaeum; species Sigyniarchaeum tengchongense. The sequence continues at coordinate 1,814 of JAUQYW010000596.1, read as the reverse complement.
TTCGACCCGGAACTATCCATTGTCGCCCGCGACGCGAGGACCGGGGAGATCATCGCCGCGTTCTTTGCCGTCATCCGCGCGGCGAGGGTCTCCGTGAAGGGTCACACCATCACCTGGGTGTGCCCGTTCTTGAACATGTTTGCCGTGCGACGCGATGCCCGCCGGAAGGGCATCGGCTCGTCGGTGCTGCAAGAATTGCTCGATGCACGGCTCTCGAAACGGCGCGTGGCCGCAAAAAAAGGGAAAGGGTTCACGGTTCACGACAGGAAGCTGCGCGTCATGGCATCTGCCCCAGCATACATCTGGCCCGGCCTCGATTGCCGGTACACCGCTGCATTCTTTTTTTTGAAAAAGCATGGGTTCAAGAAAGGTGGCGAGCGGCAGAACCTTGCATACTTCATCCCCGAGGATTTTCAAGAACCCCCAAACCGCTGTGGTGATTATACGATTGCCCGGGCGGCCGCGGTGGATCTCGATGGCACCGTCGCCTTCATCAAGAAAAATCACCCGGGCTTGTGGGCACAGGAGACGGAGTACTCGTTCCACAACGAGCCCATCAGCACGTTCATCGCCAGGGACGCGGGCGGGACTATCGTCGGGTTCGCATCGCACTCGATCGGGTTCCCCGGGTCGTTCGGGGCGACCGGCGTGCTCGAATCGCTACGCGGGAAGGGTGTCGGGGGCACGTTACTCAAGTGGTGCGCCTATGACCTCAAGAAGGCTGGCATCGACACGATGATCATCAGGTGGGTGGAAGGCGATACTATAAAATTCTATTCAAAGAGCATCGGTGCGCGGGTTCACCAAATATTATGGACCATGCAGCGGCGGATCTGATCGCGGACGCATCATCATCTATTCTTTTTTAAAGCGCGATCAAGTCCTCGGGATAAAGCACGATGGGCCGCCAATCCACCTGAGTGAAGATCTTGTCGAAATGCAGGAATTTCACGGCCACCTCTGCGGCTCGCGTCGTGAGCGAGATGTCGAAAGGTCCCATCACGCCGTTGGGAAACTGGGCCTGGTAATTCTGTAAGAAATGCAGCATGGACTGGACCTTGACCGTGAGTTTCACGGGCACGTCGTTGTACATGGCGCCGATCTGGTTGTTCGCCCCCGTGATTTTAGCATCCGAGCACGTGAAATCCAGGTAGACGGGTACGAGACGCGGCACTCGCTCCACGATCTCGAGCGGTTTCTTGCAATACGGGCAATCTTTTGCCTGGAAATCGTCCTTTTGCATGACCCAGTTGAAGCTGAACCGCAGCAGCATAGCATCGCAGTGCTTACAAGTACTTACCCTCGTCCGCTCCTTGGAAACGCGGGTCGCCTTCCCTGGCTCGTTGAGGATGGGTTTCAAGTACTGGTGGAGCAGCCCGGACTGGTACTGGACGGTCGATTCCATGGCGAAGAACTTCACCTCGGTGAAGAGCTTCGACTCGTTTTGCTGCACGGCGCTGAGCAAGCTCGACAGACCCTCGGCTTTGAAGCAGAGGGATGCCACGTCCCTTGCTACGCCTTTATCCTTCGGGAACGTGACCTTGAACGGGGTGGCGACGCCGGCATCGTCGCAGACAGATGCGTAGAACCGCGCGTAGTTCATCCCACGCGTCGTGTCATCCATTTTCAAGTACACGCCGTGGATTGACTGCTTTCCATTCAAGACGCTCCCGCTGATTGCCAGCATCTTCAAGTCGACGTTTGCTTGTGTCTTGGTCTTTGCCTTTGACCTGGTCACCGCCAGCGGGCTGCCGGGACCTGCAGATCCATTGCCATACATCGCATTTTTAGGAGTAATCATGGCCTCGTCGGCG
>JAUQYW010000227.1 GCA_030587525.1 Candidatus Sigynarchaeota archaeon | reverse complement strand
TTCGCAGCCCAGACATAACGAGGCTTCAAGCACAGGTTCACTTTCGTTTGCCATGGGTCTTCCTTGATTAGCCCTATCCCGCCAAGGAGCTGGCAGGTTCGGTACGTTGCCGCGCATGCTTTGGAGCCCGTGCCTTTTGAACACGAGTCCGCGCGGTTATCACGAGCGGTCTGATTCCGCTGCCCTCTTCGGGATTCCATGTGAAGACTTATCTCCGTCGCATTCCAAGATTGTCTAGGCTTGAAAAAACGGTTGTTTATGCGGACAATGCCCAATATCTAAAATGATGAGTCTTCGTTGGGACTCGTATTGCATGCACGGTACTGCATTGGTGCTTTCACGGAGTCATCTTTAAAAATCAAATCTGGAAAATGATATGTATTCCTGGAATCCCTTCCAGAAAGATGAAATCGGATATTCTGTAAAGGAAATTGATGGAACAAATCGAATCTAAAAAAGAAAAAAGGATACATAAAAAAAACAGAAAGCCGGGCGAATTACTTGGTACGGGGTTTTGGTTTATTCTTCTTTGTTGGTTCAGGACTCCCCCGTGCCGGTGGCACGTCACCACTAGGTGCCAGATCCGCCGCGTAATGCGTTTCATCTTTCTTTGCCGTTGTTTTGCTCGAAATTCGTTCGATTTCTCTCGCTTGCCTTTGAATTTGCTTCGTGGCATTGAAATAGAGAAACAGAACGAGCACGACGGTAGCAATGCTAATTCCCAAGACAATCCACGTGATCACGCTTGTATCCGTCGTTCCCGCGGGTTCCGCCCTCGGATAATCATTCATATCCAGGGGGTCTGTTCCGCGTGACACCTCGGCACCATCGGAAAAACCGTCGTTATCCGTGTCGATGTCATATGGATCCGTGAGATACGTGTTGATCTCTGCTACATCCGCAAGGTCATCCCCATCTGCATCGGCGTTGGCAAGCGGGTCTGTATGATGGACGTTCACTTCATTGCCATCGGAAAGCCCGTCACCATCGGTGTCATTGCTCGTGGCATTCGCGCCGTGCTGGAATTCTCCCAAGTTCGTAAGACCGTCGATATCCGTGTCGCTAGCCGCATCATTCACGAGCGGGTTCAATGACTGTACGACCTCCCATCCATCCGGCATGCCGTCGCCATCGGTGTCCGCGAGGTCCGGGTTCGTGCCGTGCTGGTATTCCTGGAAATTAGTCAAGCCATCGGAGTCCGGGTCGTGGCCCGCGTCGTTGAACAGCGGATCAAGGTTGCTCGTGACTTCCCAGCCGTCGGGCATTCCGTCGCCATCGGTGTCGCTGCTCGTTGCATTCGTGCTATGCTGGTATTCTGCCAAGTTCAAGAGGCCGTCACCATCCGCGTTGCTTGCAGCATCGTTCACGTTCGGGTTCAATGACTGCGCGACCTCCCATCCATCCGGCATGCCATCGCCATCAGTGTCCGCGAGGTTCGGGTTCGTGCCGTGCTGGTATTCCTGAAGGCAGGTCAAGCCATCGGTATCCGTGTCTTGGCCCGCGTCGTTGAACAGTGGGTCGAGATTGTTCGTAACCTCCCAGCCGTCGGGCATTCCGTCGCCGTCGGTGTCACTGCTCGTCGCGTTCGTGCCGTGCTGGTATTCTGCCAAGTTCAAGAGGCCATCACCATCCGCGTTGCTTGCAGCATCGTTCACGAGCGGGTTTAATGACTGCGCGACCTCCCAGCCATCCGGCATGCCATCACCATCGGTATCTGCCCGATCCGGACGAGTTCCGTGCAAGAACTCGTTCATGTTCGTGACACTATCACCATCGAGGTCGCTGCCAACATCATTGATTTGCGGGTTCAAGCTATGTGCAGTCTCCCAAGTATCGGGCATGCCATCGCCATCAATATCTTGCGCGATTATAGCCACGAACACGTCGGTAGAGCCATTATACGTCGTGTCATAGGCACCAGCCGTTGTCGGGAACGTGCTAGATGTCGTATATCCCGCGACGTATGAATCGCCGTTTTCCACGGCAATGCTGTTTCCATTATCATGATCCCAACTGCCGAGGTAAGTACTGTAGAGCAAAGCACTGCCGTCAGCTGAGAGCTTGGCCACGAACGCGTCTTCTTCACCATTCCACGTCATATCGTAGGCATCAGCTGTCGTCGGGAACGGGTTCGAAATGGTATATCCCGTGATGTACGCGGCGCCATTTTCCACGGCAATGCTATATCCACGATCTTCACCGCTCCCGCCGATGTAGGTGCTGTAGAGCAAGGTACTGCCGTCGGTCGAGAGCTTGGTCACGAATGCGTCAAAGGTGCCACCACCGTACGTTATGTTATAGGCACCTGCCGTTGTCGGGAACGGGTTCGATGTCGTAAAGCCCGTGATGTATGCGGCGCCGTTTTCCACGGCGATGCCATATCCATAATCATTACCGCTACCACCGAGATACGTGCTGTAGAGGAGGCCGCCATTAGCCGACACCTTGGTCACGAACGAGTCAAATCCACCCCCATTCCACGTCATATCGTATGCTCCTGCCGTCGTTGGGAACGGGTCCGAATTAGTCCAACCCGTGATGAACGCGGCGCCGTTTTCAACAGCAATACTAAATCCTCGATCATACCCGCTCCCGCCGATGTAGGTGCTGAAGAGCAGCATATTACCGCTGGCCGAAATCTTGGCCACGAACACATCATAGGTACCACCACTGAACGTTCTATTGAAAGCACCTGCCGTCGTCGGGAACGGGCTTGAATCCGTACCACCCGTGACGTACGCGGCACCATTTTCCACGGCTATACTATTTCCAATATCTACCCCACTCCCGCCGAGGAAGGTGCTGTAGAGCAGGGCACTGCCATCGGTCGAGAGCTTGGCCACGAACGCATCATAGGTGCCACCACTGAACGTTCTGTTATAGGCACCTGCCGTTGTCGGGAACGTGTTCGTCGAATAGCCCGTGATGTACGCGGCGCCGTTTTCCACGGCAATGCCTTGTCCCGCATCAATACCGTTCCCGCCTAGATAGGTACTGTAGAGCAGGGCACTGCCGTCGGCCGAGAGCTTGGCCACGAACACGTCATAGGTGCCACCACTGAATGTTCTGTCGAAAGCAACTGCCGTCGTCGGGAACGGGTTCGAACTAGTATACCCGGTGATATACACGCAGCCATTTTCCACGGCAATGCTTGTTCCAACATCCTGTGCACTCCCGCCGAGGTAAGTGCTGAATTCAAGCCTGTGCTGCACGTCTGGCACGAGCGGGTTGCAGCCCATCGTGATTTCGAGGCCGTCGGGCCGCCCGTCGTTGTCTGTGTCCGGGCAACTCGGGAGTGTCCCGATCGCGTATTCTCGCAGGTTCGTGAGACCGTCGGCATCGAGGTCACCGCCCGCGTCGTTGATTTTTGGATCCAGACCGTGGGCGACTTCCCAGCCATCCGGCATAGCATCGCCATCGGTGTCGCTGCTCGTCGCATTCGTGCCGTGCTGGTATTCTGCAAGGTTCACGAGGCCATCATTATCCGCGTCGCTGACAGCATCGTTCGCGAGCGGGTTCAACAGCTGCGTGACCTCCCAGCCATCCGGCATACCATCGCCGTCAGTATCCGCCTGATCCGGACGGGTTCCGTGCAAAAATTCATTGATATTCGTGAGACCGTCGGCATCGAGGTCGCCGCCAGCATCGTTGACCTGGAAATTCAAGCCATGGGCGATTTCCCAGCCGTCGGGCATACCATCGCCATCAATGTCTTGCGCGATCTTGGCCACGAACGTGTCTTGGCCACCATTATACGTCGTCTCGTAGGTACCGGCCGTCGTTGGAAACGGGTTCGAGCTGGTATACCCAGTGACATACGCAACGCCGTTGCCCGCGGCAATGCCATATCCATAATCATCACCAGTCCCGCCGAGATAGGTGCTGTAGAGCAGCGTGCTGCCATCGGGCGACAGCTTGATTAAGAACGCGTCCGTTCCACCGTTATATGTCATGTCGAAAGTATCTACCGTCGTCGGGAACAAATTCGATGTAGTAGCCCCCGTGACATAAACAACGCCGTTGTCCACGGCAATACCATATCCATAATCATCACCAGTTCCGCCGAGATAGGTGCTGTAGAGCAACGTGCTGCCATCGGGCGATAGCTTGCTCACGAACACATCCGATCCACCATTATATGTCATGTCGTAGGCACCTGCCGTCGTCGGGAACAAGCTCGAGCCTGTATAACCTAAGACGTACACGGCGCCGTTGTCAACGGCTATGCCAGTTCCGTATTCGTTACCACTACCACCAAGATAGGTGCTATAGAGCAAGGTACTGCCGTTGGCCGAAAATTTCGTCACAAACGTATCGTATGGACCACCATTGTAGGTCGTGTTGTATGCACCTGCCGTTGTCGGGAACGGGTCCGAAGTAGTATAACCAGTGACGTACGCGGCACCTTTGTTCACGGCAATACTATATCCTAAATCACTACCGCTACCACCGAGATACGTGCTGTAGAGCAAGGAACTGCCGTTGATCGACAGCTTGGCCACGAACGCGTCGGTTCCACTGTTGAACGTTCTGTCATAGGTACTTGCCGTCGTCGGGAACGGGTCCGAACCAGTCCAACCCGTGACGTACGCGGCGCCGTAGTCCACGGCAATGCCATATGCATAATCATTACCACTACCACCGAGATACGTGCTGTAGAGCAAGGTACTGCCGTTGACCGACAGCTTGGCCACGAACGTGTCCATTCCTCCGTTATATGTCGTGTCATTAGCGCCGGCAGTCGTCGGGAACGGGTTCGAGTATGTATTTCCCGTGACGTACGCGGCGCCGTTGTACACGGCAATGCTTTTTCCCTCATCGTCGCCACTACCGCCGAGGTAGGTACTGTAGATCATCGTATTGCCATCAGCCGAAAGTTTGGCCACGAACACGTCCTTTCCACCATTATAGGTCTTGTCGTAGGCATCCAATGTCCTCGGGAACGTGTTCGAGGTAGTATACCCCGTGATGTACGCAACGCCGTTGTCCACGAAAATGCCATATCCACGATCATCGCTTCCCCCGCCGATGTAAGTGCTGAATTCAAGCCGATGTTGGACGTCGGGCACGAGCGGGTTGCAGCCCATCGTGATTTCGATGCCGTCAGGTCGCCCGTCGCTATCGGTGTCCGCGCAATTCGGGAGCGTCTTGATCGTGAATTCTCGCAGGTTCGTGAGGCCGTCGGCATCGAAGTCGCCGCCAGCGTCGTTGACCTGGGGATTCAAGCCATGGGAGATTTCCCAATCGTCGTGCATACCATCATTATCATCGTCGCCTGTGAGCTTGGCCACGAACGCATCGGATCCACCGTTAATGGCCGTTTCGAAGGCACCGGGGGTTGTTGGGAATGGGTCCGACCAAGTAAATCCAGTGACGTACGCGGCGCCGTTGTCCACGGCAACACTATATGCACGATCAACGCTATTCCCGCCGAAATAGGTACTGTAGAGCAAGGTATTGCCGTCGGCCGAGAACTTGGCCAGAAACACATCGCCTAAGCCACCAATGCCATGGTATGTCGTGTCGTAGGCACCGGCCGTCGTCGGGAACTGGTACGAGCCTGTATAACCCGTGACGTACGCGTCGCCGTCGTCCACGGCAATGCCATATCCCTCATCTTCACCATTCCCGCCGAGGTAGGTGCTGTAGAGCAAGGCGCTGCCGTTGCTCGAGAACTTGGCCACGAACACATCAGGTCCTCCGTTAAAAGTCGTGTCGTAGGCACCGGCCGTCGTCGGGAACGGATCCGATTGGGTATTTCCCGTGATATACGCGATGCCGTTTTCCACGGCAATACCATATCCCAAATCTTGACTATTCCCGCCGAGGTAGGTGCTGTAAAGCAGGTTGCTGCCGTTGGCCGAGAGCTCGGTCACGAACGTGTCAATTCCACCGTTAAAGGTCGTGTCGTAGGCACCGGCCGTCGTCGGGAACGGATCCGAATCAGTCCAACCCGTAACGTACGCGAAGCCGTTGTCCACGGCCAGACCAAATGCTCGATCAGCACCACTCCCACCGATGTAGGTGCTGTAAAGCAAGTTGCTGCCGTCGACCGAGAGCTTGGTAACGAACACATCGTAATAATTGCCATAGGTCCTGTTGTATGCACCGGCCGTCGTCGGGAACGGGTCAGAGCTGGTAGTACCTGTGACGTACGCGGCGCCGTTGTCCACAGCAATGCCAATTCCGTTATCGTTACCATTACCACCAAGGTAGGTGCTATAGAGCAAGACGCTGCCGTCGATCGAGAGCTTGGTAACGAACGCGTCGAAATAACCGTTGGAGATCCGGTCATAGGCACCAGCCGTCGTCGGGAACGTGCTCGAATTGGTCAATCCTGTGATGTACGCGGCGCCGTTGTCCACGGCAATGCTATATGCCTCATCATCGTCATTCCCGCCGAGATAAGTGCTGTAGAGCAAGGCACTGCCGTCGGTCGAGAGCTTGGACACGAACACGTCGGCATAACCACCATTGTACGTTCTATCATAGGTACCTGCTGTTGTCGGGAACGGATCCGGACCAGTCCAACCCGTGACGTACGCGGCGCCGTTGTCCACGGCAATGCTATATGCCTCATCGATATAGCCACTCCCGCCGATATAAGTGCTGTAGGCAAGGATGTTCAAGGGATCTATCACGAGATCCCTTGCATGGTTCCAGGTACCGAGAACAAAAACGACGCCATGCACGGTTTGTTGGGCGAACTCGCATGGCACGCCGTGTTGTTCCGCTCCATTCATTTCCTGGTACGCGGCAAGCCCCGTGTCACGCATCGTCGCGCCGCCCGCGTTCACGCGCACCTCGCCCGGCTGCACCGAAACACCGTCCGCGTTGGTGTAATCCATCGCGATGCGTCCGGGATCGGCGCCAGCGTGCACGACGAACTCGTACTTCAATGAACCGTCAACGGTCTTGTAATGCAAATCTATCCCAGGATAGATGTCCTCGTAGAGCACCCCACCAAAATCGGTCAGCCCTGCCCGCCATTTCGACGGGTCACTGCCATAGAAGTAACTCGTTTTCGACGCCAGGGGATCAACGCCACGTGGCAAGACGACGCTGCTGCCCGGAAAAGCCAGCTGCAACGTCGTGATGTTGCTCATCACGTAGTACACCACCGATGCCCCGAAGCCTGCCACCACGGACACGCCGGCCCGGTACGTGAATTCGATACCCGATGTCGGGTCCTCTGCCTGCGAGAACACAGCTGCCGATATCGCCATGTCATTTCCAGGGGTAGATCCGTTCGTCCCCATCCTTCCAGCTTGCGCAGCAGCCAAGATGCTCGCGGGAATCGCCCCGCCCGTTATATCATCTGCCGGGGTCATCCCGATGCTGCTCGCTTTCGTCGTTCCGACCATCGCTGGCACGACCGAGCTTATCGCCGGCATAACCAGCAGGGTCCCGATAAAAAACAAGGTTAACAATATGGTTGCTTTTTTTACTTTACTCAAAGCTCATCCCTCGTTTGCATTCCATTGAAAGGAAACGTGGCTTTGGTGCATATAATTGGCAATCGCGGTTTCTACAAGGCCTGGAAAGCTGCACGATCTTGTCGATCTCCACGTTCCCTTCCGGGGTTTTGTATAAAACGTAATTCTTGATCAACTTGAATCCGTATTCAAGTCTTAAACTTATAAAAATTGCCTTTGCACGTGCTTTCATGCGATCTTTCAAGCAACCCCCCTTGAAAAGGTTCAAAGATTTTCGGAATTTTTCAATTTATATAGGAAATATGCATAGAAAGTAATCCATTTATTTCCTTCTCCCTTATTGCCGGGGTTAAGGTACATATTCATCGGATTCCACTCCAATGGAAACTTCCCGTCGGGTAGTTTTTTCGATTCGAAGAGTTCCCATGCTCTCATAAATTTGGGATGACTTCCGTACCCCATTTTGAGAAGCGGGTAGAGATTTTCCAATAAACCTTCTCGATATGTAAAGGGAAAAACCAAAGCTCCCGCATTTTTCACCACCAATTCGTTCGGTTTACTCCTCTTAAATAAGAGCTCACGGTTCAAGAAATAGTCCACTAGCGCCTTTACACTTGGATGCGTCCAAATTGAGGGGAATTCTGCTAGCCCAAATAACACTTTGAGGGTTCCCCTAAAACAGCTCTTGACTGGTTCCCCTTTATGCTTTTTACCTTTATGTAAATCGCATAGATAACCGTTATCATGCCTGATGGAAGAAGCAACCAAATCAATGGTTTTTTGGATTCGGGGGTCAGATGCGAAACCGAGTTTGGAAAATGTGTGGAGATTTAAGCCGTAAAGACAAGATAAGTGCTGCCAGAAGTCCCCATCTTTTTTTTGCAGATCTAAATAGCGGTTGCTTGCACGGTTGATAAATTCTTCTTTTCGGGTGAGCCCATATTCCGCAAGGTATCCCAATACCCAATGAGTTGTATTAAACGTTCGATATTCCGTGTCTTTGCCGACGGTTTTCCCGTTTTCGACCTTCACCTGCCAATAGCCGTCTGGATGCATCGCATTTTTAATTTTCAATACGGGCTCCCAATTCAGGATCTCGTTATAAGTTAGTTGAGTTTCAGAGTCGTTGGGCGAATAATTTAGTAATTCGATTAGGGTTCGATAGCGCACTGAAGGGTTGGAAGGTTCCAACAGCCAACTTAGCACTTTTTTTGGAATATCATGATTATTTTGGACATTCACGCTTTAATTTCACCCTTATCATATTAAAATCGCCATCGGGTCGAGGGTTTTATAATCATTTCATTATTCATTCAGAATTCACCGATAAGTAACGGATCGCGGGGATTGAATATTCATTTATTCACATAAAATACGAGCGGGCTAGAATAAACGCGGCGTTTCATCTGCTCTTTGCGAAGCAATGGGATTGATAATAAATAATAACGTTACCTGTAAAAATACGTGTTGCCCGTGCCGTGTCCGATTTTGGCATGGATTTCCTTCACGATATTGGTCATCGCTCCTTCCAGGGATATTGCTTTCTTCCAGCCGATGCCGCTCGGAGGCTTGTATGGATCGGGCGAGTTATTTTGAATCACAAAGGAAAACGGCTCTCCTATCTTGATACTTTTGAGCGATTCGATGAGATTTTCCACGTTTTCGATTATCGACATTATAGTCACCGAATTCGTATCTAGAATGCATTCACGTGAACCCTGGAAACTTGTCAAACAAGGATAGAAAAAAGAATAGGTTATACCGGGATCTGCGTGTTGCATTTAGTACAAGCAAACGATTTGCCTGCATATTGCTTGATGTATTCAGGGGAAAGGGTGAAGGGCGTCTTGCAATTCGGGCAAGAGATTGTTCTTCTAGGTTTGAAGAAACGGTTGATTAACCCTTCCCGTTCAACCTTGTTGCATATTCGATAAGAAAAACCAGGGCTACATGGGGGTCCGCAAAGGGCATCACGTATCCGACAAGCAACCCCCGTTGAAAAGGGGCGAGTATTACCGCACCCATGCCACTGGGATTTGTAGCGATTATCCCCGCTGCGCTTGATTCACTGACCGAAAATTTGGAATTATTTAGTTGGAAACTGGTATTACCATTCAAAATTCCTAATAGTACGCCCGTTTGTTTGGTTAAATCCCAATTGGTGGATTGATAAGCGATTTTGCCCGTTGAAAGTAGTACAGCGACGCTGGCGATTTTTGTATTCGCCTCTAATGCTTCATTTCCAAAATCGTCCATGAGTTGCTTGAGATCATCCATATGTATCTTTGTTCAATAAGAAATCTAAAAAACTTTTCGCGCTTATTTTTCTTTGATAGAATGGAGTTTGAATGAAGAATGCCAAAAACGAATGTAAACAACGTTGAGATAGAATACGAGACTATCGGTAACCCCAACTCGAAACCCTTGTTGCTCATTGCTGGACTAGGGAGTCAAATGCATGCTTGGCCGGATGAAATGTGCAATAGCCTTGCAGATAAGGGTTTCTTCGTCATCAGATTCGACAACCGAGATGTGGGATTATCAACAAAGCTCAGCAACGCGGGCATTCCTGATTTTACCCAGATTAATGCTGCCTTTGCTCGTGGAGAAAAGCCAAAAGTTCCTTACACATTAGAAGACATGGTCAATGATGCAATCGGTATTTTGGATACGTTGAAGATTAATAAAGCTCACATCTGCGGGGCTTCCATGGGCGGAGTGATCGCTCAGGCATTTGCTTACAAGCACCCGTCTCGGGTATTGTCACTCGCGATTATCATGAGTACGACGGGAAATCCCGCATTACCGCCGGGAAAGCCAGAGGTTTTGATGCAGTTCTTTGCACCCATTCCTTCCGAGCGCGAAGCATATATTGCTGAAACCGTGCGGCGTGATAAGCTCGTCTACGGTGCTTTTGATTTTGATGAGGGCTTAGCAAGAGAATATAGAACAAGAGAATATGATCGCTGCTATTATCCCGAAGGCCCTATTCGCCAACTCGCCGCTCTAGCAGTTCCGGGAAACATCCAACCCGAGATTGCTACAATTCGAGCGCCGACCGTTGTTATCCATGGGAGTGAAGATCCCTTTTACCCGGTTGATATAGCAAGAGTGATTGCAAATACGATTCCTGGTGCTGAATTGCGGATTATGAACGGGATGGGCCACAGCTTCCCCGGGGAACTCGTTCCTGAAATTGTCAATGCAATTGTTGAGAACACTCATAAAAAAAAGATTGCCCCATCTTGAAAGTGCAGTGAGACTATTATGATTAGTCGCCCGCTTGAATTCTATGAAGCGATACATTCGAATAACAACATATGTTCCGCTATACTCCTTGAAGGCAAGCTAACCAAAGTCGATGTGGACCAAGCATGGTATTTCACGCAACTTCGCCATCCCTATTTGAGAATGTCACTTCAATCCGATGATAAGCTTCCATTCAAGTTAAAATTCCAGGAACAAGATCCTGCAAAATCGATTCCTGATGTGCAATTTCAATTTGAAATTGGTCCTTTAACGGATGATACATGGAAAAAAAACCTTCACGAAATGACGAACCAGCCTCGGACGAATTGTCCCGAGCTATGGTATTTTCGATTGCGCTCGGACTCGGATCTCATCCATCATCAATTATTCTTGATGATAAACCATTGCGGCTCTGATGGGATTGGCGTGTTTGCGATCTTGGATACATTCCTGGATTTTTTAGAAAAGGTTCTCTCTCGCGAGCCCATCAAGAAGGTAACATCTCAAGAATTTTTCAACATGCAATCCCATATTCCTCCGAATGTCGCAGAAATTCCATCCGTGAAAGTCGCCAAGCCTTCTTTACCACCGCTAAAGCCCCAATCCAATCTCGATCCAAACGCTCCTGCACACGTTTCCGCGATCTGGTTTGCCTTTGATAAAAAAAGAACAAATCAACTTCTCTCCGCGTGCAAGAAGCATAACGTCACCAACCAAGCTGCGCTCACGTGCGCGGAGATGCTCGCCGTTTCCGTGAATTCGCTTGGAATCTCGGGGCTCCCTCATCACGTGGTCATCTGTGCACCCGTGAATTTGCGACCGTATGTAACGCCCCCGATTGGCAATGAAAATTCGGTCTGTGGCAGCTCGGGTTTGATCTGGGAACAAGATCTTCGTGCTGAAATGACGTTATGGAGCTTACTCCAAGAAACGACACGTTGCATTAAAAAGGGGCTCGCGTCAAGGTATCCTTTGAAATTTCGTTTCGATATCATGGATCGACCAGACGTTATGACGTCTGGTATGATAGACGTCACGTTTATGGCCTCGTCCGTCGGGCGCACGCCGATCCGGCAGGAATATCACGGGTTTAAACTTCTGGGCGTGAAGGTAATAGCCGGCGCGTATGATACACCTAGAGTCTCTAGTGCGGGAATGGTGGCTCATGCCTATACCGTCCAAGATTCCTTCAACGTCACTTTTGGTTACACGGATCCCTCTTTTACCCGCGAATGGGCAACTAAGTTCACCACGATAATGGAAACCTTTCTGACCGTGGTGGCAGTAGATTCTGGCGGAAATCAATCCGTGAGACAATTTATCTCAAAATTTGGTTGATGATTAGAATATGACGGTTCGTATGCAGATGACGTTTATATTCAATTTTGTTGAATACACTTGTTTTGACCTTCAGGGTGCAGATAGGGTCTTACATGCCCTAAAGAAGGCGGCGCAGTATCAGATCGATAATTCAATCACGGGTGTTGTTACGTATCATTTCTCAAGACCTTCAGCGGAGGAACCCGAAAAACTTCGGTTCATCGAGTTTTATACCTCAGAAAAGGTGTTCTGGGAACATGCGATGGAACCCACGGTTAGCAAAGAACTTGCGATTACTTTTGACCCAGCAATTCGAAAATCGTTCTCTTGGTCGGCTGTTTATTCCAATGACATAGAAACAAGACTGAAAGATACTGTCGCAACATTACAGGCCATTGAGGTAACTCCCGTCTACAAACACGTGAATCTCAATTATCGAAGTAAATCTAAACTAGAACCTGTATTATTCGTGGGAAAACTGTCTAAAGGCCAAGAAATCCTCAGGATATTTCTTGAACAGAATAAAAATTTGCTTTCAGAATCTGCGATCTATCAATTCTTCTTCGAGGACCCTGCAAGAGATTTTCACATGATTTCTCTCTGGCCAAGTCAAGCGGATATCATTCAATCCCTAAACCAAGTAGATTTACCAGAAATCGAAATACAATCCCAAATCTATACAGGAAAAGAAAAACCCACGAACCGATTAATAATGATTTTCAAGCCATGGGATCCTAGATTTCTCGCAAATCCTGAAGCAGGATATTGTTTCCATCCAAAATACGATCCAAGAAGAATGCAATGAAAAAAATTTTGGTCAATTCCAGCGACGGGCAAGTATTTAGCCCCGGCGATAACTTATTCTTCCTTATCGGGATAGATTTCGAAATTTTCATTCCAACCATCCATCTCGGTCATTTCCTGGAGTGACAGCGTGAAATCAAAGATCTGGGCATTTTCCCGGATATGTTGCGCGTTTACCGAACATGGAATCGGCACGAAACCGTGTTGGATATTCCATCGCAAAATTACCTGTGCTGGCGTTTTCCTATGGCTTTTCGCGATAATGCCCAAACGCGGGTCTTGTAATTTTTTGCCTACCATCAACGGAGCATACGATTCTACGAGGATATGATGTTGGTTACAGTATTGAATCAATTCTTTGCGATAAAAGAAGGGATGATTTTCGATCTGATTAACCGCTGGAACCTTGCTACTTTGCTCCCGAATCGCTTCAAGGTGGGCTTGGGTAAAATTGCTTACCCCGATCGCCTTGGTTTTGCCTTCTGCTAGCAGATCCTCCAAGACGTGCCATGCCTCTACGTTGAACGCGCGGAGCGGTCGGTGGATGAGAAGAAGATCAACATACTCGAGATGCAAATTGTCAAGGCTCTCTTCCGCGGATTCACGCACCGCCCCAGCGCGCATTGCATCTTTCCAGACCTTGGTCGTGATGAATATATCGGAACGGGGGATGTGGGCCTTGGAGATAGCATCACCCACGATCCGTTCGGTCATGTAGATCATGGCGGTATCGATCAATCGATAACCAGCGTCAAGCGCTATCGGGAGCATCGGACCGATTTGGGTGCGAGGTCCCACACACGCGGTGCCGTAACCGAGTACCGGAATGGCGGGCCCGTGATTGAGAGATATTTTCGATTGGAGTGTGATTTTTTTAGGCATGATCAGCCGCTTCTGGAAATAATGATTGTAGTTCGTTTTCGGGATTCAAAGATTTTCTGAATGCGCCCCTTGAGAACGCAGTCGTTCTTTTGCCCTTGAATGATAGAAAGATACTTTCATCTGAAAAATCCAGCGTTTTTTCAGACAATAATTCATAGATTTGATCGTCTTTTTGCAACGCAAGCATATTTACGACGTACTTTTGAAGATCTCATGAGCCATCGATAATTCATTTTCAACAATAGGGCAACAAGGCATTGATTCTACCACCTTAGAAATTTGAATTGCCACACGAGCGAACGAGCAAGTTAAGAAAGATCCAAAATTCGGTTGTTATCATTTTTTCTGGAATGAAATATATTTATTTTTCCCATTATGGAATTGTATATGGTCATTATGAGACGCTATGCGAGCATTGATTTCTTGAGAGGGTTAGCAATATTCTTGATGATTTTCCTACATGTCATCAGCGACTCGTTCAATATACCTGGCATAACTTCAAACATCAACGACGTCCCCTTGTTAAATGTCATTGCGCTTCTCTTGGTTTCATTTCTTGGTGGATTGGCGGGATTATTCTTGGCAGTGAGCGCCATCGGCAACATGATTAGCATGATGAGACTCCTCCAGGCCGGTAAACCCGTCAAGGATCTCGTCATTCGTCAAGTGGCAGGCGGGATTATATTATTGTTCTTTGCAGTACTGAGTGAGGGCGTGATCGGATATCATGGGGCATTTGGTGAAATTTTCAACAACTTGGACAATTTGTCGAATTATACGGGAGCCGTTTTTTTCACGGGAGGATTCCGGTTTGAAACCATCCATACCATAGCTTGGTGCATCATTCTCAATGGCATCGTTCAAGGAATCCTCGTGAAGCTTTATGGGATTGCGCAATATGGCAAGATCATCAAGGCTTACATCATCTTGGCAATTGCTATCTTGGTGGCCACGCCTTTCTTGTGGGAATGGCTCTTCCAAGCATTAGGGCCAGGGTTTCCATATGGCACGGCTCCTTTCGCGAGGACCGAACCGGACCTCAGGAACGCGAGCTTCGCAGAGGTTATGACGGCTTTCTTTGCGAACGTTATTGCGGGAAAGCCGGAGCCGTGCTTCCCCTACCTAGCAACCTCGTTCTTCGGCAGCATCATTGGTATCGTGCTTTCCTTGCCGCGAGAGAAGATCCCGAGAGATTTTCCGAAAAAGGTATTGAAGATTGCTTTCACGATGTTCCTCGTGGGCTTGGCAGGGGTGATCGTGAATATCGTTCTCATGATGGGATATGACTCCACGGCCGCCTTGAATCTCTATTCTTTTATGTGGGACCATCGGCTCTGGGTCAATAATGCAATGCGCACCAGCGATCCAATTTTTAACAATATCCCCGCATACTTGCCCGTCTTGGGTTGGTTATTCCAGTTCCTCGCAGTAAATGGAGTTGCCCTTGCAGCCATCATGATCATCGTGCGAATTGTGGAATTCAGGGGAAACGGGAAGAATTTTGCAGCAAAAACCACCTTCATTCGTCGTTTCGGGTTCGTTGCATTCACGATCTACAACATCCAATTCGTGTATTTCATTGCCCGGTTCATCATCACCAGCGTTTTTTATGGCGAACCATACATAAGGATGGACTGGGGCGGCACATTCACGACCTTGGTATTGGCGCTCGCGATGTTCCACCTCATCATGATCGCGTGGGAGAGAGCAAAGTATATCGGGTCGATCGAATGGATGATTGGCACCATTGCGGCATATGTTATCCCGGGAAGGAAGAACGACGCGCCATGGTATCGAAAGGGGG
>JAUQYW010000226.1 GCA_030587525.1 Candidatus Sigynarchaeota archaeon | reverse complement strand
GACGAGGTCTACCCCGCCGCCTTCGAAGATGGGCGCGAGCTTCGCTGCGACGCCCGTGATTTCCCCGTTGTTCCCGGACGAGTAGACGGGACAATGGGTCGTGACGATGATGAAATCGGCAGGATTGATGCTCGCGAGCGTCTGCTGCAACCAGTCTTCTTGCACTTTGATGAAAGTTTCCAGGCCCCATTCCACGTCGAGCATGATGAAATGCACATCGCCCGCGTCGACCCGGTACCAAAATGGTGAATCTGACCCATTGCCTATCCCGTAAAAAAAGATGCCGAAATTATTCCGGCCGAAGAAAAGGCCATCGTGGTTTCCGATCACCGGCAATCGAAGCGCGGCGGGCGTGCTGGCACTCGACCCGTCATACAGTATACCGGTCGCCTGGAAATACCGGCTCCAGTCGCTACTATCGCTCCCCATACCCGTGAGGTCACCCGCTTCGACGATGAAATCGGGCCGTTCCGAGGTCATCTTCGACGCCAGGTCCGCGGGAAACCACGAATGCATGTCGGAAATGGACAGGAACGTGATGCCCCCCGTTGAATTGCGGGGAGCGGTCTTGAAGAACCGTGCTTGATCCATACCTGAGGGAACGGTTTGCGAGCTGCTCGAATTCGCTATCAAGTGATATTCATAGGTTGAATTCGGTAAAAGGGCTTCGAGGCAGAATCGATGGGACGTGCCATCGCCGGAATCGAATGCTTGCACCGTCGTCGCGGACCCATCGAGGGTGTATTCGAGCACCAGGTTTTGTTGCATTGCGGGTGTGAAACAAGCTATGACCGCCCGGGTCGATGGATCTCCACCTGGGAGCACGATCAGCGGCGTTGACTGCGTTTGAACCGACCCTCCCCCAAGATTAACGAATGCGGTGAAGCTCGCGACGAGGATGATGATGGAACTCACATTTGCGAATCGATGGTGCCCTTTACCACGCACTTTGCACAATTTAATCACGGCGTACGCGTCCAACCCTAGGCACGTGAAGAGAAAAATCCACGCCGCGTAGATCAGCGGCCGGTATGCGGCGATTTCCGATCCCGCGGCGAATCCAGAAGCCCACCAGATCCAGAACCCGCCGATGAACACCCACGCGCTGAAATATATCGACAAGCCCGTGCAAGCAGCGAGAATAACCGCCACGGGTTTCCAATAAGCCATATGCTGTTTTGAAGGATCTCGTGCCATCGATGCCACGCTGGTCAACCACAGGGGTAGTTCTCATCCAGGAGAAATGTATTACCTTAATCGGGATAACATGCACGCCTACTTTGAGTTGTCGTCCGGAATCTGGAACAGCGGGACACGGTATGCAGTATTTATTTGGGGAGCCACCGAAAGGTAACATCATGCCAAACCAGTCGTTACCAGCGCACTACGACGTGCGCGATCACGGGGCCACGGGGAATGGCCAATCACTCGACAGCCCGGCGATCCAGCGCGCCATCGACGAGTGCACGAAAAATGGCGGGGGTACCGTGCACGTGCCGCCCGGGACCTATCTTTGCGGCACGATACATCTCAAGAGTAATGTCATCCTCGACCTTGCGCCCGGGGCTTGCTTGCAATACAGCCCGCGAGAAGAGGACTTCGACGAGCCCGAGGAGCTGCCGTACAATCCGAATGCCGATATCGAGACGACCTTCTTTCGATTTTCCTTGATCCATGCAGAGAACGCGGGCAATTTCTCGATAACTGGTAAAGGAAAAATCAACGGCAAGCCATTCCGGCGTGCGGGGCCAAAACCAATCGGCCTGAAATCGTGCCACCATATAACGATCCGGGATATCGTTATCGAAGATGCACCGAATTACAACATCAGCTTGATCAATTGCGAGCAAGTCGTGATCGATGGCGTTTCCATCCATCGAGGCCTCGCCGACGGCATCGATTTTGATAATTGCCGCCATGGCATGGTCACGAATTGCTACATCGATGCCCAAGACGATGCCGTATGCTTGAAAACCAGCCCGGCACTTGGTCGACTCAGCACCACCGAGGATATCGCTGTCACGAATTGTTGCATCGGGACTTCGTGTTATGGCTTGAAAATCGGGACGGAAACCAGCGGCGATTGCCGCAATATCGCCTTTTCCAACTGCACGCTGTTCGTGCGGCCCGGCGCCGGTGGCTATCTCGGGGGCATTGCCCTCGAAGCGGTCGACGGCGCTCACGTGGACAACGTCGTCATCTCCAACATCACCATGCACGGGGCTCGTTGCCCGATTTTCTTGCGTGTCGGCAATCGCGGCAGGGCAC
>JAUQYW010000569.1 GCA_030587525.1 Candidatus Sigynarchaeota archaeon | reverse complement strand
TATGAAAGATGCATACATCACGTGCACGAAGGAATTTATAGAATCTGTCTGGTGGTCTTTAAAACAGCTTTTTGACAAGGGAAAAATCTATAAAGGTAAAAAAGTCGTGCCTTTTTGTCCACGTTGCGAAACTGCCTTGTCTTCCCATGAAATTTCACAGGGATACGAACAAATCAGGGAAAAATCAGTGTATGTGACATTTAAAATACTAGATCCAAACTTTGAAGGCGTTAAATTCGTAGCATGGACGACGACACCGTGGACTTTATTGAGCAATGTTGCACTTGCCGTTAACGCAAACAGTAGATACTCGCTTGTCGAGTGGAAAAATGAAAAACTTATAATTGCCACGGAATTGCTCGATGTTGTTCTTGGATCAGGCAAGTACACGAAAATTCGGGAATTTTACGGCGAGGATCTAGCGTACAAAAAATACGAACCTTTATTCCCCTATTTTAAGGATCTGTCATCCAAGAAAGCATTCATGGTTATCACGGGAGATTTTGTCACCACAGAACCTGCCAGCGATAACATTTCCACGGGTTTTGTTCACATAGCTCCAGCTTTTGGTGAAGACGATTATAATATCGGTGCCCGTTTCGATCTTCCTCTTGTTCAACCAATCACGGAAAAGGGATTTTTTGACAATTCGATTCCCGAACTTGCTGGAAAATATTTTAAGATTGATAGAAATGATATCGGCAAGGAAGGCGTATGGGATACTGATAAATGGGTTATTGAACAGTTGAAAAAAGAAGGGAAATTATTAGATGTCCGAGATTACACGCATGACTATCCTTTTTGCTGGCGATGTAAACGTGCCCTTATCTATTATGCCCGGGAATCCTGGTTTATCAACGCGGTCTCTTTCAAAGACGAGCTCGTTGAATTAAATAAAACAATCAACTGGGTTCCAAAATCCATAGGTGAAGGACGATTTGGCAATTTCCTAGATAGCGTTCGAGATTGGGCGATCTCCAGAGAAAGATTCTGGGGCACGCCATTACCGATCAGAACTGAATTGCAAAGACATCTTGTTTGTAGAGGCAAAAGATCTTTCATCGTACTATACAGAATCGATCGTACTGAATAAAGGGGCAATTGGCAAGGACTTCAAGAAGGACCGGCTAAAAGTAGAGAAAGAAATAATGGCGCTTGATCCAAAAGTCCTTCGGGAGAAACTTGCAAAAGGAAAATTGGTGCTTGAAAAAGTTGACAAATTATGTGAAATATCGAGTGAGCACGTCCAGGTGATGATTTCAGGAAAGGCACCTTATGTGGTAAAAATCCTTTCATATGGAACCGCAATCCTCAATGGTGAGATCAATCCCGATCTTGCACAAGAAGGGTTTGCAAGGGACTTAATCCGTAACGTGCAAACCATTCGGAAGTCTCTAAACTTGTCAAGAAACAAGGAATGTATCAAGATAAATGCACCGGATAAAGACCTCGATATCAAGAAAGAATTGGGGAAATTTATTGACATGGTCAAAAATGAGACACGGTGCTTAGATTTTGGAGATCAAGCAACGGGAACCGAGTGCACCATTGAACTTGGTGATAGGACCGTTCGGATCTTCATCGAAGTTGCCAAGGGCACTTGAATACTTGTTTTCATTTTATTAATTAATCGGTTTCTTCGTTCAATTTGTTTTTTGAGTGGAGTCTGAGGGATGCTATGAAGATGTGATGTATTGGATGCCAAGGTGATTTGAATACTTAAAAACGACGAGCTGATCAAGAATCTCGGCCTCGTCGGTTCCTTCGCGCCATCATTATTTACTCTTTTTTCAATGGTTCCATTCCATAGCATTATATTCACGGCGAGCCGTGTTAATCCCATCCATCACGCAATCTAAGACGGGTCGTTGCCGTGGTTGACGAAGCCATTCTCGACAAGTATCGGAAAGCCGGGCGCGTATGCGCCGAGGCCGCTGCGTTCGGGCGGACAATTGCCAAGCCAGGAACTACCATGCTCGACCTGGGAACCCGGATCGAGAAATTTATCGTTGATAAGGGTGTTGGACTGTCGTTTCCCGTGAACCTGTCGCTGGACGATTGCGCGGCGCACTACTCGCCCGGGATCGATGACAAGTCTGTTTTACCCGAGAAGGGCCTCTTAAAAATCGATGTCGGCACGCAAGTCGACGGTTACATCGCCGACCACGCGATCACGATCGACGTGGGCAGCAATGGCGGCGTGTACCAGAAATTGATCGATGCCGCGGCTGCTGCGCTCGACGTGGTCGTGAAAAATTTTTATACCGGCGAAAATGTCATCCACATCGGAAAGCTTGTCGAGGAAACGATCGTGAAGGCTGGATTTACCCCGATTCGTAATCTCGGCGGCCATAACTTGGAGCAATACAACTTGCACGGTGGTGTTTTTGTTCCAAACACGGGTTCTGGTTACCCGTACGTCTTGAAGGAAGGGGACATCTTTGCCGTGGAACCCTTCTCGACGACAGGCACAGGCTACGTCGTCGACGGCAGCACGTGGATGATCTACCGGTTCAACAAACGACCGAGGCACCAGGTCAACATGCAAGTTGCCACGACGCTCGAGCTCATCCGCAAGCAATTCAACACGCTCCCGTTCAGCCCGCGATGGCTCATCGGCAAGATGCCCCGGGAGCGGATCATGCCCACCATCAAGGAGCTGGCAAGCAAGGATTCGCTCCAGTATTATCCGTTGCTCATGGAACGGGGTAAAGGCCTCGTGGCGCAAATGGAACACACCATCATCGTTCACAAGGATCGGAGCGAAGTGACAACCGTAATTTAAGGTAGGTTTCTCGTGGATGCCATCATACTCGCTGCCGGCGAGGGAATACGTTTTTTCGGAGGAAAATTCGAGGCACGGCAGCTCCCCGCGGGTTTGGAATATCCGATACCCAAGACCTTGTTTCCCGTCGGGCTCCCCGGCAAGACCGCGGAACGTAAGCCTATCCTAGCGCACCTCGTGGGAGCGCTGTTCGAGGGGGGAATCGAAAAGGTCTACATCACTACGGGGTATTTGGGGGAAAAGATCGTACGGTTCGTCAGCGACACGATGTCCCACTTGAACATCGAGATCATCCCGCCGAATCCTGCGATCGATTACCGGAAGGGGCCATTATACACGCTGGCAGGAGCATTGAATCATTTCGTGGAACACGGGATTCTCACGAGCAAGGGGTTTGATCGTATGGTGATGCTATCCCCCTCCGACCTGGTCATCGACCGCCGCGCCCCGTATTTCGTGACCGGGATTCCCGCCAGGGATATGATGGCTTCGCGATCCCGGCTGCACGTGATCGTCGAGAATCGAGACGGTTCGCACCCTTGGCCCGCATCGAGCTCGTTGAAGGACTTGATCCCTGCCCGGCTCGCGAGTGCCGTGCACGCCGACGTTCTCGCGTGTCCCGTGGTACCCATGATGGCCGTGCACGTCGACATTCTCATGGAAGCGGTCGGGTATCTGAATCGGGGCGCCACGAAATTTGCCGAGTTCTTGAAATCGTGGCTCGATGAGCACGTCAAGGACGATCACGAGTTTCTCGTGGACGTGAACATCATCCCGGCGATGCATCTCGGCAAGTCGTTTTATTGGCAAGACATTGACACGTTCGATTCGGTAAAGACCTTGGAAAAACCCGCGAAGCATCCTTGACATAATCCTTGGCATTTTATAATATGGTTTTTTATACTCGCCGGAAATGTCTTGAAACATGCGAATTCGAAGGTTGAAGGACTTAAAGAAGCAAAAAATAGGCCTGGCCGTCGTGATCCTGGTCCCGGTGGTCTTGTTTGGCAGCATTTTCGGTATTTCTGGAACTATTTTTGCGGAAATCCCGAGCTTTGGTATGGACGAGTCGAAGATGCCGGATATCGTTTCGTTCCAACCCGCGAACTACACGGACCTCGCGGCTATGGCAGAGTTTTACGGGCAACGATTCGAGCAGTTCCATATGCCGTTGAATTACTCGGTGCCGACCTACTTCACCAACACGAGCTTGACGAATGTTTCACGGTACCAGTTCACCGATAACGGTGCGCTGTATTCCGCGACGGCAATCGTCGGGTTCGTCGGGAAATATCTCACGGCAAAGCGAGAGAACAACACGATAATGGAACAAGATGCCCTGCGTGTCATCAAGAAACTCGTCAGCGGAATGTCAATGATGCTTGCGGTGCCGAACGGCGGACTTGGCCCGGAACATGGAGCAATCCTTGCCCGCATGTGGGCATCACCCGAAAACGCGAGCATTCCCGGGATGCCGCTGTTCAACTTATCGTACCCGGGGCCACGCTCCCCGTACGCGTATTTCAACGGGTCCGGCATCTACAGCAATTGGCGATACAGCGATTTCACGAGCCTTGACGAGTACGGTGGCTATTACATGGGCGTCGCCATTACCTACAAGTACGTGGACGACCCGTGGGTGCAAAGCACCTTGTCGCTCGTGATCGACCAGCTGTGCAACGGCATGATCAAGTCGAACTTCCTCGGCATCGGTGGCTTCGGCGGCACGACGGGCGTTGACCAGAAGGTGCGTTTCTTCCAAGGTGGCAGCTGGATCCTCTTGTTACTGAAGATGGGAGCCATGGCACATCCCGGCAAGTACGCGCGGTTGTATCACCATTATGCTGTCGAGGAAGGCTATGCGCTCTTTACTCAAGAAGGCGGCGCACAAGAGATCATTGCCAATTATTACGCATATAATTTTGGCATCGACGTGGTGTTTGGATTGCTTATGCTCGAGGAGGACCCGGCGCTGAGGGGACAATACCTCCGCAATTTCGAAACTGGCTTATGGTCATACGTGAAGACGCACCGGAATGCACATTTCAATGCCATCAACCTGATCGTGCACCAGTATCGCCCCGGCGACGATTACGTGCGCGACATCGAGGATCAGTTAACCCGATTCAAGATCAACCATTACCCGGACATTGCAGCGCCCTTGATATCGCCAACCGCGGAATACCATCTCGTCGATTTCAGCAGGTGGCAGGCGTTTTTCCAGTACAATCCCGTCGGGAACTTCCTCGCCCCGTTCTTTTTTGAGCTCGAGCTGGATAGGGGATTTTATGACCGGCCCTTGACCGTCGAGATGTGCCAGACCAAGAGTTATATTTGGGGCGGAAACCCCTTCGCGGTGCAAGGGACCTACACGAACAGCACTTACGAGCAAATGGGGCTTTCTTTCTTGACGCCCTACTGGCTGATGCGGGGCTTCGGCTTGATGAACGGAACGGGGGTGCGCGTGGTATGAACCAGACCATCACGAGACGTGCTAGCTTGTGTGCCGGCCTCGCCATGGTTATTGTTCCCGTGATTTTAATCCTCGCCGGGGTGATGATCCCGGGGATAAGCGTGGAGTTTGAGCTCTATGGTATCCTTTTCGATTATAATTTCAGCTTTTTCATTTATGCTGGCACGATATTTGCCGGGCTAGCGATAGCATCCCTTTATTTCCGGTCGGTTCGCGTTATCCCGCGGATGCCAACCAAGCTAAGCGGCCCTAATACTATGGTCAGCATCCCCTGGTCGAGGTTTATCGCAGGTGCCATGCTCGTCGTCGTAGGTGTGCTGAGTTTTTCATTCTTCGGGGCTGGATTCACAGACGTGAACCTCGTTGGCCTCTGGCTCTATCTTGGAGGGCCATCGTCGGCTTTCCCATCCGGTTTTATCCCGCTCGTGATCGGTGCGGTGCTCGTCTCGTACGCTGCTTTTTCGGTCAAGGGAATCAGCATCATGCATGCTGACGGGGTAGTCTCCATCGTGGAATCCCGGGCTTTCAACGAGATCAAGACGAGCATCCCCTTGGCAGATATCAAGACGGCAACTTTGACCAACACGAGCACTGGACCGAGGTTACTATGGATCCCGCTGTTCACGTTCCAGATCTACTTGCTGTATATCGATGGCTTTTCCTTCCTGGTCAGCCCTTTTACGTTCGGCACGGGGCTGCTCATCGGTGGCATATACGTGCTCAGCGCTAGCGTGCAACTTGCTGCCATATTCCTTTTGGTCTTGTTCGGCGGGAACCACGTTATGAATATCTTCACGGCCGAGACCATGTACGAGCTGCATTTTTATTCTCCGCTCGGTCGGCACGAGCGTAGAGGGATCATCGAAGGTTTCCCGGGGCTCGCGCCCGTGCTCGGTGCTCCCGTTGCCAAGGCATCCCCTGAACGGGATAGCGAGTTCCAGCAGCCCGGGGATATCAAGCGCCTTATCCTCGGCCTTTCCCTCATAGCAATCGCCATCACGAGCCGCATTTTCTCGTTTTACACCAGCGATCCGGTCCGCGTTACATTCATCGTCTTCGGCGGGATCGTCCTCGTGGAATGGTTCAAGAAAGAACTTTCAGCAAGAGCGAGCAGCAATAGCAGGTGCAAAGTGAGTGTGAATGGAAACCAGCTTCACTTCTTGTCGGCGCGGGGTATCTTCCATGACGAGTATTTTTTCAAGGATGCGACCGTCCACGACGCGTGCAAGGGCGAGGGCGGTATGATGAAACCGGCGATGCTCCCGCGGCAGAACAACGCTTGGGATCACATCGTTGCCACGGGCTTAGCAGTCTTGATAGGGTTCGGCATTTCCTCGGCTTCCCTCCTTGGCCCGGCGAGCGATCCCTTCACAGCGGGCACCATTGCGATTCACCTCGTGATTGGCACGGGATTGCTCTTGCTCGTGTTGCATCTTCTCTTCGATCCACGGCAGATAATCGAGGTGAAAGATGCCGTCGCGATATACCAGATGATATCCGCCGAGCCGCAAGCAAAAGTGCCAGGCCGGTTTGCTCGAAGGCACCCCGACTTGCATCAATTCAGAAAGCTATTCATATCCAGGATAGTCGAGATCGTTATTGCTTTGAGCATTGGCATTGCTGCTGGCATTATGGTATTCCTCGTATGAGAGTAGTCCTATTTTTTCATTTTTTCTTCGTCGATCCAAGCGATTGTTGGAGCTTGTTCTTTTTGAATGGAAAATGAGAAATCCTTAAAACCGATTTGATAATACATATTCACAGCTTTTTTATATTCTAAACGATGGGGAATGGTGAAAACTATGGCGGAAAATTATGATTATAACTGGAAAATAGTGGTGGGAGGCCCTAGCGGCGTTGGAAAAACGTGCTTCCTTCACCGGTACATTTTTCGCGAGTTTGTAAAAGACACCAAGCCAACGATTGGCTGCCAATTCCACACGCAGGTCTTGAAACGCAACAAGAAGAAGATCAAGATGGACCTGTGGGACCTGGGTGGTCACTTCAAGGAAGCGAAGCAGCATTCCTGCGTCACTCCGCCCTTCAACGCAGCATTCTTGCTTTTCGACCTTTCAGACAAGCAAACGCTGGAGAACTTGCGGAAAGAATGGATCTCGCAAATTAAAGAAGGCTCACCGGCCACAATGCCCATCGTGCTCGTGGGGACAAAGATGGATATCGTGAACAAGGAACAACTTGCCAAGATGGAAACGATGGCACAAGCCTTTGTAAAAGAAAACAAGCTCATGGCGTTCAAGGCCACGTCATCAAAATTGGGCGTTAAGGTTGACGAGACCATCACGGACATGGTTAACATGTTGGTATGAGGGTGGCATCTCCTCTTAATTTTCTTCTATTTTTGCTCAAGCATATCTCATTTTTGAAAGAACGGCATGTATTGACAACGTTCTAATGATGTGTTGCATTATCTAGCGTAATAGCATGACCTCGCTATCGGCAACTCTCGTTCCGTTTCTACCCGGAATGAAGGTCGTTGTCAAGAATAACACGAAGCTCGGCGTGGGCGACATCTTTTCCGTGGATCAGGAACCCGTCTTGCATTACAAAGTGATTTTTCCGAGCCCTCCAGTGAAGACTCTCTATCACCATGAATTAGCCCGGTTAATCATTCCCGATGGCGCGCTGGTTCAAACCAGGTATGGAACTGGAAAAATCGTCAAAAAAATCGACAACACGACCGATGAAATGTACCGGTACGAGATCGAATTTTTCAAGGACAAGTCGACCAAGGCCTTGCAAGAAAGCGTGATCACCCGCGTCTCCCGGGGCATTGCTGCTGATTTTGACCCTGCCACGCTGGTCCCGGCCGATGCTATGCTCGTCGGCTGGTTCTTGAACGCGTACTACTTCCGCTATTGCCTTCCCACGGATCCCCGGTTCCAGGCGGTGTGCCACGGCCGCATCGAAGCGTTCCCGCACCAGATCAAGGTCATCAACCAGGTGCTGGGAAACTATCCATCCCGGTTCTTGCTCTGCGACGAGGTCGGGCTGGGCAAGACCATCGAGGCTCTCGCCATCTTGAAGGAACTTTCTTTGCAGAACATCGTCAACCGGGTCATCATCATCGTGCCTGCAAACCTGGTACCCCAGTGGAAGTTCGAGCTCGAATCCAAGTTCAACATGGAGTTCACGGTCTATGATGGTGCATTCGTGAAGTCGTTGAAGGTGGGCTATCCGGGTATCAATCCATGGAGTTTATACCCACGGATTCTCACTTCATTGCATTTTCTCCGACGTGACGAGAGCCGGGCGGCGATGAAAGAGATGTTCTTCGACATGGCCATATTCGATGAGGCTCATCATCTCCGGCGATATGCGGGAACGAAAGAATCTTTCCGGAAGACGAAAAATTACGAGCTCGGTGAAATCGTGTGCACTCAATCGCGTGTCGTGTTGTTGCTGACCGCTACCCCGATGCAATTGAATCCATTCGAGCTGTTCTCGCTGATCCAGTTGCTCGACCCGAGCTTGTTTCCGAAATACTCCAATTTTCTCGAATTCAAGGAAAAGATATCCCATTACAACCTGGTTCTTAAGAACATGGACAGGTTTGGCCGGCTGAACATCTTCGAGAAAAATTACATGCTCAACATGCTCGGTGAGCTGCTGCACGACGATGCCCGGTTTTCCAGCCCGGAAGCCGTGCAAGACGCGCTCGCGCGGGGGAGCCAAGAGCTCAAGGAAACCATCATCAGCTCGATGCGCGATCGTCACTTACTGTCACGGATCTTGATCCGGAACAAGAAAAGGCACGTGTTCCATGGATTTTTGCCGAAGCGCAACACGAAGATCATCCTCGTCGAACCCACGAAGGAAGAGCTCGACATCTACAAGGCCATCCGGCTCTACATAACGACGGTGTATCAGCGGGCGCTGGAGGAAAAGAATGCCGCAACTGGCTTCGTCATGGTCGTGTTCCAGCGGCTGCTCGCGTCCTCGCACGTGGCTCTGCGGAAGACCATCCAGCAGCGGGTTGCCAAGCTGCGGGAGGTCCAGGTGACCTTGCTCCAGCAGCAAGCACAAGTCGAGGCTGCGGCAGCGACCATGACCGAGGAGGAATGCAAGAAAAAACTCGTCGCGCTCGAGAAAAGGATCGCGACCATCGACCAGGACGTGCCGATGCTCAACGATTACCACGCCAAGCTCACCGCGCTGAAACAAGACTCCAAGGCATCGGCGCTCGTGGACCTGATCATGGCCATCATGCGGAAGGAACGGGACGTGAAGATCATCGTCTTCACCCAGTTCATCCGTACCTTGCATTACTTGAAACTGGTCATCGAGAGCACCATCAAGGAAGTGGAGATAGGCATATTCCACGGCCAACTCACGAAGGAAGAAAAGGACGTCCAGATCGACCGGTTCAAGTCGAGCGCGGGAAAGCCGTTCGTGCTCATCAGCACGGAGGCCGGCGGGGAGGGCCGG
Organism: Candidatus Sigynarchaeota archaeon; assembly: GCA_030587525.1. Taxonomy (GTDB): domain Archaea; phylum Asgardarchaeota; class Lokiarchaeia; order Sigyniarchaeales; family Sigyniarchaeaceae; genus Sigyniarchaeum; species Sigyniarchaeum tengchongense. Next base: position 2,483 of record JAUQYW010000569.1, on the reverse strand, counting down.
AATTTCCAGTTTTGCCACAACGTCATCAACTACGATTTGCCTTGGAACCCGATGAAACTGGAACAGCGTATCGGTCGCGTGGACAGGATCGGCCAGGATCACGACGTGAACGTATTCAACTTTGCATTGAAGGACACGGTGGAGGAAAACATCGTGTCGATCCTGTCGGAACGCATATATGCCTTCCAAGAGATCGTCGGGGAACTGGAACCGATCCTGGTGAATTTCGAGGACGACATCGGTACTGCCATTCTTACCTCCAGGACAGATGAGGAGATCGACTTCAAGTTCCAGTTGCTCGGCAACAAGATCTCGGAGAAGCTCAAGCATCTCCAGAAACAACGGACCAGCATGCAAGACGTGATCTTGGAAATGGAGAGCAAGGAGCTCATGAGCGACGCATCCCTCGCGTGCAACATCGAGCTAAATTACTACCAGGCCTTGAAGCGTTACATGTTCTTGCTGATCGGGGCGGTGAACGGGGCAACGGCATCCTCCCTCCCTGATGATGTCCGCGATTCGATCAAGACAAGGCTAGTGGGCAAGGGTATCGGCACCATCGCCATCAAGGAAGTCAAGGATAACGTTTACACCATAGACGAGGGTGTTGCCGGCGAGCACGTCGGGACGTTCGACCGCGTCACCGCGCTGAAAAACGAGCGCCTCGAGTTTTTCAACCTGGGCCACTCATTCGTTGAAAAATTGATCGACGCCTCCCTCGCCATCGACGTGTCCAAATACATCGGCGTGCGGGAGGAAACCCGGGACCATTTCCTGTCAAATTTCAATGACAAGCGGTTCAAGGACTTGAGCGATGCCGCGAGCGTCGTGATCATCTGCAACGGCATCGACATGTCGGGTGTCAAGAGCCAGCATCGCTTGGCTTGCGAGGCATTCTCGATCACCCGTGCCTATGGAAAAAACGTTGCCAAGAGCCTTGGCCAAGTCACGACAGAAGCTCTTGTGGATTATATGGCCAGCAATGGTGAAATCTCCACCGACATGGCACGGCTCAAGGTATCCTTGCCATCGAGCGAGATGCTCGGCGGCATCATGGCGATCAATGCTAAGCGCGTGAACGAGACCGTCGCGAACCTCCGGGATGACTGGAAAGGTCAGAACGACGATCTCTACGAAAAGATGAAAGCCCGGGAGCAGCATTACCACGCATATCGGATCAAGAAATATGAAGACGAGATCATCCAATACAAGTTCATGATCGCCGAAAATGCAGATCCTGACGCGATCGTGGATTCGAAAAATCTCAAGGCCATAGATAACAAGGTTGCGAAGGCTGAAGAGAAGATCAAGCATGAACGGGAACTGTACGAGGCGATAATGCGCGAGATCACGGAAAACTACCATCGACTCGACGTTTCCTCCACGCCACTCGGGATCATCATTATATTGTTCAAGGAAGGATGAAATATTGTTCCTTTTTTAGAAATAATCGCGAGTTTCCTTGTCCCACGTGAAACCCTTGAAGATTAATTCAACGATCCCAGGTTCCACGCCGTCCATTCTCACGAGTTTCTCCTCGACCGCTTCATTTATAGAAAGGGCAGGTGAAAACATGAGCGTGACGATCATCTCTTCGGAAATGCTGAGGGTTCCTGTTGGTTTTGTATTCGATGCCCGGGATTCAGGGACAATGTTTATAACATTGCCTTTTTTACCAACGGCCTTGATATCAACACGAAATTTTGTGCCTTGCCCTTCATACGCGTCCTCCGGGAACACCGCCAGGACGATACTTTCTGGCCGCTTGATCGATTGTAATATGCCCGTTCTTTTCCCGTCCTTAATTTCTTGGTTGAGAAGCAAGGCAAGCTTGGTGAAAAATCGTTCCAGGGATATGAATTTCAGCATTGCCCCCGAAGTAATAGATGTCTGGTCCGTCGCGCCGTGCTTCAACGCGATCTTGCATATGTCGTAATTGGGGGATAACCGGATTTTGATAACCGGCACATCAAGGGTTTCCTTGATATGCTTGAACAGCGCAAGGTACGCGGATTCGAAATCATCGTGGACCATGCGGGCTTCGGCGATGGTGATTTCCTTTCCAGGTTTTATGGAGTCCACGGGCACTATGAAGTAGCCGATCAAGTTGTTGGTGGCGGGCTCGCGGATGGTGAACAGCTTCATCGACAACGTTGCGTGTTCCAGATCCGCTTTGATCAGGCGTTCAAAATATTGTAAATTCCGTTCAACGACGAACGTGAGATTGATACTCGTTTTTGTCCGGATATCGCAGATGGCCTTTGCGATTTGGCCGTCAAACCTCTGGACTTCCTCGACTTTGATGGATGTTGCAAGCCCGGGGAATTCAACCTTGTCTAGCGATAATGAATACATGTGCTCGGAGATGGTCCCGTGCCAGCCCTTGGCCTCGTAAAATTTCCGTGGGCCAGCATAGAGCAAGGAAAGATCGAGTTGCTCGTGCTCCATGAACCGGCTTGCATCATCGAGTATCTGGTGGCCGA
>JAUQYW010000560.1 GCA_030587525.1 Candidatus Sigynarchaeota archaeon | reverse complement strand
ATCGAGATTGCGCTTGGCGAACAAGGGAACGCGCTTGTCGTGCGTCGAGGCGACGAAGGTCGCGCCCTTGTCGTTGAGGTCACGTATCAGCTCGAGTATCTCCCTGCTGGTCTTCGAATCGAGGTCCCCGGTCGGCTCATCGAGGAGCACCAGGGCAGGATTATTCGCCAGCGAACGGGCAATGGCCACTCGCTGCTGCTCACCGCCCGACAACTCGCTCGGCGTGTGCTTGGCACGGTCGGCCAACCCGACCATGGCCAGCAAGGACATAGCGCGATCCGACTTCTGTTTCGAGCTCAGCACGCCCTGAAAGTGCAGCGGGATCATGACATTTTCCAGCGCGCTCATGAGTGGTAGCAAGTTATAGAACTGGAAGACGTACCCAATACGATCGCGGCGCAGATCAGCGAGCTCGTTGTCGGAAAACTTGCCAAGATCCTTGCCTTCGAGGAAGATCTTGCCCCGGGTCGGATAATCGAGGCCACCGAGAAGGTTGAGCAGCGTGGTCTTGCCACAACCAGAGGGACCCATAACGGTCAAGAATTCTCGCTTCTTGATCGTCAAATCAATACCGCGCAATGCTGCAACGGCGTTGCTGCCAAGCAAATATGTTTTATGTATGTTAATGCATTCAAGGATAATATCCTTATCAGATTTTGGTCCTTTTATCGCAGAAATATCGTTTGCATCACTTGCTGCCATGAGTGGTTCACTTTTTCCTAAGTTTTGCGCTAGACGCGGGTTAATCTTGCAAGATCGAGTTATCTGCTTATTTTACACGATCCAAACTTTATATTGTTATAATGTACACTATATCGTGATAAAAAAGCCACTATATTACCACGTCATAACGGGGCATTATTTTGAAATGATAATATTGAAAACCCGAAATATTGGAGAGGTTAACCGCTTTTTCGTTGATCTTTAATAGATACTGAAGTTATAAAAACCAATTCCTTCCAGAGAATTAGAGCTTAAGGGGAAGGTATCAAAAACAAGGTAAAAGATATCTTTTTTGCTTGAATCGAGCTATCTTCAAAAATCTTTGTTATAGATTCATTAAAGAGCAACCATCCGAAATAAACTGATAAATGATTGAAGAAATATGCAGTCATCATTGCATTGACATGATTTCACCATAATTTTAGATTCCGGAAAATAATAAAAAACCGGGTTTTTATATAGGCATGTTAAATCCGTGATAAATTCAGCACGTTAACCATGCAGTGAAAGAACCTAATAAACGAAGCAAATTTTCTCGCGAGCCATCCACGCGCAAGATACAAAAAGGTTCGACGGTTTAACGGTCTTGAAGATCATCGTAAGATCCCCGAGCAATATCAATGCGTGATTGCTATGGACTTCTTGAACTTACTAAACATCACGTGGACGCCACTGAACATCCTTTTGATCACCATCTTTTTCGGTCTCGTGGCCGTGGGTTTTTACATCATCTATCGCGATGTGAAAATAATCAAGGAAAAGCAAATCACGAAACAAGATTACTTTTTTTCCACGATCTATGGCATCATTTTTGCTGCATCGTTGATGCTCGGCATTCTTGTCGTCGTGCAATACAGTTCGTTAGCCCGGCTGCCATCGTGGCTTGCCCCGCCATCAACGGAGATTCATTTTCCCCGGTTTACGACGATTCTGTTCCTCTTCTTGCTTGGCGTAACGATCGCCTATCCTTTTCTTGAATTCATGTTCATGGCATTTCAGGTCAAGCAATCGAGCCCGTTCATGTATCAAGATACGCTTTACAAGAAATTCATATCACGAATGAAAGGCAAGACAATGAAGGTGGTTGCCGGGACCATCTGTTACGGGGCCATATTTGTTGCGATTCCGGTCTTCTTGCAACTCGCGCTGAACGTACCGTTGATCATCGGGGCGGTCACGATATTCCAGGCCTTTCCCGTGTTTCTCTTATCCAAGCTGGGCGCCAACGGCTTTTTCTGGGGAATCAACCTTCATTTTTATAACATTTTCGAGAAGGACCGGTTTATGTATACCCTCTTCGATGACGGCGAAAAAGCCCTCGCCCAGTTCAAGGAGACCCCGATCCCGATCATTGCTGTACCTGGAATGGTGTATGTATACATCAACACCTACATATCCCTCGTAACGATGATCCTTGACCCGCTTATAGGGCAACTAGCGGCACCGGGGTTCACCTTCCTTTTTTCGACCTTCACGAACGTGACCATCGCGCTGGTCGGGTATTACAACAAGTTCTGGAAAAAAGAAGTGAAATACAAGCCCGAGGACATCCTCTTTGCGGGATACATCTTCGCATCCTTGTCCGTGAACATCCTCCTCACGTTTCTCGTCAAATCACCGGGAATTCTGCTACAAGACCTCAGTGTCGTCTTTTCCGGGGAACTCACGACCTCGAATTACTTGCTCTTGCTGCCTGCAGCCATGATCCAGCGCGTTGTCTTTGGCGTGGTCATCACATATTATGCTATCAAGGGCGGGAAATACAAACAAAATGTTCTCGATTCGATCATCGTACAAGCAAGCAATCGCCTCAACCCGCGGTTCCTTTTCAACTTCTTGCGGCACTCCAACCCGCATATTCGAGAGGCAGCGGCCCGGCAGCTCGATGAAATGTACCGCATCCACAGCATGAAATACGTGCCGCCACCCGCCGTCGCGAAAAAGAAAAATCCACTTAAATCGCTCGTTGGCCTCCTTGGACGCGCCGTCTTGAGCCCGAAGCGGAAGCAAGCCCCGTTCAAGACCGTGTTCGATGCTTTGAGCTCGGATTACATTGAAGTGCGTGCCTTTGCAACGAAGCTCTTCCAGTATATGCTCGCCGATGATCCGGAACAAACGATTACCATGATCAACGCGCAGTTTCAAGATCCAGACAACGTGAAAGCAGCATATATGCTCGATGTGGTGCCTTTCATGAGTCCGGCGGCCCTCGACTTGCTCAACCTGGGCCTGCTCGTCGACAAAGTCGCCAACGGCGATTTGGAATTGCGATCCAGGGGGTTCAAGATCCTTGCCCTTGTCTGGAAACGGATTATGCAGACGCCGGCGTTGTTAGAGAAATCCCTGGCTTACATCATAGACGCTGTCCAAAGCCCGTGCAACTCCCTCCAAGCGAGTTGCCTTGAATTCTTGAGCGAGATCGACACGACGATGATCGTGAGCAGCCTTCCTGTCAAGAAACTGCTTGGCAAGATCGATCACCCGAGCCCGAAAATCAAGGAGCAAGCCGTGGTCTTACTCGACAAGGTGCTCTCGAGCGCCCTCGATGAATCCCAGCTCACCATGATCGTTCGCTTGATGGACGATAAAAACCCGGGCATCCGTCTGGCCGCTTTGAAGTCGCTGCTGGCGATCTCCGAAAGAACGCACGTCGATGTGCCGGTCGAAACGCTCACGAACCTCTTGAAGAGTGAGGATAGGAATATCGTGGTCGCTGCAGCACGACTGATGGCCCGCCTGATCAATCAAGATCAAAAAAAATACAGGCTATCGCTCATTTTCACCATTTTAGAAACGGATGACGCGATGCTCATCGCCAATCTTCTCCAGGACCTGGGCGACATAATCACGGAGTTTCCGGATGATTTCTTGCCCTTGCTCGGTCGCATATTGGAGCGACCTTCCATCGAGCTCAAGGAAATCGCCAAGAAGTACCTTGTCTTTCTCGGAAAAACGCACTTCGAGAAGGTCCTGGAACGGATCCTGAACGTAAAAGAAGACTCCCGGTTTGCCGTGCGCAATTTCACGCGGGAGATTCTCGTGGAAATAGGGAAACTCGTTCCCGATCGCGTGATTCCATTATTGCAAGCAGTTCTCATTCCGGAACGTGTCGCCGCGAAAAACTTCGGCACGTTGATCCCGTTCATCGACAACCGATCGGTGATCAAGGCCGAAACTATCAAGAACGAAAACTTTCGCGCCAACGCGGCGGCGATCATCGGTGATCTCGGCGAGCTCTTTCCCGGCAAGATCAATTACCGTGGATTGCTCGAATGCCTTAAAACGGAAGAGAGTTGGCGTGTCCGCCGGGATCTTGCCGTGAGCGTCGGAAAGCTCATGGCGAGGATCGATGATTTTCCCGTCGAGCAATATGCCGCGCTCTTTTCCGATACGAACCCGAATGTTCGGGGTGCCCTCGCAAAGGGATTGCTTGAACTTGCCAAGCAAAAACCAGGAGGGATTCGCGTCGAGCAAATCTCGGATAAAATCAAAGATGCCGACGACATAGTCCGTGAAACCATAATCAGGGTAATCGGTTACCTCGGAATCAAACGCCCGGATGAGAGCATGCCATTCTTGGTCGCGGGGTTGAAGGATGACAAGTGGCCCGTGAAAAATGCTGCGGTCGAGGCGATGTCCATGCTCGTCGAAACCATCCCTGACAAGATCCCCACGGGCTTGTTAAAGACGATCATGCTGACCGACAAGGACAAGTGGTCTCGATGGCAAGCTGCTCGTACATTGAGTAAGGTTGTCAAGGTAGTGCCTGGCGCAGTGCGAATGCAAGAAATGGCAGGCAAGGTCGATATTGCTGATGAAAACATGATAATTGCTTACCTGGAATTACTGCGCAACGTGGAATCTGAATCCGATACTATATTCATCAATGCGATCGAACCTTTAATGAATTCCTCGAACATACCGGTTCAAGAGCAGGTCGTGCTCACGATATACACCGTGCACGGCAAGACACGTTCCGAGGGTTTGCTCAGCGCATTGCTCAAGATGGTGATCGACAAGGACACGCCATTGCACAAGAGGCATGCTGCAGCTATCGCGCTTGGCAAGATTGCGAAATACGACACGGGCGAAATACGCAAACGGGTAAGGAAAGTGCTCGGCTCTCAATGCCAGCAGTTAAGAGATCCCGTCATATGCAACGAGTTCACGGCACTGGATTGAAAAACAAAATCGATTTTTTGATATAAAACTCATTTCTTCAATTTTACCAAGAACCCTTTTTGGATGTTATTTGATTCAAGGATAAGGTGCTGAATAATAATGCTGGAATCGTGATCTAGCGGGAATTGTAAGAGCTCATATTTATTTTCCCATTGCGGAAGAGTTAAATATGTATTTTTTCATTATCCAATTGCGCAGAAAAGTTGAAGAATTTACTAGAAAAGGATCAAGAGGTGTTATGCGTGGCATTTGAGCCAGAAATGACCGACAAATCGACAATGCGTAACAAGCTGAGCAGCGATCCCCGAAAAAATATTTATAATGAAACGATCCAAACACATGAAACGCCGCCAGTAAAGAAAACGCATATCGAGCGCAATCACCTCGAGGAATTCGAAGACTTCATCGCAGACGTCGCTACCGACGTTTACAAGGAATTGTTTACAGAAAAGAAACGGAAAGAGTCTGGCTGAACGGTACGCGCGTTTGGGCCAGCGATGGTCGAGGCGCACGTTTTTGTTTTTCTTTATCAAGTTTTTTCAGGAGTCTTTTGATCGAGTGTTTTTAAGAAGCCCTCGATCACGTCCAGCTCGCGGGAAGTTATGGTTGCGCGCTCGATCACGCTTTTTACGCAGAGCAAGAAGTTCTCCATACGCCAAGGCTCGGTCATACCCTCAAAACGATGCTTGGTGGTGGCCGTTAGCCAATCATAAAATCGTTGGCGCGAGGTGCGCGGGGCAGTCTCGAAACCACGTGTTTCGCTCACCGCACTTGGATCTTTGGTATCTTGGCATAAAGGACCTCGCGCGAGCCATGTTTCATAGAGCACGATGGCTGCCGCGTGCGAAACGTTCATGGTGGGATATTCCGCGGACGTAGGGATGGTGATCATCGTGTCGCATACGCGCATCTCCGCATCGGTCATGCCACTGTCTTCCCGCCCGAGTACGAGAAGTGCGTGCTTCTGGCGCGCGAGCCGCGGCGCCGCGGTTCTCGGCTCGACCGGTACCCTGTGGAGTTTCATGTAATTCGGTGCTTTCGCTGTTGTCCCCGCAACAAGGCCATACTCTTTGCCAATTTGGTCGAGCTGCCCGATCACTTTTTCCTTAATACACTCGATCACGCGGGCATTGTCTAAGATGTCCCGCCCGTGCATGGCAAAGCCATGGATATCATCATTTTGCTCGTACCGGGGAGCCAGCACGATCAATTGCCCGCCTCCGAAATTTTTCATACACCTCGCGATGAACCCCGCGTTCCCAAACGTTTTCGGTTCGATAAGCAACACGTCCACGATGCTCGCTTCGAATTGCTGTTATTAAAAATCAAAGAATTCCTTTTTGAGTAGACGCACTTACAGATCATAAGAGTCATCCCATCCTAATACTGCCTCGAGTAGTTAGCTTATGGACAATATCATCGCCCAAAACATCGATCTCCAGAAGAAGAAGCTGCAAGAAAAGGAAAAAACAAAGACGTCCTTCACGCTGCTCAAGAAAAAGATCATCGACACGAATCTTTGCATCCGATGCGGGAAATGCGTGGCGCTGTGCGACGCGATCGGTTGGGGAAAAGACGGCAAGCCATCGCTGGTCGGAAAGTGCATTGCATGCGGGCTTTGCTATTTCCAGTGCCCCGAGAGCCCGGGCTCGCCGCTCGGAGATTTCAAGCTCGCCTACATCACGAAGTCCAAGGTGCCCGGCGCGGAAGGCCAGAACGGCGCCACCGTCACGACCTTGCTTGCCGACATGCTCGACCACGGCGACATCGAAGCCGCCATCGTGACCAAGCAAGATCCCGAAAATCCGTGGTACCCGATTTCCGTCATCGCAAAGACTAAGGCCGAGATCGCGGCGTCCGCGGGTACCATCTATGGCCACTCGCCCGTTGTCCCGGTCCTCGTCGAGGCGATCAACATGGGTATGCGGAAGCTCGCCGTCGTGGCGACACCTTGCAAGATCAACGCTATCAAGGATTTGCTCAACGAGGAAGATGGCATCCTTAAGGGGATTAAGGGTTTATCGCTCTTCATCGTCGGATTATTTTGCTCGGAATCGTTCAACGTCGAGCGGTTGCTCGACCAGGTCTCGGCCAAGGTGGATGTATCCAAGATCTCGAAGATGGCCATCTCGCACGGCATGCTCTGGGTTCACACGAAGGAGGGGAAAGAATCATTTCCGTTATCAGCCATCACGCAAGATTTCGTGTGCACGAACCAGAGCTGCGAAACGTGCAACGATTTCGCCGCTGAACGGGCAGATATCTCGATCGGCAGCGTTGGAACGGATTCCAAGCACAACATGGTGCTCGTCCGGACCGATGTAGGGCAAGCCGCGTTCGATAGTGCAGTCTCGCGTGGCGTGCTCGAGAGCCGGCAAGCAACGAAGGACGAGATGAAACCACTCATCGAGCTCGCGTGGAAGAAGAAAGAGCGCGGTATCATGGCCGAGGGTGCGCCGGCCATTCCCGGGAAGTTCCGAGAGCACGATCCGGCTTCTTGGAACGTTGATAACTTTGAATATACTCCCGAGCTCCATCCCGAGTTGTATAAGCGCGTGGATTACAAAACCAAGGTCATCAACGCCAATCTTAAAGGCCCCAGGGTGCTGGTCGCACGTGTGCCCGAGGGAACCAAAGCTGAAACGATAACGTACAACTACACGACGGCATACGACCTTACTACGACGCTGCTCAATGATTTCAAGAAAATCAAGGGCGGCAAGGTGTTCGTCAAGCCGAACAACACGGGATTCGTGGGCATTTTTAAGCACAATCCTAAGCTCGATCACATCTTGAAAGAAAATAATATCACTGATGACGCCGATCACCAGCCAATCGCAACGCAGCCGTCGACGCTCCAGGGCATCGTGGATGCCTTGCTCGACCTCGGGGCCGCGAAAATCCACATCGGCGAAAATATGCTCTGGGATGGCGGTACTCCCCGGGCGTTTTACGAGACAGGCTATGCCGCAATTTTTTCCAAGGATAAGTACAAGGACAAGGTATTTTTCATCGATTACTGCGAGGACGACCCGCCAGCTAGCGAATACCGGAAGATCGCCATAAAAAAAGGGAAATGCGATATTGGGGATTATTACACGCATTTTTATCCGCCCAAAGCTTTTTTCGAGGAGAAGTACGACCTCATCTACCTCGCAGCGATTGCCAAGTGCCACAACTGCACGCTGTACTCGCTCATGACCAAGAACTTCAGCGTCTCCATGAATCCACGCAAGAAGACGGGAAAGATCGAGCCCCGCTGGCATATCCACGGGTTACCCATCGATGTCTTCCGGAAGGAGTACCTGGAGCACTTGCTCGGCGAGGACTTCCGCCGCAAGTACCAGTACCTGCTGCGCGAGACTTACCCGCACGAATGGGATGCCGACCTCAAGGAAAAGCACGTGAAACCGGACAAGTCGCGCGTGCTCATCTCGGGCAGGCTCACGACCGCCATCGGCAAGGCCATTCCCGCCACGTTCCAATCCAGCGGGCTTATGAAGTGGTACAAGTCGTATGGAAAGCGCGTGCTCAACGTGGACCCGCACCACTGGGCAGGCATCAATTTGCTGCCCGCGGTTCTCGGCATGGGTTATCTTGTATCCCGTTATATCGGCATCTACGCGGCGATGGTGGATGCGCTGAAAGCAAACGGGACTGAGGTTGCAGGCCTGGTCACCGGCGTCGTGGGGCAGGAGAAAGATGGCCCATTGATCTACGGCAACAGTAAATATGGCGGTTTCGCGGTTGCGGGGTTCGATGCCGCGTCCGTGGAAAAAGTCTGCCTCGATATCATGTTCGGCGACGGCGGGGATTTCCAGAAAGCCATCGTGGACTTCCAAAAATCGCTCATGGCCAAGTTTAGCATCAAGAACGATGTCCTCCTCGACGAGGCCAAGCGTATGTGGTCGCTCGAGCTGCTCGCGCAGCTCACGGGCAGCACGCTCGACAACGCCAAGATGGACATCACGCTGCTGGATTATACCAAGAAGGAGGACTTGAAAGCATTGAA
>JAUQYW010000523.1 GCA_030587525.1 Candidatus Sigynarchaeota archaeon | reverse complement strand
CGCGTGCGACGCGATGAACCCGTCTTTCCCGCGCTGGTCATGAACGACGTATTCTTGCTCTTCATCGACAACGAGACCGCAAGCCATGCATGTGCTGCCGTGGGCCGTCATGGTCAAGGCGGTCCCGCCGCACTCTGGACACGAGAGTTGAGTCGTGGACATCGTATATCACGGAGATTTTCGATAACTGCGTCGTGGTACTCACCGGAATATAAACATACCGACGAGCTGTATTGCGGCGTGTCCACGATGCCGGCACCGGAGCGATCCTCTAGGCGGGCGAATTGACTACAAACTTCGTGTCAGCTTTAAATGTCAACTCAAAAGATAGGCGAGATGGAGTCCGACGAAAATGTCCGTGGCGGGGAGTTCCGTGCCCGTGGTGAAGTGAGGCTCCGTTTTTTCCTTATATCCCAGCGCCACGCGGGCACTACATGGTGCTCGATAATGACAAAGCTCGCAAGGTTTGGTTCACCGGGTTTGATGAATGGCAATCGCGATTCAACCAGATGCTTGTTGGATGTGCAGCAGCGGGAAACAACCCCGCGTGGCTGAAACAGCTCGGTAAAACATTCATGCGGGACGTGATGATCCCGTACATGGACGCGGCCAAGGACCGCTTGCTCGCCGAGATCGCCAAGGATGTCCAGGCCTTGTGCGAGAAGGCGGCGAGGCTCGACGCGCTCGTGAACAAGAACAACCAGTAGGCTCTCAAGAATCATTCGTCGATAGATTTTTCTCGTCGATTGTTGAAAGTGGTATGCAGAAAGGAGAAACCAGGACAAGTAATGTGACGCGTATATGGGAGAAAGAGTCAACGATTCAGGGAAGATCTGATGAATGCGGAAAAACCTGTTGTGAAACCTCCGAAGAAAACGACCAGGATGGGTGCGTGTACGGTCTTCGTTGTTATAATGTCATCGGTCATGGGTGTTATAATGATTATGGTCATGGGTGTTATAATGTTGTGGAATGCGAAAGGGAATTTGATGCTCATTAATATCGGGTGCCTCTTTCTTTTCGGTGGGCTCGCTCTTATTATACTCTACCTCCTCGTTATTTATCGGGACAAAATATTCCATGCTCGAAATAGAGCCACCGGGGGGGAATTGCCAACCGATGGTTAACCACTCGAAAGGTGCATTTTTTCATATTTTTTACTCGTGAACCGCGGTTCGATTTTTCTTGCTGGCAAACCAGATCATCTCGTACCCAGGCCGCAGGGTGTCGGCGCGCTTGCCGAGCGGCTGCATCCCGGCCTTTGCCGAAACCGTGCACATGGGCGCATTCTGTTCGGTTGTGGCATAGAACAAGCACGTGATGCCGGGGTCGTGCATGATGGCCGCGGTGTTATCGATGCAGTATTTCACGACAGCGGTGCCCAGCCCCTTGCTGCGAAGCGCCTCGTGAATGATGATGCCAAGCCCCGCCGAATTCGGCATATCGTACGCGATGACCAGGGATATCCAGCCCGCGAGCGTGCCATCATCCAGGAACAGGCCGAGGAACCGGGGCTTGAACATCGGCGGGAACACTTGTGCGAGCCATCGCTGCGGATTTTTTCCCCGGTATCGCACGTATGCCTTGAGCGTGCCCGCCGCGTCCTCGGCCATGATGTCGGACAGGATGGCGTGTGCTACCTCGTCGGTCTCGTGATCCAGCTCCCGCAGCCAGACCGCTTGCCTGACCCGCGACTGTTCCCCCGGCACGAGCAGCACGTCGAGCCCGCCGGGTAGCGATTGCAGCCCCGTCCGATTCACCGCCTAGTAACATTTGGCATGTTGATTCAAAAACCTTTCTAGAGATTTCTATGGCACGTTGCTAAAGAAAGATAATGAGGGAAGATCACGCCACGAGCTCGTAGGTCCTAAATTCTTTGATGATGGCGTTATACCCGGCCTTCACGGTCGACAACGCCCCGCCTGAATCTTCCCAGATCGACGCGTGCTCGTAATGCGTCGCCCCGAGCTCTTTCAACACCTTCTCGGAATATTCCGCGAAGTTGAGCATGAGCTTTCGCCCTTGATACTTCTTTTCCAGCATGTATATTTCCCCGACAATGCTCCTTACTCGCACCCCGGCGAAGACCTGGAACCAGTCGGGTTGCATGATGACCCCTCCAGCCAGCTCGTCGCCATCGAAGTAGAACGCCAGCAATCGTTCCCCACGCGGCACCAGCTTGTATGCCTTTGCCGCCCCGGCAAGCCTTTCTGCGGACGTCAGTTGATAATCGGGCCGGTACCCCAGCAAGCGATTCATCATGTCCGCGACGCGTTCGGTAATATCCCTGCAATTGTCGAGATTGGGATTCACGACGCGGAAGCTCCGGTCAAGCGTGATCGTATCGATGTATGCCCTGGTCTTGCTGAAGTCTTGCGAAAGGTTGTAGTATTTGTCCACGCGGTCGAAGAACCCGTCAGCGTCGAGTTCCTCGAAGGGATAAGCCTCTTCACTTGTGTTCACCGATGTCCCTGCGACGATCGGCAGCCCGAACCCCGACACCTGGATGCCGTACCCGAAGAAGATGCGAGGCACGTTCACGGGACCGCGCAGCGCCTTGCATCCCGCCTTTTCAGCCGCGTCCCGCGCCGCCAGTATGAGCTTTGAGAGCGTGTTGCCATCCCGCGCGGTCGCGAGGCCGAAGCACGCCACGTTATCCCGCTTTGCCGACCGGTACCACGGGTCCTTGAACACCGCCAGCGATCCGAGTATTCCTTCATCAGACTTGCACGCAAGGAACGACGCGAACCCGCCGCCTTGCTCCATCTCGCCAAACGCTTGTCGCACTTGTGCCCCCAGGTCAAGCCTGGGAATGATGCTCTTGAACCGCGATCGCGCCCAGAACTCGTCGAAGGTGATATGCTGGACGTAAATCGCGGGACTATTTACGTTTTCCATTATCATAAGCC
>JAUQYW010000509.1 GCA_030587525.1 Candidatus Sigynarchaeota archaeon | reverse complement strand
TGTTCATGTTCATGGCGCAAACACTAGCTAGCGTCGATAGCGTGGCAAGCAGTGACGAGTATTTGAGTGATGTCTCCATCAGCACTTCAGGAAGCTTGGTGTATCAACTTGGGGATCCGGTCCAGATAAATTTCACGACGTCGAAACCCGGAAAGGGATGGGCAGCATTCTATCGCGGCAGTTCCCTCGTGTACATGCAAGCTGTTTATGTTTCGAAAGGGGCGAATAGTTTCCGGACTATATTATCCCCGGATTTTGGCTTCATAGCTCCGGCTAGTTATACAATCAAGGTCGAGGTCAGTTATCTTTTCCTGGGCTTGTTCTTGCGAAAAACGAACTTGTACACGCAGAATATAGATGTCGTGAAGGAGACTTCATCGTTGAACTTCACATGTGAGATATCCAGGGTTCTCGATATGAATAATCACCTTTTTTACAAGGTAGCATATTCCGCAAATCTCCACGACGATGATCGAATACCAATATCCGATCAGCCTGTCACCTTTTCATGGATGAATATATCATCCAATACATTCCAGGCAGTCACGACGAGCACGAGCGACGAGAATGGCGACTCATTCTTCACCGAGAACCGGTCGATCATCAGTCCATGGCCTTTTCTCGCAAGAGCATCTTACGCGGGATCGACAATGTACGAGGGCTCCGAAAAAAGCGACGAGATCACTGCCGAGGAAGCGTTCTCTAGCTGGGCACCCGTGATCCACGACAGTAAAGATTGGATCGCATCCGGAGAAAACGCGACGCACGGGGCAAATATTCAGACGGGGCATTCCGGGCTCGATGCATCGTGGGATTTCGGCACGCTGGACAACGATACCACGGACTTCAATGGATGGACAAGTTCCGTGGCCTATGGCTCACCGTTCATACATGTGGGGGAACACGCATTGTGCCTGGGCGAATTTTCCGAGCATTCCGATTTTTCGATGGGGATGGTCTCGCCGTACGTGATATACGAGGGAACCGGCGCGTTCACGGCGGACATGACCGTCAGGTACCGCGGGTTCTGGGAACAGCGCGGGAACGACCCCGATGCAAAGATGCAAAACAAGCCTATTTTCAATTTCTACATCGAGATCTTGAACTTTCAAGACAAGGTAATCTACCACGCTGATAACCTCGCATCGGGCGATTCCATACCGTGGACGACTACTTGTCTCAATATAACGTCTTTATTCCAATCACCCATGAAGTTCCGAATCAAGATTGGCGCCTCGATACCGGCGAGCATCTTGAAATCCGCTTCGATGCGAGATCTCGATGATAGCTGGTATTGCGCCTTTGATTTCGTGAAGCTCTCCGTTCGCACGCCATTCTGCTTCACGAGCTCGGCACAAGCGACTGGTTCCTTTGGATCGTGGCAATGGATCGAATCAACCAAGGAAGCGATTGGCTCCTCGGTGTTTGCTAACTCGAACGAGACCATCACGGCAACGAATATGAACTCGTGGGATTCGAGCCTTGATTCGGGATTGTTCTGTATCGTCACGTCCCCGTATACTTCGGCGACCACGGGACAGACCGGATTGGGTGATAACCCTGAATTTTATTATGATTGGCGGAAACCAGTGCAAACGTGGAACTTCTCGTCGCAATGCTGGGATGGATATGATTTTGGCTGTTCTAACACGAGCGATTACTCGGTTTCATTGCCATCCTTGCTCCCAACGACGGCTGTTGGTTGGAAATCGACGATGCAAAGCGGCGTGGAATCATCATATGCAGAATTGAAATTGATGTCCCGATCGGTGAAGACAAAAACCGGTTACAGGTGGGTTGGCTTGGCATGTGAATTCCAGGTTGATTCTTTGCCACCACGAACACCGATTTCTGGAACCTTGGAGCTTGACGTCGAAACCATCGTGAACGATTTCATATTCAGCTTCAAAAACGAGCATTATAACTTCTCGGTGTTCATTCAAGATGGCGACGGCTTGCATCAAGTGTTTAAATCCGTCGATGATTTATTGGGGATGCATCATGTCACGTGCGACATCACCCCGTTCGTTTCCGTGCCTGGAGTAAGTCGATTGATTTATATTCTTGAAGGCAATTCGTGGTGGGGAATGAAAGATGTCATGGTAAGGATTCATCGAACTGAAATCAAGGTGGGGTACGTGAATATGATTCCACACGTCGGCATCTCCGCGACAGCGGGTGTATCGAGCGGCATGATAAGCACCATGCCCAGGGCCGAGGGCGAGTGGTCATGCGTCATGCCCATGGAGCAAATGAACATGTCGGTATGGCCAGAAACCCCGGACAATTTCACCATAACAGGTACTATCTCGCGCAATGCGATCATCCGAGGCGGAATGCTGGATGGTGGAATCAACGCCGAGGTCCAGGTTAATTTCATCGATGCCGGGAATCAAACGTTCCGGTCGATCATCTTGCTCAACGCGTGGTCGTACAATGATACCAGCGCGGTGCCGTTCCAAATCACCATCAATAGTTCCGAAGCAAGCATGCTCGACCGGCTCTCCATCCAGTTCGTCCTCGATGTTCCTGCAGAAGCGAAAGGTAGTGCATGCTTCTCCGGAGACGATTTCGTTCTCGCTGTGCAAGCTCTCTGCATCCAGGCTCATGGTTCCAATGCCACGTGGCTCGTTCTCGACTTACTCGCGGATGTTTCCACCTGGTCGTTCCGATCCTTGACCGCATCTGGAGAGGTCCTTCCAACTTATCTATCCAATGCTGGATGCTCCTCCATCTCCATCAGCGCGATGTCCAGCGAGCAAGCATCCACCGGGAGTCGAATCTTTTCCGCAAGAATATCGGGGCCGGTCTTGAACTCAAGCGACCTCCGCACGAGAACGTACTCGACGCTCAAGTTTGATTTCATGCCATTCATCACGTGCGAGCAGCCCTTGTATGCATTAAGTGGAGAAAACGCCCGGTGTGTCTTGTATCTGGAATTATATGGTCGTGTCTTTGGATCCATGATCAAGTTGCTCGACCGTGAGATCACGGCCGTGAACATTTCTTCGACCACTGCTGGCCAGTTACAGACGATCACGCTCGAAGTGTCGGAATTCTTCGGCATTCCATGGCAATGCATTTACATCACCGAGTTCAAGCTCGGTGCTCGCGTGGAAATCGACACGGGTTGCTTGTCGGTGAGCAAATGCAAGTTCGGCATCCAAGTTGCGGACTATGCATTAATCGTGAAGGATTTACCCCCAGGCATTGTGTTTTTGAACGTCTACGAGGGTTGCAGCTTGAATCACGTCGCCCCGGTAAAGGTTACCATGGATCTCGACGCGACCGAGGCATGGCTGGAATATTCGGTCGATGGCTCGGCTTTCACGGTCTCGGATCACGCGATCATCGCAAAAGGCACCTCTAGCTTCACGTTCCATTTGAACACCACTGCTATCGGCGACACGAGAAACTTGACTTTGCGTGCTTTCGCGAGCGATGGCTATGGCCAAGTATCCGCGATGGCAATCGTGCGTCGCGCGGAAGTGGACAACACGCCGAGCACCGTGGATCTCGCCCTGGCCGATAACACGGTCATAGCGCACGACATGTTCATACAAGCCAATTCCGATGGCGATGCACGGAAAATCATGTTCGAAGCCGTCCCTGCTGGCAATCCGTGGGATTTCAACAGCACGATCTATCTCGCGACCGATACCGACCCGCTCGACGGGTGGGGTTTCTGGTTCGACGTCGATGCCGTGCCAGAGGCAATTCCCCTCGATTTCAAGGCCACGGTCTATGATGAATTACTTGATGATAGCCAGGCCGGTACCTCGATCAAGCACAACATCACGGTCGCGCACCTGGATTGCACGATCATCGCGCCAAGAAACGACGCCGTGACGAACGGGTCATTCACGATCGTGGCGGATGCTGGCTCGATGCACGTCACGGAAGAAAGGATATGGTTCCGCCAGGCTGGAGAGAACCCCACGGCGTGGCAATACTTGGGAAGCATGGATTCCCCCACGATCAACACGACCTGGATGTATCCCGTGCAAGCGTCTGCCTTTGGTGCCACCGATTCGTATTTTTACATCAAGGTGGAATTTCTCATCAACGAAGCAATCAATGCTTCGGCGACATGCAAGGTCTTCATCGACAGCATCGTGCCTAATGCGCGTCTCGAATTGAGCCCCGGTACTGTGGTGGATGAGAATAACCGAGTAACGACGATGCCATCGTTCACGTTGGCCTCCACGAACGCATCAGACATATATCGCTTAGACATGTATGCAAGGGCTCTTGCTGACAACGTCACGACATTAATGGACAGGTGGATCTGGCCCGGCGCCAATTGGAGCACCGGTTTCGAGGCACCGCATGACGGGTGTTATGATTTCACGATCTGCGTCATGGACAAGGCGGGAAACGAGAACACGTCGACGATTGCTAGCCTTGTCATAGACACTACCGATCCAGAAATCGAGATCTATGCCCCGCTTCAAGATCAGAAGATATGGTACAATACATCGTTGTCGAGCGTGAGCGTGCCGATCAAGATCTATTCCCGGCACGATGACGTGAACATCTCATCGATGCTGGTCGAGTACAAGCAGCGATATGATACTTCATGGAGTGCTTGCCCGTCGCCGGTTACTTGTTCGGGCCATCATTTCAACACCACGTGGACCATGTTGACGAGCCAGCTTGCCGCGTATCCTGCATATGACATCCGCGTCTCCGTGGCAGATATATGGGGAAATGCCGATACCCGATCGAGCGGATTCATGCTCGTGGTCTCGAATGACACGACGGTTCCTTCCCAGTTCCACGTTGCAAATCTCGCGTCATCGATAGCCTGGGGCGAGAGAATCATCGTCGATTTGCTCGTCAACGAGACCGACACCTTGCTCGTGGAATTCTGGGATGGTGAACCTGGCCCGTTCGGAATCCCCGATTATGCGGTGACCCGGCGATTGCTCGGCAAGGTCTACTCCAGCACAACGAACTATCACCTCGAAACCATCGGCCACGATTTCGGAGGCAATGGATGGCACATGATCCATGCTCGCGTCGTGGACACGGCGCTGAACGTGAACACCACAACTATCCCCGTCTTCATCTCCCGGCAGTATCAATGCAATATCCGCGATGGAGGGTATTACGCGGTCTCCGGCGTGAACCGCACCTTGAACGTCCGCTTGAACGTTACCGAGACGGATATTTCCACGATCACGTTCAATCTGTGGCGAAATGATTCTGGCTCGTGGGTCTTTACTGGCAGTGGGAGTGATGAAAACCGATCATCGACGTGGGAGACATCTATCTGTGGGCTTCCCGACGGCGCGTACAAGCTCGGGATGACCATCTTGCAGAACCAGAACGCTTCGATAATCCCGATTTCAGCATTTTCCTCGACAATGATGCCCGCCACCTTCATCATCGATACCGTACCACCAATCTTCACGGTGGAGCCTGTCATTGCCAATTATTCGCGGGTTTCCAGAGGCATTGCCATGAAAGCGATAGATAATTGCGGGCCGGTCACCTACACGATGAAACTTGATGGCAACTTGCGATCGATAGCCACCGAAGGCTATCTCGATGCGAGCGGGCAATTTGTCTGGACAGGCAATGCTTTCATCCCCGATGGTTACCACGTCATATCGTTCCAAGCCATGGACATCGCCGGCAATACACGGAAAAATGCACACGATCATCTCATCCTGGTGGATAATACACCGCCGGTACTCGATGCCATCAACTTGACCGGTTACAAGAACGAGCTCGATGCGGTTTTAACGAGTAGCCTCGTCTCCTTCACGATCGATTGCCACGATGGTTGGTCAGTCGTGGATCGCATCGACGTTGACTTGATCGACGCCGATTATAACGTGGCAGCACGGTGGGCACGCGCCCTGGGCATCAACAATGCAAGCGTGGCCGGGTCGATCCAGATCCCCGTGGGCTTTTCGGCAAATTACACGCTTGCCGTGGCAATCATCTCGGCTGGAGGCACGTTCCGGGCCAATTACACGGTCATTCACGACACGACAGCGCCGCAAGCGAGTTTCTTGACGCCATCGAACGACTCCATTCTTGTCGGAAGTGAAGCAAGGATCGTGCTGGATTGTTATGATAACATCCGGGATAACATCGCCAGCGTGACGCTGTACCTCGGCGACCCGCAAGCAGGCGGCTTTTACCTGGGCAAAGCTACCCGTGTTGCGAGCACGTGGGAATATGCCCTCCGCATCGATTCGACCGTGTCCGCGTCGATCTATGCCGTCGTGGCTGACACGCTCGGCAATGCCGCAACGATCCATGTTGATAATGTTATATTCGCCCCGCAATTCAGCACGAGCACGATCATGCGAAACGGAATGGTCATCGGCAGCCCCGTCGAGACCGATGGTACCATCTCCGTATCCGGCTTGCCATCCGGGCAGAAATTCCAGGTGGGCCTCTGGTATTCCCCGAACATTTATGGTAGCAACGAGGAGATCCCGTACATCTTCGTGGGGGCGTCGTCGACACTTTCGTATAACGGAATTTTACCGATTTCCTACAGCATAATATGGGATACCTCCAGCATTTCTGCCTTGAGCGGTAGCAAATTCATTCCGATCGACACCAGCATGTACATGGCACCTGGTGTGAACTCCATCTTGCCATCAAACATCATCTTGCAAGCGTTTGCCGGTGAATTCGATGATCAACCGGGAGCGGAAGTCCTCCTGGTGCAAGCACCCACGGCAGCGAGCAAGGGACAAGTGTTCGGCTTGAAAAAAGATGGCGGGGCATGGCTGCAAGCGATCCTCATCGCAAACGCTTTACCAGAAACGACGAGGATCATCGATTGGCAAGTCGTTGATTGCGATGGCGATTACAAGGACGAGCTCGTGATGCTCTCTCCATCGACGCTGTACGTCCTTGATTATACAACAACCTACACCATCAAGTCAGCTTCCTTGGCAACCAAGTTCGCGCCTGCATCATTTGACCGAGCAATGCAATTCTCGTTCGATGATGGCAGCTGCACCCTCCACGTTGGGGCAAGCAAGACGACGGGGGAGACGGCCATCTTCTCGTGGCAACCAGGGCCGAATCTGGATGGGACGTTCGTGAATAACCCGGATCACGTCACGATCATTGATACCGGTTTGCTGGGCGAGACAGTCACGGGCATGGACATCATGCCGCTCGCGGTCAACGAGAACGCGCCGCGGCTCGTGTTTTTCTCGACCGGGGCGATGGTAGGTTACATCGACGACGGCCGGCAGATGCACGTGATCGATCATGAAATTTCCAGTGTCTCCACCATCCGGGGTGGGAATGTCGATGCCGACGGCAGGAACGAGCTCGTCGTCGCCATCCGATCCGCGGCGCGGACTGCATCGTCCCTCGCGTGCTATGAATGGACCAGTGCGGGATCTAGCGTGGCGTGGTCATCATCCATCATTTCTGATTATGCATCGGTCGTGAATTTCGGGTCCATCGATATACGCGACGATGTCGTCGTCTCCACAAGCCAGGGCGTGTTCGATTACGAACTGAAGCAAGGAAAGGCCGAGACTGTCATCACCCCGTCGATCACGATCGCGGGTACCGTGTATGATGTCCAGGACGGCGTGTTCGACATCACGCGGTCTTCGATTGCCGAGGGCTCATTGCCGGTAACCGAGATCTCCGGTGACAGCGTTGTTTCTTCGTCGACATCGACTTCCTCATCCGACGGCGCGATAATGGCCGAAGGTTACAGTTACGGCGCATTCCGCGACCTTCGCATCACCGACGCGCGGTACACGAATCCCGGGACTTCCGACGCCTACGTGATCAGCCGACCCGGGGAACTCGGGTTCCAGCAGCAAGCCACTTCTCCGTCGACCGAGCTATCCGTGTATCGCAACCAGTACTTGAGTACTGGTAGTCAGGGCGTGACGAGTGGAATAGAAGCTCTCAACACATTGAACGTTCTTTCAAGTTATCGGAGCAATATCGTCGGCAACCAGATCGTTCAAGTGTTCACGGTCACGGCGACTTCGATCGGGAACATCTGGGTTCGCCCGTTCTTGCCGCCTGAAGTCGTGGCGGATAGCGCGAAAGCACCGGGGCAAGTGAGCGTGCTCGTCTACGCGATCACCGCGGAAGATCACCCGAGCGGTGCATCATTAGGCGGTTTTGTTTCCCCCTATACAGCATCGTATTGGGATTACAACAATGGATTACAACGGGTTTTCCTCGGCGTTTCCGGCTTGAACGTCGGTCAACGATATGCGATCGTGTTCAAGGCAATTAAGGCAAACCCATCCCAAACCACCATCCCACTTATCGGGTTGAAGATGGTAAGCAAGGAATGGGGTTATTACATGGATACTTCGGGGCACGTCATGTTCAATACCGGCGAGGCTTTGATAGGGTATTCCATCCCGGTCGCGGTGTCACCGCAGCCGCCGAGCACGGCGGTCAAGACGTACCGCTACGACTTGTGCATGGCATTTGAATCGACCCCAAGTTACGGGAACAGCCCGTCCGATTACGCTGCCGGGTTCCCGGTCGCTGTGGAGTGCCAGGACAACCCACGCTGCATTGATTCCCTAACTGAAACGGGCAGTTCCGCGACGGCGTTCGGCCAAGTGTTCACGATGACCGGTTCTATGATCACTGGCATCAAGATCAAGCCTTACCAGATCCTCACGACCGAGCAAGCATCATCGATTGATGTCGCGATCTATCGCGTCGGTTCCGACGGCTTGCCCACTGGTTCGATGTTGCAGCGGCTGGCATTCGTGCCGATCGCGAGCTGGAATAGCGCGAGGGGTACTATGCTACTCGTTCCCGCGAATCCCGCTGTATCGAGCCTCTTGCCGGGTTCCCAGTATGCTCTGGTGATTGCTGGCGCGGAATCAGCGAAAAAGGTGGGGATCTATCGCGGGCAAGACATCAACAATTATCCGGTAGGATACATGATCGCGAAAGACGGTTCGAGCTGGAGTCCGGTAGGCAGTCACTTAGCCGAGGACCTGGTTTTCGAAATCCTCACAGATGCAATGCGAAATCCCGGGAACACCGAATGCAGGTCCAATAATATCGCCAGTTGGAGTCAATGCGGCTTCGGGCAAGTGTTCACGGCATCGGGCACGACCGCTAGTGCCATCCGGGTAATGCCGTGTGGCTCGGCAACGTCCGTGACCAGCATCTCCGTAAAAATCCGTGGGCTCGATGCTGTCGAATTACCCCTTCCCACGAGCATGTGGTCAACCTCGATACCGCGATCGGAATGGATATCCTATTCCTCCATGCAATGGTTCACCATCGACATCTCGCGCGGGACACCGGCTATCATGGACCTGGTTCCAGGGAAAAAATACGCCGTGACGCTCGAAGCCGTGTCATCCGATCCATATGCCAAGATGGGGATGATGTGTTCCCCCGATCAATATGCTGGGGGAATGATACTCGGAAAAACCGGTTCTTTCTGGAACAAGGGACCCGACCAGGATCTTATGTTCGAAATCTTGCAGCACGATGCCGACGTGGTGAAGCTCCTCGACGGCAACGTTGACACGGATTTAACGGCCAGCAGCGCGTTCTATTTTAACCCCATTTCCAAATATTACGTTTACAGCCCTGGCGCTGGCCATGGATATTCAAGCACCGATTTACCGAACGTCGGCTGCACATCGTACAACGATCAAGCTGGCACAGCTGGGCGAGGGACCAACTCGATTCCTGATAACATCCAAGATGGAAAGAATGTCGAAATCTTCACCCGAGAATCTGTGGACATTTCCTCCAATGAATTTTCAGTCTATCGTGAATTTACTGCGAGCCTCAATTTCGACTTGAACGACCGGATCGAACCCGATTTACTCCCCGACGATGCAACCATCACGTTCAAGATAAATGCAATCGCATTTGCGGCCTTGAAGATAAATTGGCAAGGTGTTTTAATTCCAGAATGGATTCGGGTACCAATGCAAGCATCATTTGGTCCATTGGTTACACCATTATCTGGTTTAAAAGAACTATTGTGGGATAATGGAGGTGATACCCACCATCCCTTGGATTCTGATTTACTCGATGGAGGTAATGAAGTGTCCATCCTCATCTCGAAGAATGAATTCAAGCACATCTTAGCATCAGGCGTCGGCGATATCTCGGTGAAGATCATTAAAGATGCAACTGGGATCTTTTACGATGGCGTGCAATATGATTGGTCGAAAGCTTTCCTCTTTGTGAATGCAGCTAGTTATGATCTTGTATTACCCGCAGGGATGACAAGTCTTTTGTCTGGTCGGATTGTTTTACTCATCAAATCCGCATATTTCGAGATCAAGGATCCAAATGCGTCTTATAACCAAGCAGATGGAGCCGGTAAAATATCAGAGACAAGCTATGCCTTCGAGACACCGGCATTCACCATCGATGCAAGCGGGCATTCATCGACGACCAGCAAGATCATCGTGAACGCCCAATTCAATCTGAAAAGCCAGGTGAGCTATGGTTATGGCTCCTACACGCGATCTCTTGCCATGCTAGGACAGAACCAATACGGGACAACGATTGACCTCACGACCAGCACATGGTTACAAGGATTCGGGTCGGAAGGTGGTGGATCAACCCTTCCTGGTATTCAGGCTGGAGGCACTACCCAGGTCAACACGATCCTTGATGAATTTCAAGTCAGCATTCATAATCCGATAGATTCGATCTCAATGTCTGATGTGATGAAACATTTGATGCTTTGGTGCCGAAGATTTGGAGCAGGCAATGAAAATTTTAGGTGGTTGAGAGCGACCGAATTGTTTAATTATATTGGATATAATCCCGTGTCTAGCATATTAATTGACGATGAGTTTGATGGTGAATATAGATTAAGAATGGAATTTGACTTTAATTTATATTCACCTTCGGTACCACAAGATACTTTTGTATATGATTTTTCAGACAATGGCATTATTAAGTTCAAATTCACATTCGATAATAAAGTAGATGTGAAATATAACGAGGACGACGTCACGCCGTATTACCAGCACGACGGCATTTCATACGTGGCAAAGGGTGCCGATGGCCACTTGAATGCATACAACACGGTTATGTTCAGACAACTTTTCACGTGCAAGGAGCTGGAGATCTTGCCAATCACCTCGAGCACCGACATCGATAACAGTGTCACGACGATGGACCTCGGTTTTCAAGTGCCCGAGGACATCAATTGGCTCCTCGACTGGTCGGGCGGCCCTGAACAGCCCGTGTTCTGGAACACCTATAACGAAATGACCAGTCTCAGCGTGGACTTTGATTATTCCCTCGTGTCGCGGTTCTTGGATTATAGGACGCTGGGCACGGGCTCGGTTCGCTTGAGCGATGCCGCGGATTACAGTGGCCCAGTTACGCCCATGATCACGCTCGTATTGACTGCGTACAATCACTTGACCAAGACCTGGGAAGAAATTGAAAGAAAGACCGATATACATTCACTAGGATCATCACTACGGCACTGGCAATTCAGTCCTCCAGAAACATCGTTTAAGAAGTACATGGGAGTGCTCGCGGGAGTTCCAGGAGGCGGTATGAAACTTCGGATATCAGCTATGATCGATTGGAAAATCCTGACGTGTGGCGCGTATAACGCGAGGAATGGCATGACGACCGATCTGGCAGAATTCGGGGCGGCGGCCAAGCGCGTGTCGTTCACGATCCAGAATGCCCGGTTACATTGCATGCTAACGAAGGTGACGCATCAAGCACCGATTTTAACCAGTTCCGTTGCAACGTCAAATGCGACCATCGAGTATGAACCCGCTGCAATCCTGGGGCCCCAAGGAGTCGTCATGAACGAGATTTACTTGGCGTCGAGCGACCCCACGGCATGGGTGGAGCTTTACAATTATGGTCCCGACGCGCAGACGGATGGCTGGTACTTGTTCATTGGCAACAACGATCCAGTTCGCAACCTCATCGTGCCTGCGTGGTCAAGGGGGATCTTGCCTCACGGCAGCACGAGGGTGATAGAATTCCCCTCACTCAATCTCGGCATCGATGCGAGCCAGGTCTGGCTCGTGGACGCGAGTGGTTGTGTTGTTGATGTTTTCGAGGGGAAGGACATTTCGCACGCACCAGGCAGTGGTGCCCTTCCCGTGCCGGTCGACGCGTGGCCAGAGGCGGCGATGATGGCCTTTGGTAGCCATGCCTATCGCAGGAACGATGTTGACTCGAACACGCCATATGACTGGAGTGCCGGCCAAGCAAGCTATGACCAGCTTAATCCGGGACAACAAGGTATGTCGATCGTTCCGTGGCAATCATACATGTTCACTGTTCAAGAGGATATCACGTCCATGACGGCGACCGTCCGCGTTCCCCACGTGAACGTGAATTCAATCAGGTCTTGCACCATTGCCTTGTCATTATACGAATTATATCCCGAGACCTCGTACGTGGAACCCGTGCGGGCGATTACGCCCGTGATCGGCCTCAACGGCAAGTTAATCATCCCCGTCCCCGGTTCCGAGAATGCCATCCCCCACAAGCATTATGCAGCGCCCCGGAAGATATGGCTCACTGGCACGGGCACCAGTAACGGGATATTGTATCTGACCAAGACGGCGATCGATACCCCGGTGGATTTGCAGCCGTTCTTGCCCGTGAATATGAATGGCAATTCCAAGAATATATGGTCCACGGGCGCGGTGCGGACGTTCAAGGTAGTCGCGTCAATGACTGGCACGTGGGAGGACGAGCAGAAGCTTTATCCGGATTATGAGGACCTCGATGCATGGTCGCACTTGGAAGTGGAGCTATCATCAAGAGCAAGTGCAAGGATCGCTTGCCCGGGCAGCACGGGTCGCTCCGAGGACGTGATCTCGAAGGAATTCGTGTTCGATGCACCGCCGAACCCGGAGTATCTCGTGTTTGATATGGTCACGAATTTCGACACGGCATATTGGAAAGGCGACGGGTTGGCGAGGATATCGGGTATTGTTGAAGGTTCGCAGGCGGAAGCCTCCGTGGCCACGTCATTAACAGTCCCGCGCATCGCCCAGTCTTTCGTAGTCCAGGAATCCGTCATCGAGAGCATTTGCATGTGGATCTCGTGGATGGACGCGACTGTGTCGGACGTGTGGTTCAAGATCTACGAGACGGACGCCGGGTTGAATTACGAGAGCCGGATCAAAAACGGGCTCCCGCCTGTTCCTTGGGGAACAGCATTGTATGAACGCAACATCAAAGACTTGGTCGATGCAGTACCCAATAGTCCGGCTGCGATAGCTAACCGGATCTTCATCGAGGGCATCAACTTGCGCGTCACGCCGAACTGCGCGTATGCCTTTTCGGTAGAAACAGCCGGGATTCACCTCGCTGCAAAGAGCGATGCTGGCCTGGTTCGTGCATATGAATCAGGCTGTGTTTCGACCATGCAAGCAGGAGTGTGGGTGTTCGATGACAGCATCGATCTCAAGTTCACGGTGCGGGAATCCGGCACCTATTCCTACCGGGGCGTCGGCGGCGAGGGCTTGTATGCTTTCTTGAAGGGCAACGCGGCGGGAACCGCGAGCATCTTCCAGGTGTATAATTGGCAGCAAGATGCTTGGATAAACACGTGGATGAACACGGTGAGCAACGCGGAAGATGATCCAAACTGGCAGAACCTGGAATACTCCCGAGTTATCCCGCCGCTGCAATTCATGTACTATGCCGGGTACGGCAACGTCCCGGTCTCGGCACTCATTAGTGGTGACGGGAAAGTAAAAGCAAGGATATACCTCGATTATTCTGCAAAGGACCTGAAGCTCTCCTTCGATGCAGCAAACATCCAGGGCTTCAAGCTTTCGCTGTATGTTCAAGACTTGCACATCAACTCTCTCGTGAACACGCATTCCGGCTCGGTGGCCAATCATGATTGGGAGCAAGCCTTCTCGATTCCTATCACCGTCGGGAACATCAATGATCTCGATTCACTGGAGTTCGATTTTTGCGGGCAACCCGTGGTCACGATCAAGGACAACCTTGGCCGTGTGATCCCGAACGGGTTGGGGCAATCGTCGTTTGGTGTCCCATCAGGCACGATTTCAGTGATCAGTGATGGGAAAGTGCGCATGTCCAGCCAGCAATGGATCGAGCTTTACCCACGAAAAGAGATCGCCGAAGACTTCAGCTCCTACCCCCTCAACAGCGTGTTGCTATCCGATTCCGTGGATCTCATGGACAGCTGGAGCCTTACCGGGAGTGGCATGGCTTTAAGAGTTCAGGAATTGACTGTTGGCGGCATCACCGATGCGTGGGCATCGATCGTGGATAGTAGCACCGAGCGCGGGGTGATGACTTTCAATTTCCCGGCAACGCCAGTCATACCTGACGCGGCTCATAACTATTCGGTCGAATTCACGTTCAAGCTCGACACGCTTGGCACATGGAATGGCCACTACGACGAGATCGTGTTCTCGCTGTCCGATGCTGCGGTGACCACGGAAACTAGCGATGACATCCGGATCACGCTCGGCATCGACCCGGTCTTGCCGCGGTGGAACATCTACGCGACTGACCTCATCAGTCCAGCAAGCTTCGAATATCGATATATTACGAGCTTCGAACCAGGAATCCCGGTCACGATAGAGATTGGAACGACCGGCGTAAACTCATATGACGTGCGGGTGAATAATATCCTTTACACCGATGCCGGCGAGCATTTCAAGGCCCTGGGAACGTGGAGCGGCCCGATTCGCAGCCTGGCATTCATCTCGCCGCAAGGCTGCAGCCGTGGTTTTTACATCGATAAGATAGCTTGCAGCTGGCTGGGGAATGTCGGCGTCGTGGACTTGAGCCAATTCGACAACAAGCTCGATATCAAGACGGGGGTGTCCAATTACTTAGCGCCCGTGTATGGCCTTCCCAGCACCTATATCATTCGTGGCAAGATCAAGTCACGGTTGCGCGTGGTCAACTTCAGGCCCATGCCGATAAACATCGAGCAAAGTTTCTCGCTCCAAAAGCTCGACATCATCCAGACGACCAGCTCGTGGGAATCGACCCAGGTATCCACCCGGAATACTGGTGCATCGGTCCAGTTTTATGATGTCGATGGTGATGGCGTGAGGGACGTGCTGTTAGATAGCGGTCTATACGCGAGGTCGGAAAGCACAGACCGCGTCTACAGGTTCAAGCTGCAAGGATTCACCGTCCCCGATGACCAGCTCACGCCGGTCTTGACTGCCCCTCCACCCGAATCGCTGTTCTCCGGCGGCGCATTGTACCAGGAATTATTCGTCGACTCGGGCGGACCTGAACCCAAGATCGTCGCAGACACGGCTTGCTTGTACACGACGCACGCTCAGTTCCACGCGACAACAGAAACCGGTCCCGCTGATTACCGGATGATCTTCGGCCGCTCATCGTCATCCGGCACCACGGGAAGCATCGAATTCGATATAAAGCTGCCCGACGCGGCATCCACCGTCCCGGGAGATATGTTCACCGCGATCCTGGAGAATGGGTTAAGAAACGAGGTTGGTTTGGTGAAATTTGTGCACGTCGCTAATCCCGCCTTGTACAAGGTCATGGGAATCTCGGGCGAGGGGCGGGAAGTACCTGCAAACACGTGGTTCCACGTTTCGTTATCTATTCTTTCTCCTGGAATGATGAGCATCATAGTTCCGAGCGGATCCTTCACCACGGGAACGACGATACCCCTCGATTCCTTCGGTATCGCATCAATCCGGTTCATCTCGTTGGCTGACACGTCGATTGCTGCGATCCGGGCCAGCTGGCTGGATGACGCGGAAGATTTTTCACGGGGGTTCTCGGCGGGCGATGACTTGAGCGCATCGCGTTTCTGGATGCAGCTCGATGCTAATGCAGGCAGCTATGGCCAGATCGCCTCAGCATTCGTGAACTCGCAAGAAGCGATCGAGATCAGTGGAACATATGGCGTGATCGTCAAGATGCATCAGATCCATATCGATAACGTGACATTATCGTTTAGCTCCAATAATGGGCAGACGTGGGCAACCCCACCAAATAATATCGATTACACTATGGTCAACGATATCTTCCAAATCCCGTGGGATACCACGGCGGTTCCCAATTCCGCTTACACGATCAAGGTTGTCGCCATGGATTGGTATGGCGGCGTAGGATCGGACATGCTACGAGTCATCGTGGACAACACGAAGCCTTCGACGACGCTCACCTTCCCCCAGGTGAATGGCCACGACACAGCATCATTGTCCGGCTCGGAATATCTCGTGTCGAGAAAAGCCTCGTACAATTTCGGTATCACCGAAGTAAACACGGTGCGATCGCTCGATATAATCCTTAAAGATCCCGATAACGAGAACCAGGTCGTGAAATCGCTGTCCATCACGCCTTTGAGCGGTGCATCAGGCCCTTCGTGGGTCATTCCTGTATCGTTGGAGGAAATCTGGAAGGAATATCCGTCATTGACGCGTCTCGTCATTGAATACAGGGCCCGTGACATTGCCGGAAACGTGGAAGATCCTCATACAGTGAATGTAGTGGTGGATACGACCGTGACAGTGCAAGACGTTGCCGCGAGCCAAACCTTGCATTACAAGGATGTGTTGACAGGATCAGTCGTGGACTCATTTTCACAACCTTACACGGGCGAGCAAGTTGATATCACGTTCAACGGCTTGTATTATGGAAGCTGCATAACAAAGCCCGACGGAACTTTCGACTTGATCATAGATTCTCTCGATTTATATTCCGCGAACTTGTTCACCGCGAGCATCACGACCCCCACCCAAGGCACTGTTGCAACACAAGAGGAAATCATGGCATTCAAGCGATTCTTCAGCGACGGCGCAACTATGGAGAGCATAGACG
>JAUQYW010000479.1 GCA_030587525.1 Candidatus Sigynarchaeota archaeon | reverse complement strand
CCACCTCTTTCAGTTTCACGAGCCGGTCCAGCCCTTCGATACGCCGGATCTTGTTGGAATCGAGTTTCAACAAGAGTAATTTCACGAGGCGGTCGAGCCCCTCGATCTTTTCAATCTGGTTGGAATCGAGATCCAACTCTTCCAAGATCACGAGGTTCTCCAGCCCTTCTATCCGCTGGATCTGGTTGCGGCCGAGATGTAATTCTTTCAAGTTCACGAGGTGGTCGAGCCCCTCGATCTTCTGGATCTGGTTGCGCCCGAGATTCAATTCTTTCAGGTTCACGAGGCGGTCGAGCCCCTCGATCTTTTGGATCTGGTTGGAACCGAGTCTCAATATATTCAAGTTCACGAGCTTGTCCAGGCCCTCGATCCGCTGGATCTGGTTGGATTCGAGATACAAGCATTCCAATGTCACGAGGTTCTCGAGCCCCTCGATCCGCTTGATCTGGTTGCTTACGAGGTCCAACTTTTTCAGATTCACGAGACGGTCGAGGCCCGTGATGCATGAGATGCTCGTGATACCCTCATCGAAACTCAAATTCAGTTCTGTAACTTGCTCGTCCACCGTGGCGAGCACCCGCCCCTCGTACTCGATGATTACCGTTCCCATCGCTCGATCCGCCTCGTCATTTGCATAAACTAGATCTCGATGTACGACTTTAAAAAAATATTTAAATGCGGTATACCGCGGGACCGACCTCGTCGCCGTGGAGCCACGCGTTGAAGTGTAACACGAGTTCTTCCAGCGGTTGCATTTCCCAGTTGCTGGAGAAATCCATTTTCGCATCGGTAGCTAGAGCCTTCTTTACTTTATTGGAAAATTCAGTCTTGAGCCTTCCCACTCCAGCCGTGTGCTGGATCCAGATTTCCGGGTAAGCATCAGCACGTTTTTGAACTCCACGACCTTAGTGTTATCATGCAAGGCGGCATCATACAAGGCGTTTTGTTCCCTCAGACTATCGTAGCCATCGCAGGAATGGAATCACGGGTCCGTCTCGTAAACGCGGGCATCGTGAAGATCGATATCAAGTCTTGTCCAGATTGCATCGAGCCCTTGCACATGTTCGCGGATGGAAACGACCTGATCCTTACATTGCTCGGAAAGAGTTACCATCCCGACGCTGATAGCATGATATTCACGATCGGCAAGGGGGAATCCGCAAGGGACATTAACGTTCCCGTCAGGACGTTCACGGACAAGGAATTTTTCGTCGTGTTCTGCTTGGAAGCCAATTTTCACCATGGATGGGACCCGTCGTGGTTGCCACAATTCTACCCTGAGAAAGTGAACGGTAGACCAGGTACCGTGGTATGGAAAAACGCGGGAAAGGTGGGCCCGGATTTGTTTGGCTCGTCATACAAGTATTTGTATGATGACAGCGAAGCACGCCAGTATGGCATCCAGTTCACGCCGCTGGAACGGATCTTGCATGAAAAACATGTCCCGATAACATGGATGATCGACAAGCCTGTCGCCGAAAAGATGGCACCAATGATCGTGAAATGGCATGAAAAATTCGGCGACACCTATGCCTTGTTTCCGACATCGTATTTCTATGACAACATCGTCAATTTTAACATCAACAAGACCGTGATCGATGCAAAAAACTTGTTGCAAGAAACGAGCGATGGCGTCATCAAGGCGTTCATGCAAAGCAATTATCCCATGTACGCAAACGTCGCCGGGATCGACCCGTGGATCGGCGCAATCGGCACCAACTTCGTGAAGGCTGCGATCGATCTCGGTTTGAAGGGCTTATGGGGCATGGGGTGGGATCAAGAGCTGAATGACACGAGCGTGTTCCACCGGGGCGCGCCATGGGACGCCTACAAGCCGAGCAAGCTGCAGTTTCGCATTCCCGCCCGCGAAAACGAGCGGTTCGAGCTCTTTCTCTTCCAATGGACGCTTCGCGACCTCGTGAATGCACTCCATCTCAGCCCGCAAGGGTCTACCATTTTCACGACAGATTTGGAGGACTTGCGTGCTAGCGGGATCATGAAGCAGGTGAACCCCCATTATTTCATGGAACTATTCTTTAATTATTTTAAAAATATGAAATATAACGACTATTTCGTCTTCTTGATCCATCAAGAAGATCATTCGGCACATTTCGAGGAAGGGAACCAGTTCTTGAAAAAATTCTTGGCAATGCTCGCCGAAGAAAATCCCCCGGGTGTCGTGTTCGCGACCCTCGATGAAGTGGCTCAGTGGCTCGCTATCAAGTATCCGGACAACTCGGTCCCCAGCCAGGTGCTCGATCTCGATGACCCGTTGGAGCCGTCTGTCCGAAAAATCGTCAAGGAAAAATGCATGGCAAATATACGCCAAGTGTATGACCCCTCCGATGACTCCGAGCTCCAGCGAATCCTGAAGGAACATTTCCCACCGGCCAAATTGCCGGCCCACCTCTGCTTTTTCAACCGGTCAATGCTCTTCCTCGGGTATAAGCCACATCACCTGCCCATGCAGATGTGGGACTATCGGACGAGGGAAGAATGGGGCGTTCCTGAAGATGGCCAGTACCCGATGACCGTGCTCCCGAAAATTACGATCGTCGAAGAAAACACGGCGAACGGATACAAGCTACGCTTGATATCGACCAGGTACTTCTCCAGCTTGCCATGGATCGTGTGGGATCCGGTATTCAAGCTGAATGCCTCGGTGCCAAAAGACATCGCTTTCCAGACCGACCACGCGATCGTGTTTTTCATCAATTTGCAGGCTGGCGAGAACGTCCTTGATTTTTCCGGTATGGTAAGCTAACGTCTAACGTAATTCCCTTAAAATCGATGTTAAAAAAAGCATGATTGTCACGCGGGAGCCTGGATCCGGACCTTGAGAGTCTTGATCTCGTACTTGCCCATCCGGAAGGAGATCTTGTTACCTTGAACCTTGATCGCCTCGGAACCACGCTCGACAAGCTCCAACATGTCAACCTCGATGGCTTCGCGAATTTTCACGAAGCCGGGAAGCGTTACGGTCGCATCCACGGGACCAATACCACCGAGCTCGACTGCCCGAAGCACGAGAGTCGAGGGGGCATCGAGATTTGGCTCATCCTCGTGGACTTTCCATGTGGAGATGACGACGTTGCCGGGCGTGCATGACTCGAAACTATCGATGGCGACAGGGAGCTTCGCGGCAGCTTTCGTTTCGTTCGATGCAACCGCGCTCGCCCGGATAGGATCGTTGAATTCGATCGCTTTCCGCCAGGTGCCTTCTTGCCACGTGCCGCTATGCACGTACAAGGCATACTGGATATTCTCGTGGAGGAACTGGTCGACATACTTGGGAATCGAGGGATCATCGCGGTTTACAAAGACTGTCTCCTTAGCATAGCCTGCGTAAACGGGACTGTTCAACACGGTGAACCGGATCTCGTTACCGGCCATGCTGAAGCCATACTTGCAATCGTTGAGTAACCCGATGCCGACCTTCCCGTCCGATATGTCGAGCCATTTCTGGCCGTTGTATTCCCAACGTGCCTTTTCCCGCGGCGTCTTGGGATTGATTGGACGGGAAATGCATGCGTATGGAATTTCGGAAACGACTTGATCGCCGTTGATCGCCACTGGGAAAGCCAGCTTGAAGATCGTTTTCTGCTCGTGCCAATCGACATCCATGGAAAAACGCACGAGATCATCACGGGCCTGGAGGAATACCCGCTGGATGAATTTGCTGCTGCCGTGCTCGTGCACGATTTCAACACCGGCCCGCAGCGGACCGCGTTCGATGACCTTGATGCTCTTGCAAGCATCATCCACGGCAACTGGGTTCTTCAGGTAATCGTGATCAATTTCCCATGCATCAAAATGCTTTGGATGATCCCCGAAAAGCAAGATCTTGTTCGCTGGACCAGCGAGACTCTCGATATCGAGTTGTTTCTGGTAGATACGAAGCACATAGCCGGTATTTTTATCGATCGTGACAGCCAGCTTCTCGTTTTCGAGGAGGAAGTGTTCGCTTTCCTCGATAATTCCCAGCGCCTTGTCAGCGAGGGATGCTTGAATCGCCATGGCCTTGAGCCGCTCCCCATTCGTGCTGGAAATGGATGCCGGCTTGAGCGAAACGGGGATCAACACGCCCCGGGCCATGCCTTTCTCGATATTTTGGGCCAACCGCGCCTCGACGAGATCGTCGATCGCAATGCCAGCCTTGATAATGGTATCATCCGGTATCTCGGCAAGATCGGTCCTGGGCCACGAGAGCGCATTATACAAGGATAGCACGGTTCCGGACTTGGCAGACCCTTGACCCGTCGCCGAGATGACATGTTCCACGGCGGACTGCATCAAGCCATCAAGCATCGTCCTTGCACCTTCGTAGTCCGCGAACGCGTCCTGATAGACCTCGTAGATCGAGCTCCCCGGGAGAATATCGTGAAATTGGTTGAACAGCACGGCCTTCCAGCATTCGGTGATCTGCGCCCGCGGGTAGGGCATGCCGAGCAAGGCGGCCACGGTGCATGCTTTCTCGCAGTCTTCCAGCAAGATCTCCATTTTTCGGTTATACCACTTCATTTTCGAGTTGGTCGTGTACACGCCGCGGTGGAACTCGAGGTAGATCTCGCTGTTCCACGTCGCCCACCGGTCGAGATACGGCTCGAAATGGCGGAAAAACATCCCATCCCGGTAGAAATTGAATCGCTTGGGGTAGAGCAACTTGAACGCGTCCACGGCCGTGATTTCAGCCTCGACAGGGCCATGGCCTCCATCCCCGAGCCCGTAACCAAAGATCGTGTTGAGCATGATCTCTTCACACTGGGCAGCCCGGATATCTTTTTCAGGCGTCGTGTAATCGAAAATGGGTTCGATGCCGGGCTTCGTTTTCGATTTCATCAGCTTGTAGATGTATGGATATTCCTTTCCGTAGTTGATCGGCAAGAAGTATCCAAAATGGATGAGGAGTGTGGGGAGCGTGGTGCCATCCGGCGATTGCCAGTGGAACATACCGAGGGGGAACTTGTTCGTGTCGTTCCAGAAGATCTTGCCGGTGCCGAACAATTTACACCCGCTCTTCGCCAGGATTTGAGGCAAGGAATAGGAAAAACCGAACACGTCTTGCAAGAACTCGATGTCGGGCATCTTGCCAAATTCTTGCAGGTAAAATCGCATCCCGTAAAGGCGCTGCCGGACGAGCGACTCGCCCGACGGCAGGTTCAAGTCAGGTTCGACCCACATGCCGCCGAACAGCACCCATTGCCCGTTCTTCACGGCCGCCTTCATTTCCTCGTACAATTTCGGGAAATATTGCTTCATCCACGCGTAATAAGCCGGGGAGGGTTGTGCAAACGTGAATTGTGGATGTTCCTTCATATGCTGGATAGCCTTGCTGAACGTGGCCCGGGCCTTGAGGATGGTTTGCTTCTTGCGCCATCGCCACGCCGCATCGAGGTGGGATTGGCCGACGGCGATCATATTCAACCGCTTGAACTTGAAGCCGTGGCCCATGCGCTCGACAGCGCTCTTGAGTACCAGGATGAGCGGCACGCTGAGCTTCGTGCGATCGAGAAACTTGAACAATTTCCGCATACGGGGTGAATCAAAATTGTTTAAACTCATATGATTTTCCTCACGGTTCAGATAAATGCATCTATATCTTTCAAATTTTTCTTAAACTCTTGATAACTTTCGACGGGCATCGTCCAACCACCGGCAAGATCGTGACCACCGCCACGGCCGCCATATTTCTTGGAACATTTTTCGATGAGGATGCCCATGCCGATCTTCTTTGCTTTGACGAATTCCGGAGTACAGCGAAAGCTGAGCTTGTATTCTTTCCCGGATTCCTTTGCTGCTATCACGAGAAGCTTTTCTCTCGTCAACAAGTTGTTCACGGACGTGAACGACGCGATGTCGGAGACGAGTTGCTTGGTTGCATCGGGCCCGAGCTCGAAAAACTTGTAACTGCTACCCTCGATGGATATTTTGCTGTTAATTCGGCCAAGATAGGTTACCAGCTGTTGCATGTAGGTCGTGTATTCCTTTACAAACACGGCCTGCGGCTTCTTCAGATCCAAGAGCCTCAACGCGTCCTCGTGGCGTTTATCCCCCACGATGCTCACGAGAAAGTTGTATTCGAACGAGTGCCGAAGCAAGCCTTCCTTTCCGGCAATCAAGACGGTTTGTCCCCGGATCGCCTCGCCTACCACCTTGACCACGTCTTCGATGTCGTCATTGCCGAGCGCGATCACGTTTTTCCCGGGATCGATGCCTGCCCGGGTAAGCAATTCCCTGGCTTTGTTGTGCGATCCCCCGATTTCCTTCAAGAACGGGAGCAATGAAAATGATAACGTATCTTGTAACTTGTTCTCGGCCATACCTCCAAGAAAGGCCACGCCATCGTGAAGAGAAACCACGCCTTCTTCCAGCGCGATGTCAAGCACTTGCTTGTTGCACGAAACGTACTTATCCGCGCTTTTCAAGATATCCCCGGCCATTCCAACGACAGGCAACCACGAGAGCTTCCTCACTCGCGGCGAAAGCTTCTCGCAAAACAAGTACGTGAGGGTACTCCCGGCGATGTCGCGCAGCCCATCGAGGCCAAACCGCGTCGGGTTCATGGAATGCACGTTTTCTGGATAAGCATCCACTTGCTCGCTGCTGGAAATCTTGTGATGATCGAGAATGAAGAGATGGACGCCTTTTCGCTTTTGAAATGTCGCGCAAAGCTGTTTCTCCTCGGCGCCGAGGTCGGTCAAGAAAACGGCATCGATGCCCTTGTATTTTCCCATCATGCTGTCGAAAAAATTCTCCCAAGATTCTGAACGCTCGAAAATTTTCTGCACGCGCTCCACCCGCAAGAAATCCATGGTCTTGCAGATCAAGGCCGAGGCCGTGAGCCCGTCCCCGTCATTATGCGAAACGGAGAGCACGTGCTTTGGTTTCAAGTCTTGGAATGCAGCTATGCCGAATTCAAGCTCGGTGAAGAAATTCGTGGTATCAACCATCGTCCTCATCGTCTTGGTCGCTGTCAGAGTCCTCGTTGCTCTCTTGCTTGGCCAGCTCCTTCGGATCAACCGTGATAAAAAACCGGCCGACATAACCGCATTCCGGATCCGAGCACCGGTACAACGACGAATCGAGCCACCCGGAAACGTTGGTTGCTTGCTTCAAGGTGGGGCGCTTGCATTGGGGACACAGGATGATTTCGGATTTCTTGTTTTTTCTGAACATAACTAGCTTTCACGAGATAGATAAAAAGATTTCGCGTATCGTGCCTTCCACGTAGGAAACTCCATCCACCGCAATCGATGATTTTAGTTGATTGATCAGCGCTTCCAGCTCCACTTTTGGAGGTACTTCGGCGACGTGCTGGTAAACGACGTTTAGCGTGCCAAGGACGCCCAAGAAGTTAAAATATATGAGTCGCCGCGAGCCGGGTTCGTTCTCGTTCTGGCGAAGCTCGTAAAACAAATGGTTCGTGGCTCGGTTATTGAGGAAGAAGGCTCGAAAATCCTCTAATTTTTTCACGGTGATGATGATCATGGCACGAAAATGTCAATACCCCCACAGTTTAATGGTTTAGGATTTTTTGTAGATGAAGCAAATATCCTCGACCTTGTTGAAATGCCGGTCACCGGCCAATTTCCCCCCTATCAAGATCGAGATTTTTGACGATTGCACGGGATTTTCCTTGGTTTTTGCAGCAGTATACGGTTTCTCTTCGATTTCCCACGTGAACGTCGCATTCTTGCCCGGTTCAAGCGACGCCAAGGTTTGTCTTTTGCTTTCGCCTCTCTTGGTCTTGAAATCGAGAAAACTCGGCAGTTTCAAGGAGATGTTTATGTCGTAAAGGTCCTGGATCGACGTGTTTTCGACGAGGATCTTGACCACTATCAAATCGCCCTTCGACGAGGTGCTGGTCTTGATTCTCAAGTAACTTTGCTGCTGGTTCGCGAGCAAATAATCTTGAAGGTTGATCACGGCTTTTTTTTGCACCTGGGCATTGATCTGGTATTTTTGCACGATGTTCAGGATGCCTTCGATGTATTCCACGTCATTCGAGTATTGGATCGATTTTATCTTGCTTTTCAGCGAATCGACCGGTATGGGATTCACGATTTGCAGCATTTGCTTGATTTTTTCGGCATCAACGCGCTCCATCTGCTCGTGATAGACGCGTTGCACCTTCTCGATGATATTTGCCTTTGTCGTGAGCCATTCATCCTTCAAGCGCCCGATGCTCATGATAAATTCTATATTGCGCGAGGCCTGGTTCAACCGGCGCCAATATTTTTCGATGAAATATGCCTTGTCCTCGATGAGATCGAGCAGCTTGCTTTTCTTGAAGTTGATCGACTTTTCCACGTCCTCAAAATGCTTGCTCGCGAGATCGACCATGATATTGTCGTTCTTTGCTTGGACATCGTCCAGGATCGTCTTGAAATCTTGAATCGAGGAGCGAACATATGACGTGAAGAACTTTTGCAGGACGAGGGAGTCAACAGTGACGCTTCCCGGGGCATTCTTTTCGGGCATCTTCTGCTCCAGCCACCAATCGACTTCTGTCTTGATATCCTCCAGCTGGTGCTCCATATTTTCCCGGGCGGCTTCCCAATCCTTAACCAGGTTGGTATATGTTTCCAGTTGGCCTAAAGGGCCGAGACGCATCTTGCTGATCTCGAGGTCGTGGAGTAACAAGCCCGTCATCACCGATCCTACCGAGCTGGCGATCTTGCTGATGTCCGCCTCGGTCGCGTTCTTCAATTCACCCTTCCGTGCGATGATCTCGTCGAATTCGGCGAGCAGCACGTGCCTCCTGGCGTCCAGCTGCTTGAGCGAACGATCGAGATCGTCCTCCTCGCCTTGAATTTTTTTACCGATCGCGTTTTCGAGGTAATCCTTCACGACGTTCAGGTCATCCAAGATGTAATCCTTTGCATGATGCCATTCATCAACAAGATCGAGAATGAGATGCTTGAATTCCAATTTATTGATGAAGTTGTCGAACTCGAATAGCTTGTCGAGGAGCGCGTGATATTCCGCGTCGAGCAACTTCAATCCCTGGGCTTTGTCGTGCCCTTCAACGAACAGGTCACCGCGCTCGCGGAGTAAACGCGGGTAATTTTTCATAGCCGCGATGTTGTCTTCGATATGCCGAATCCGTTCCTGGATCTGCACGAGTTTTTCATCGATCTTGGGTTCAATGAGATATAGATTGTGCAGCATTTCATCTGCGTTGCGCTCGACCTCGTTATCTGGGGTATTCTCGCCGCCACGCAATTCCTTGAGGAACTTCGCGAACCACAAGATCACGATCTCGCTATTTAACGCGGTGACGATGACATGGACCTTTTCGAGAACTTCCTCCTTTTTTCCCGCTGGAATGTCAGGAAAATCGCCGGTGACCTTGAAGATGGCAGCTTCGAGCTGCTTGGGGTACTCGTAATTCATGTTTTTCAAGATTTCGAGAGCGATGCCTTCGCAGCTCCCGTTCTTCACTTGCATACTGGCAAATATCCGCATAAATACGGAATCGAAGTCATTGCTCGCCAGGTTGGTAAATAACTCGATAAAGCCCTGGATCTCGTTGTC
Source organism: Candidatus Sigynarchaeota archaeon (assembly GCA_030587525.1). GTDB lineage: Archaea > Asgardarchaeota > Lokiarchaeia > Sigyniarchaeales > Sigyniarchaeaceae > Sigyniarchaeum > Sigyniarchaeum tengchongense. The sequence goes on along the minus strand of JAUQYW010000479.1, from coordinate 19,754 downwards.
TTGCAAGTCATCCCGCGAAAAACGCTTCATCACCCGCGTGAGATAATAGGGGACGTTTCGAGCCACGATCTTCGACAAGGCTTCGACCACGCTGGATTGGAACTCGGGATCGTCATCGTTCAAGTTGTCGATCAGCGTGTTGAAACATGCGATGTCCATGTTGCCCTCGATCACGACGGGAATCAGCTTCAATGCCTTTTCTTTCAATCGATAATCCCGGGAAAGCAACCACTGCACGCTTGTTTGGACGATCCTGTCCCGGTAACTTGGCAAGTAGATGAAGAGGTCCTGGAACGGTTTTTCGACCTCGCTATCCGATTCGAATGCAAACCGGTCGAGCACCCTGGCGAGCTGGTCATCGAACGTGCGCTCCAGATCGGGCTCGTTCCCGAGAATCGCCACGAACATGGTAAGCACCTTGAGCAGCAATTCCGTGTCCGCGCCGTCGACTTGCGTGAGCAAGAACTTGATGAATTTTTCCTGGAGATCTTGTGACCCGCGTGAAATGTTATCGAGAATGTCGAGGATCATGGCCTTGGATTCCGTGCTCATCACGGAGAACCCGGTTTTCACGTCCTCGAAATACCGGTCGAAGAGCTTTTGCTTGAGGCCCGGGATCGAGGATATTTTCTCGAACACCGCGAGGATCTCGCCTTGCACGTCGAGCCCGGGCATATTAAACAAGATCTCGAGTGTTTTCAAGTTCTCATCAAAACAATCAAGATCCTTGTCAATAACTTTTTTAAAAAGGTCGAGCAAATCAAGCACGAATGGCGAGCGTGAATGATACGTGATCGTGCCAAGATAATGCCGCAATTCATTCATAATATCCTTGAAACGGCCCTGGTTATAGAGGTCACGGAGCCTATCCATCACGGTGACATTGGCAGATTTCATAGCAAAAAACGTCTCGCCGACATCAAATCAAGATTCCTACAATGGCATCTTGAAAATAAAAGCATATAAAATTTCGTGAAGGAATCTTTCGCCTCTTCGTTGCCCTTTCATTTCACGAGGCCAGCGAACGTTTCAACGCGAAAATGAAGCGAGCTCCTCCATGAACCCGCATTCCTTTCCATCGACCATGAATTCTCGTGCTCGAACCTTGAAAAACACTGGAACGTTCACGGCACTCCCCACGATGATCGCGCTGCCGACGGGCAACGACGATATCATCTTCAAGGCCTCGATCGTGATTTTTTCAGACGACGCGCGGATATGATCGAGGTCGTTAGGATTTGAAACGCGCAAGATGATTTGCGTGTTGCACTGGGATAGCACGGTCGTGTTCAGGTTCACCGGGCGTTGCGAGATGAGGCACAAGGAAGCGAAGAACTTCCGGCCCTCGCGGGCAATGGTTTCCAGCGTGTGCCGGGCAATGGCGTTCTCCGCGGCAGCTTGTGGCACGAATTGGTGCGCCTCCTCGATGATCAGCAAGAAAGGTGGAACGGACCTGTTCTTCCGGAGATAAAACGCGCGAGATGCGATGTAATCGACAATGATTTGCTTCTGCTTGTTGCTCGTGAGCCCGCTGAGATCGAGAACGACGATGTGATTGGGCTTGAGGATCTCGTTGACGCGCGGGAACTCGCTGGTCGAGAACATGCCGTATTGCTCGAGCTGGTAGAGCCACCCCTCGAGCGCCTCCTTCGTCTTTTTGCCGAGCTTCTCGTCGGCCTGCAGCGCGGCGACGAGGTCGCGGATATCGAATTTTTTCTTGCCATCGCGGAGACCATTGAACACTCGCATGAGGTCGCGGCCTTGCACGGGGCTCATATTCGGCATATAATTGAAAAAGGATCCGGCCGTGAGGAACGGCGTCCCGATCTGGATGAAGCTCCCGCCGACGATTTCCACGTGCACGTGCGGATACCGTTCGGTCACCCGGGACGCATTGAACATAGCCGTGTACTCCCCGTGCGTGTCGACGATGATCACCGGCGGCATGGGGGATTTTACCTTGATGATCTCTTCGAGAAACACGGAGACAAGGTAGGACTTGCCCGCCCCGGACATGGCGAGGATCGCGAGGTGCTTCTGGACGAGCTTGGGAAGATCGATTTTGACCGGGATCTCGTCGATCTCCATGCTGCCAAGGTTAAGCCCGGATATGTTGTTGAAGCCGAGAAACCGATCGAGCAGCACGAGATCCATAGCCTGCACGATGCTGCCGGGGCTCACGGGCGTGATGGATTTCTCGACCGGTGGCGCGTGGCCGCCTCCAATATTTCCCGGGTCTTCGATGACGGGATAAAACCCCATCACGTTGACTTCCCCGAGGACGTACTCCCATTGATCGACGGGAAAAATGGACGTGAAATTAATTTGCGGTTTCGATTCCTTGAGCGTGTTGGCATTCAAGAAATACTCGTTGATCTTTATTAAATTCACGATTTGACCAACTACTAGCCCTCCATTCTCCTTTACGCATATGTATTTGCCGACCTTGACTTGTTTCACGACATCGTACACGTTGCTCACGACGAAATGGAACTTGTAGATATCCGGGGTGTTACCATAGGATATCACGGTGCCGATGCCGCGAGCGCCTTTCGGGCTTGCCAAGCTTTGGTCGAGCCGGTTGGCTTCCTCGATCATGTATGCCATGATCCACCCGTGGTTTTTGAACTGACGCGCAGCACGGAATTTCTGAAGACGTGATCGGTACCGGGATGCGCCCTTCAGCGCGGGCCATATATGCTCGAATATATATCGGATCGATTCTCGATCCAATGAAGCATACTTGGAAAACGTATCAGCACGAATTGGATACCAGGAGACCATCTTGTTTTTCATTTTTGAATAAGGATGGACAAAGCATTATTAAATGACAAGATGATTCAATACTAATTATACCAGCAACCACAGTATAAGGTGTTAATGAACGTGAGTGGAGAATATTACTCGGAACAATTCCAGAAATTCCAGGAACTTCGTCCGAAGTTTGTAGACCTGCTCGGGCACGTAAAGAAAGTCCTCGGTACCACCCTGGACGAGATCTTGCCTGAATTCCTCTTGAAAATCAATTTAAAATCAAATATGGAATTTGCAGAAAAAATTATCGATAACGCAGAATATGGAGATAATCCAATAGATTATTCCTCGGATGTCTGCAGCGCGTACGTTATCGTCCCCCGGTTCGATGATATTATTGCCACGATTGAAACGATACGCAAAAACTTTGTTGTATCGGGTGACGTCGTAGATAAAACCACGGATTCTGTTTCATTGAAAGGCATTGCCAAATCTTTTATCGTTTTATTGTATCCCGAAGGGGAGGTCTATCGCAAAACAGACCTGACAATCCCGGAAGAGTTGATCATGTTTCCCGTGACCATTCATGTCAAGACCTTGTTCCAGTATAGTCACGAGATCTTCCTCAAGAAGTTAAAAAATCAAGATGCATCTCGTTTTCCCACGAGATATATTGAAGACTTCAACAGGATCGTCTCTTTATTGGAGATTGCAGATAAGGAGCTTAATGATTTCGCCAAAGATTCCGATATCGAGAAATATATAACAGAAACCTTGTCAGATGAAAAATTGCAAGATGAAACGTCTAAATAAAGTAAACTGCAAGAAAAAGACAAGGACAACATTGAATTTATCTTGAAGATCACGGACTTGTTGAAAAAACAACGGAAATCGGAAGAAATCTTGGCTCTCTTGAAAGGATATATCCAGACTCATCCCATCGAAAAAATGGCAGATTTGAAAGCGGCAGCAATCTTGAAGCTGCTTGGGTTCACATCCTGCAGGACTGCGAAATCTTCGACCAGCATAGAATACTCGGAGGGACAGCGATACTTAAAACAAGCAATCTCCAAGAATCCCAAGGATTCTGACACCTATGCAACCCTGGCGGGAACTTACAAGCGATTGGGCAACCACGACATGGCGCACGAGTTGTATCGAAAAGCGTTGGAAGTGGATCCGGGGGATCCATACCCGCTCGGCAATTTCTTGGTTTACGAGATACTCCGCCAAGGATACAAGCTCACGATGGAAAAATACGGGGACTATATCGAGCGAGCAATAGAAAAGCGATCAAACCAGGCAGAAGTGCTGGTCGACACGCCCTGGGTTTTTTTTGATCTGGGCACGTATCACTTGTTGAAAGGGGATATTTACAAGAGCTTGAATAATTATCTGCTGGCAATCAAGTATAGCGGTGATATAGTCGAAATTAAAACAACGATCGACACGATCACTCGATTGGAAATGGAAGCAGAACACATCAAGGGCCTCGATTTTGCCTGTGTTCTCTTAATGCTCGGTATCGCACACCAGCCGAAACCGCAAAAGCCAGAAGATATCGCGATTTGGAATTCAGTTCGCACAAAACTTGATAGCAAAATGCAGCACATGTACCACTATGACCATCACGAAAAAAATGTTATCATGGCAGGTGTTACCAAGAAACAAGAACCGGTTGTGTACAAGGTTATGCGCGATAGGTTCTTGAACGTGTTTAACGGTTTCAAGGGAACAATCATTTCAGGCGGTACCCGGGCGGGTATTTGTGAAATTGCCGGGGATATCAAGGAGAAATATCCATCGAACATCAAGGTCGTTGGTTATCATCCCGCTAACATTCCGGCGAATACATCGTGCGATACAAGATATGATAAGTTGGTCCAAACAAGGGGTACCGAATTCAGTGTCCTCGAACCACTGCAATACTGGTATGACTTGATTAAGTCCGAAGTAAATCCTGCCGAGATCAAGCTCATCGGCTATAATGGAGGCCCGATCTCGGCGCTTGAATTCCGCATGGCAATCGTTTTCGGTGCTCAAACGGGCATCGTCGGTGACAGCGGAAGGGCTGCTACAGAACTGGTGCAAAATGCCAAACGATGGATCGAGGTGCCTAGAGCTGAAGGTAAGTCAAAGCAAAGAGCATTCAAGATCATGAAAAATAACGTGGACGAAATCCGCAATTTCCTCACCCGGCCTTTCGTCACTGATGCCGACGTCGAAAATCTGTATCGAGTCTCCATCCACAAGGTCGTGGATGGCTCGTGCTTGTATGAATTCAGTTTCGCACCGTTCGACACGCCCGCGGATCTCTTTGCCGGCTACATGACCGCCCTCGACAGCCTCGGCGATGAATTCAAACTGGGCAACATATACGGGATAAAGTTCCGGAACGGATTCCTTTCCGGCGGATATTTATCGGATTTGAAACTCAAAGTCATTTTCCTACTTCACGATCCGCCATCCATCTCGCTTGAACGAAAGATGTCTGAATTCATCATAAATACCGAGCGCGTTCTTGGCACGCAACTCCACGCGGCTGCAGATACAAACCACATCTATTATCACAACCCAGACATCGAAAAAATCTATGAAGCGGTTTTCGGCAAAGAAATCAAGAAATTCTTCCCTAAATGATTCAGATTTGGCCTTTTCTTTTTAATTAATAAACAAATGAAGGATAGCATCACTTAGCAGGTTTTCAAAGTCATTTCAACCGATTTGCCTTGTATTCTAGATAATCCGGGGTTTTGCTATAATTCGAGGCAAATTGTTTATAGATATCTGAAAAGTCCATGCTGGATAATTTTTCTCGCTGTATCCAAGCATAATCGGTGTGCTCGTCGCTCAAATGCACCGAGCCGGCGATCAATGTTCCTTCAACGATGAGGAAAACGAAGATTTTCTCTGGATTTTCGAGCTGCACCGTTTCGATAACCCGATCGACAGTCACGGAAAGGCCCGTTTCCTCCTTCACTTCACGGATCAAGGCATCGGTAAAAATCTCACCCGGGTCCACCTTCCCCCGGGAAATTCCCATTTACCCCCTGCAGATTTGGACTTCAATGAACGCTTGAGTAATAAGATCTCCCGTTGCGCGTTATGGAGCACAATTTTCATCACGAGGTGATACGGTTTCGTCATGACATGTTCACGTGAATCCAGGCTTGATAGTTCCTTGTATTATTTTTCTTGCTGCAGTTGATGAATGATTATTGATCAAGGTTTATGAATATAAAACGGCTTGAACGCTAGACATACCAGAAGAAATATTTAATTAAAAGAACAACCAATTTAGAAACCATATATTAAATCGATTGCATGTCCCATGAAAAAAAATCAACCTAAAGCCATCTCGGCAGAATTACGTGCTGAAGCAAAGCAAAAAATACCACAAGAATTGTTGCCGAAGCTCGCGGAATTCGTGCACAATAGCTGGTGGCAAGAAAAGATCAAACTGGGCTTCCATCATCCGTCCGAATTGCATAAAGAATGGGACCCTAAGGCACCAAAAAAAATATGCGATCATTGCCACTTAGACATGATCCCGTTCGACGAGCTCACCCCTGCGACCAAGAACTTGGATAATGCGACGGTCGAAACGGTATTGGCAGGGCTCGTCCTCCAAGGATACAAGATCATTGCAGATAAGAAGAAAACCACCAGTGAATAAAATTCTAGTCGATCGAGAAAAGAGGGGATTGCTAGCCGTGCCATCATCCACGTTAAAAGAAAGATTCGATGAATTGACTCCCATTTTTGCTGATTTTGCCGATGTTCTCAAGCAGATCTTCGCGAACCTCGCTAACGAGAGCACGGCAAAATATGCATTACAGATCAAGACAAAAAACCTTGCGGCAATCGAAGCGATGCAAGCGGCAAAAAAAAAATCAGCTGCCGATTATGATTTCTCTGATTTTTGCACAGCGACCCTCAGCGCTTATGCACCTGATGATTTTACTCGTTTGAAAGCTGGAATCGAAGCATCGTTCATTTGCAACAAGTTGAAAAAAGGACCGTCTGAATTAACTGTCGATGGTAAAAGTCATCTTTCCATCACCTATTACATTCAACTTCCTAAAGCCTCGGCCCAGCTGGATAAAATCAAAAATTCGCAATCGCTTAAAAATCTGCAAGCCACGTCGTTAGACCCGCAAATCGAACTTGTACTGGCCGGAGATTACGACTACGTGAAGGAGAGCGTCGAAAAATATTCTTTGGTCCAAAAAAACTTCGCAAAATTTTGCGAGATACTTGAAAAGATGCTCAAGGCCATAGTAAAAACCATCACGTCCGAAGGCATCGTTCAAGCTCGTGCGAAAGATATCGTGAGTTATGCTGAAAAGATCCAGCGCAAGCCACGGCTCGATCCCGTGAACGATCTCACGGATTTAGCCGGTTCACGCGTGATCGTCACGAATCTTGATGACATGGAGAAGTTCCGGGCTCTCGTGGAATCCAATTTCGTCTGCCTGGAGAACGAGGATACCATGGCGCGCCTTGGAACGACGCAGTTCGGGTACCTCTCGATTCATTACATCATCCAATTTCAGCAAGATTCCCCCTTTTTGAAAGGCATAGACATACCGCCCGAGATTCTCAAACTAAAGGGGGAATTGCAAGTCCGAACGAATCTTCAACACGCGTGGAGCTCCTTTGGCCACGATTCGCTGTACAAACCGACCACGAAACTGCCTGCGTCGATTTTCCGGCGTTGTGCCCGGTTGGCAGCGATCCTGGAGGAGGCGGATAACGAGATCATCGCGATCAACGAACAGATGCACGTGTACGAGTCAAACTATGGCGCATACATGACGCCCCCGGAAATCGAGAAGGAAATGGCCAAGTATCTCAACGTTTTTAATTCCGTTCCCAAGGATCCAAAAAATGATCCACAGGACAAGAAGCGCTATCCGGTCGCACTGCGCGTGGCAAAACTCGCGCGATCGCTCGGGAAATGGGATTTGATCGTAAAGTTGCTGTCACCGTACGATGCCACCATTGCAGATGAACAAGGGAAGCGGGAATTGGGCATTGCCAAGTGTAAAATGTATAAGCCAACCGATCCCGAATTCATTAAAGGCCAGAAATGCTTGCACGATGCAATCCAGCTCAATCCGAAGGATTCCGATGCATTTGCGTCTCTCGCCGGCACGTATCGCCGTGCCGGGAACTTGAACGCAGCGCTGGACTATTATAACAAGGCATACGAAGCCAATCCCGAAGATAATTACGCCGTGGGCAATTATTTCTCGACGAAGATCCTTTCCATGAAATCGACGAGCATCATTCAAGATTCCCGCCCGATTCTCGTCAAAGCGATCGAGGCGTGCGCGGAGCAGATCGAGAGCGAGGTCAACCTCCCGTGGGCCTATTTTGACAAGGCTTTGTTTCACTTGTTTTTAAACCAGGTTCCGGAATCATTCCAGAATTACGCGAACGCGATCCGGTATTCAACGGAAGCCTGGATGATCGAGGCAAACTTAACCTTGCTGGAATCCTACATGATCCTTGAAAAAGAATTGCCCGCGGTTCCACTCGTTCGGGATCTCTTGCTGGTCGGGCTGTGGTACCGGTTTAAAAATGAGAAAGCTCGTGCCCAGCTCAAGGAGTTGCATAACTCTCAATTCCAGCAGAAAACGATCTCGTATTCATCATCCACGCTGATCCTCGCAGGCAGCATGAAAGCGAACATGCAACGGAAGATAGACGAGTTCAAGACTGCAATCCTCACCGCGTTTCAATCCAGCCCCGGTCCGATGAACATCATCTCGGGTGGGTTGAAAACCGGGATAAACGCTGTCGCGGGAGATATCCAGGAACAAAATCCGAAAAAAGTAATGACCTTCGGATATTTCCCGCCGAGAATCTTGCCTATGGATATTGATAAACGGTACACGCACCTTTTCCAGGAGGGCAAGACCCAGTACGACCAAGAGAACGTGATCATGTACTGGATCGATCTCTGCCTGTCGGACCTTGACCTGAAGCAAATCAAGCTCGTGGGCATCGGTGGAGGCGTCATCTCCGCGTTCGAGTACCAGCTCGGCCTGATTTTCGGTGCCCAGGTTGGCTTGCTGCGGGACAGCGCAGGCGTAGCATCGAGACTCATCGAGGATACATCCTGGTTGAAACCCATGCAGATCCAGGGGATGATGCAATACCCGAACTTGACGCTGCTCGAAAACACGTCGGATGCGATACAAAAGTTCTTGACTTCGAATATTCCCGCATGTATTTAATGTGTGCATTAATTTTTTTTCTCTTCTGCTTTCTTATTTGCAGTTTTCAGCGATTTTTTTTCGCGGATTCTTGCGCCAACATTCAGGAGCTCCAACTTGTCTCCAATATGCTTCAAAGTCTGGCACGTTCAAGATCGGTGTTTCCGCTTGCATTTTATCGATCAAAGCATCGAGTCGTGGTTTTACCGATGAGGTGAGGCCGGGATCGGTGATTTTCCGGAACTCGCCTTCCTTTTTATCGCTCTCGAAAACGTCACCGTTGATGTACCCAAGAGTGACGTGAGGATGGAATTCTCCGGCATTTTTCAATCCAACTTCTTTTCGGAATCCTAACAGCGCTCTATAAAGCTCGGAGTCAGGCTTGAACGTCATGAAACAAGCGAGCTTGTCTCCCGTATTTTCACCATCGCCTGTATCTGACCGTAACCATCCAATCCCCTCAATATCATTCGTTATCTTCAGATTCTGCAAAAAATCAGAGAGTTTGCACGATAACTGGAAAAACGTGGCGGAATTTTTGAGAGTGCAAGCTTCAAGCGGGGACATGATGGTCATGTGGAGCGCTTTCTCGGAGCCCTGGTCCCTTTTCTCTATCAAGTTGTCTCGCAAGCCTTTGTTCACGCCAGCCACGTTGCCGTTTCCTTCACGCTCGAGCATTCGCTTGACCGCATTGATCTGGTCCCGTAATGGTTCTTGGCATTGCTCGATTTCATCGACCAATGCCCGCAGTTCTTTTGAATAACTAGTTGCTTGCTTGCCAATGCTGATTTTGAGGTATGCTTGATCGATGTATTTTGCCAGGACCTGGCACGCGATGGGAACCATGAACGGGTGGCCGAAATGCCCTTTTTTCACAAAGATCGTTCTCAGCATCCGGACAATCAGTTCCTTCCCCGTATCCGTTCGAGGATTTACTATGTTGAGTTCCTTTCCGATGGCAAGCGCGTACAATGCTTGCTGGACTTCCAGATCAGCCTTGTCCACGTTGTTTACCTTCAAGTGGATTAACCTGTTGATGACATCCGATCGAATTTTTTCCACCTGCTTGAGCGGGTCGCGTTCCGCAATGTATGAATCCTTTTTCCCTTCCTCGTTGGTCATGATGCTGAGATACGCGGCTGGAATCCCGCCCATTTCGTGCATCAAGGCGCGTGCAACATTCCCTTTGATGTCAATCGTGGCCAGGATTTTTTGCTCGATTCGCCGCGGGATGTATTCGATTTCAATTTTCGTCAAACGGGGGAACACGGATGCCAACGCTCTCATGAACTCGTCGTTTTCACTGGCGGAAGGGTGAACGATGATCCCGATCTGCTTGCCTCGAAGCTGCCGTGCGATTCCCAGCACTTCTTTCGCGGTGGCAATTTCAACCGCCGATAGCAAGGATTTGATGCTGAAGTCAAATTCGTCGATGAATATGACTGCATCGTTGGTGCGTTGCAATTCCTCGGTAATCTGGTCCTTGTAAAACGTGATCAAGGTGTGTTCAACACGCTTGATCAGGAACGGGTCCGCGATGGGGTCCTTCCCATCATATACTTCCCTGAACTTCTTCCAGAGATCCTCGCCGTGAATCCCGCCGATAATCGCGCGCCATCCGTCGAGAAAGGTGAATAACTCGTCCGCGATCGCTTTCTTTTCTGGTTGTGACGAGAGTGCCCGCATCACGGAGTCGATTTTTTTTTGATCCTGCAATGTTTCGAAGGTGGTTTTCACGAGATCAAACACTTGGTTGGTTTTTTGAACGATATGAAGGGCCGTCTTCAGTGATTCTGTTTTTCCAGAGCCCCCTGCTCCGATTATCACGAAGGTGGGAAGTCGCTGAACCGCATCGCTTGAAGGAATTTTCCTGGGGCGAGTTTTCAGAATGGCCGTCAAATTCTTGACGAGTGGTAATTTTCTTTCCCATCCGTCCGCGTGCAAGTATTCCTTGGGGTATCGCTGCTCCAGGGATTGATTTTTCAGCCCCGGCGAGTTTTGTTTCCGCGTTAGGCTAATCTTCACTTTGACCAGGCTCCTTTTTGATCCGTGTTATGACATTGTTGTCGATGCAGCCGTTCTTGTGATTTTAGAATTGTATAAAAGAAGAATGGGCAGGATATTGCGTGCTTTTAGACTTTCCCTTTCTTATCATTCTCCGAGGAATCCCAATCCTTGAATTTCTTGTCCAATTCATCGATAAACGCATCGATATTTCCCTGGCCGAAGATAACTTCATCATCATCGATCTTGAACTTGAATTGGCTTGCCCATTCGATGATGTGATCCCATACGAACTGCTCGCTGAGACCAAGAAGGTTTGCGAGGCGATTCAGCTTAATCCGTTCCGAGACCATCATGATTTCCCGCAATTTCACGAGTTTCTCACCCTGCACGGCATCGGATGAATCGATTTGCGATGTTTTGGGGGATTTGATTTTTTCCATCTCCAGTTGCATATTAACGGGCTCTTCTGACTTACTTGAATTGCTTGTCCCGTCATCGGAAAAAAAGACACGGTTCCCGCGCTCGCGCCTTTTATCTCTTTTCTTGACGAGCAAGTCAACGGTGATAGATCCTCGCTTGACCGTGTCGGGAAGCTGTTCGATAATTTTTTCGATTAAAGCGTTGTCTTGATATTTTTTTTTCTCGATGCCCTGGATCCTGCTTGTGAGCAGTTTTAAATCGGAAGGAAACACGAAATCTTCGAGATAGACGAGGATGAATGGAACATTGTTGTTGGCATAGCGGCCCTCCCCCATCGCGATTTCGTCCAACACGTTTTTGCTGGCAACCGCAGGAACGGAAAGGAAGGCAATAAAAGCAGAGCACGTTTCTATTTTTTGCGCAAGCGTCTTTCGCCATTCCTCGCTTACCGGGATTCCCTCGTCGTACCAGATGTGGATGCCTTTTTCATGGAGCATCTTGATGTATTTGAATACCTTCTCGATATTCTTGTGGGAATAACTGATGAAAACAAACGGCTCGCCCGTGTACTTCTCGACATGGAATGGTAATCGATGTGCCCTTTTCTTTTTCACTGTAATCAAGATTGCAATCCCAGCGACGAGTGCCGCCAGGAGCAAGATAGTAATTACCGCGTCCAGAAGCCGTGGGATGATTATATAGGTAATGAGCACGTGATCCGTGACCGTGTTCATTCCATCAGTTACCGTTAACGAAATATTGTGCATTCCCGCAATGAATCGTTCGACCGTGATGTTCGTCTCATTGCCGAGGATGTTCCCGTCCGAATACCACGTGACGTTGAACGCGTCATCATCCGCATCTACGATAGTCGCTCGTAATTGTACCGGATTCGTGTCGTTTACTTGCCCTTCAACAGGCGAGATGATTTGGATCACTGGCGGTGCATTTAAGAAATTGACGAAAATGGATTTGGCACTCATCTTGTTGAGGGTCCCGATCTTTACATAGATGCAATTATTGCCGAGTGTCATATTTTTCGGAGCGATCCAGGGGATGATCACGCTTGTTACCGAACCTGCGGATTTATTGGTCCACGATTGCATCATTTGACCCGTGCCGGCATTATATATCGATACGGAATAATTCAAGATGGAAACGGACGCTTTTTTCACATCTGCACTCAACTGGATTTGATCTAGGCGGTGCATTTCTAGTCGTGACTGGTTAAGGTTCAGCTTGTATTCGGAGCACCATACGATGCTATTAAATAATACTTTCATGTCATCTCCAGTATAATCCGGATTCTCGATATCATATGAGATATACACGCCACGCCATGTCCAATTGAATGAAACGATGGCTGCTTCCACACCGCCTGAACTCGTGTTTGAAACGGCAACGACAGTCCCGTTAATCGTTGCAGCGGTCCAGTTCGAGCCAACGGGGTAGCAAGAAGTTGCATTTATCCCGGGATTGTAACTAGAGCTGATGCTATTGAGTACTGGATGGCTTCCTGGCGAGAGCGTGAACTGGAAATCCCCTGATACAGCGACCTCGTAGTCATACGAGACGGAATCATTCATTCCAACGAGTGAAGCGAGCTTTCGATTATTTTCAACACCCGTGCCAAACGAGGCCCCCGTGATTACGATGCTATGCCCGTCATGGATATATGCTTTGATTGCATTAATCTCTTGATCCGTGAAAAGCCAATCGTTTGGTATGTTATACGAGGCGGCCGAAATGATGATCACGTCGGCCTTTGTCTTCAATAAATCCATGTACGTGATGTTTTGCTTATGTAATGAGGTGAGATCGACCGCGATTTTCTTGCCCATGATCTCGCTATTATCATTGAGATCTACCCACGTGGGACTGTATGATGCATCATTCCCGCGGGAATCCAACACGGCAATGTGAACAATATCCCGGGGAGATTGTGATGTGCAAGGTCCAGGACCGGGTAGAAATGGCTCTCTCGAAGAGGTCCCAGGTTTTCCGGATTGAATCTGATTGCATCCAGGATATGTTATCATCAAAGCTACAAACCAGATAATTGAAAAAATGACATGTAAGGTGGTGAGAACGAACTTCAGCTTTTTTTGCCATCGACTCAGCAAGATTCATCCCTTTTTTCCCTATCGACAAATACCCATATCTATATCAAGAGATTTGCCGGTACACACCTATAATCCTTTTCATCAGAAAAAATAGCATTAACGGGATATAAGGAGTGAAATCGCTTATCCTTATCGTGAACCAGACCAGACCCGACGTCACCGTCACGTTCCCCGTCGTCACGATCTCTACCCGCATCGAGTGCATACTGTTGAAAAACGACGAATCGTTCCGGAACGCATCCAACTTCAGGCTCGTGTTCGTCCCGGGATCTACTATCCGATGATTATAGTAGACGGATTATTTTATGATATGATTAATAGAGAATAAGACAACAGCTCTTTCACTAGAACGTGTCTATGGTGGCATCGACCATGGAAAACGAGATCCCGTTTCGTGCATACGAAGGTAACGATCCCTTCATTTTCATCAGTTATTCGCACGCGGATATGGACTTGGTCTTCCCTGAAATCCGGCGGATGCATGACGAGGGATACAGAATATGGTACGATCAAGGCATCAAGCCAAGCGAGGAATGGATGAAAGAAATCGTGAAAGCCATTAACAAGTCCATTTTCTTCGTATTATTCGTCTCTCCAGCTATCGTGGATTCAATCTATGTCAAGATGGAGATTTCATGGGCACTCAAGAACCGAAAGCCTTTCCTGGCCATTTTTTTGAATGATACAAAGCTGCCGGATGAAATTAGTTTCCAGATCGACATGTTCCAGCATCTATTCAAGTACAAGGTGCCGGAAGCGTTTTATCGAGAAGGGATCGCAAAGGCATTACCAAAAGAGGCCATCGCCGTCGCCAAGCCGAAAGAACCGATAGCGGCGAAAGTCTTGCCACCAGTATCGAAAATCGAGCAGCCAAAATTCAAGATCTCGTTTTCGCCTCTAAAACTGGAGATCTCGTTTCAACCTTGTGACATAAAAGATCAATTCATTTTCGCCGGTTATTCCGATAACGACAAGAAGGATGTATACCCTGAATTGAACCGGTTGCACGACTTTGGTTATCGAATCTGGTATGACAAACGGACCGTTTCGAATGAACCTTCTGCGCTACAGATCGCCGAGGGCATCGAAAAGTGTTCACTTTTCCTGGTGTTCGTGTCGCAAGCATCGGTCGAATCCGCCTACATACTCCAAGAGATCTCCTACGCGATCGAGGCGAACAAGAAATTTCTAGCTGTGTTCTTACATGAAACGACATTGCCAACGGATTTGAAAGCCTTGTTCAAGGATAGACAGCAGATATTCAAATACAAGATTCCAGAACAAGAATACGGGGAAAAATTACGATTATTATTGCCCCCCGAGACTCGATTGACGAGTATAGCATTTCCGCCTTGTGACATGCGCGATCCGTTCATTTTCGCGAGCTATGGTGACGAGGATAGGAACCAAGCCTACCCGGTATTGAACCGGCTGCATGATAGTGGTTATCAAATTTGGTACGATGCTGGAAAATCGTCGAAAGAACAACCCAGGAAGCTAGTCGAAGCTATCGAAAGGTGCTCTTTTTTCCTGGTGTTTGTCTCGCCAGCCGTTTCTGCATCCGAGCAGATAAAACAGGATATACTTCAGGCGATCAATAAGAAAAAGAAAATTCTTACTGTGTTCCTGGATAACACGACATTGCCAAGGGATCTAGAGTTGTCAATCGGGAAAAATCAACATGTCTTCAAGCACTTGCTTCCAGAGCACGAATTTCTCGATAAGCTGCGTGCAATGATTCCAGTCGAGACCCGCTTGACCATAGTCTCATTTTCGCCGTGTGATTTGCTCAATCCATTCATCTTCACGTGTTATGCCAGTGCGGACAAGCGCCGTGTATATCCTGAATTGAACCGGTTGCATAATGTGGGTTATCGCATCTGGTACGATGACGAAGTCCCGGAAAATCGGGCATCGGTGACAGAGATCGCCGACGCTATCGAAAGATGTGCGGTCTTCTTGCTCTTCATCTCGCCAGCTTCGGTGGCATCCAAGTACGTGAACCGGGAGATCGCCTTCGCGGTCGAGGTGAAAAAGAGAGTTATCGCCGTGTTCTTGCATGACACGACGATGCCAAAGGACTTGGAACTCTCACTCAAGGCTGCCCAGCACCTTTTGAAATACGCGATTCCCGAGCAAGAATACGCCGAGAAATTGCGTGAAATGCTACCCGCCGAGACTCGCTCTTCTGCTATAACGAGATGAAAGCTTGTTGATTCCGGCGCGAGCATAATGGTCCAATATCGGAAGCAGCGAGCGTGGCGGTGCAACACTCGTTTTTTAAAGTAACATAAAAAAAGGGATTCCGCCAAGCTTAAAAGTTAAAAAAGAAAAAAATCTTTGAAAAAACGAAAAAAACATTTAAGACGTTAACCGGCTCTTGATCTGTTTCTCGATTTCTTCTTTGTCTTTCGATAGCTGGATGATCGTCGTCGTGAAGAAATCATGGGTGATCGTGTTTTGTTTCAATTGCTCAGCCAGGTCTCCGATGGCCTTCTGTATCATACCTAGCTTGTACCGCAACGTCTCGATTTCTTTCGCCACCTCGCTCGTCGCGAATGGTTGCTTGCAGATCCAGCACGGCTCGCCTCTCTCGACAAGCGGCTCCACGCATTTCTGGTGGTATTTTGCGTTCTTGCACGACGGGCAGATGAACACGTCGCCGGAAAGGTCGTTCTTGCACACCAAGCATTTATCCAGGTTCGCGTCTACCTTCATCTCAGACTCGAGCTTGAATAGTTCCTCGACTGATCCCTTGATGCCATGCTCCTCCACTTGTGGCTGGGCAAATGCTTTCTTCCCGGCCGTGGCCGTCTTGGCTTCCTTCATTGATTCCAGGAACTTCTCTCTAGCTGCTGAAGAGGCAAGAACTTCGGATCCCGTCGCTGGTTCATTTATTCTCCACATTCTATCCAATTTGTCCTTTGCCTGTTCCTCGGGTGATTTCACAACGGGAGTGCCTGTTTGCTGGGGAGGACCTTGATCTATCGGTTTATACGTCGATCGACCCTTCTTTCCAGCACCTTGTTTTTTCTTGCCGGCTTTGTAAACGCGTCTACTCACGACCCCTACCACTACGACACCACCAACACTCCCCGACAAGAGGATTATCAAGTTCAAGAAGAAGTTGCCACTATCATCTATTCTGATCATCTCCACGGCGGGTGTTGCCCGATAACCCATCGCAAGCACGATCATGGCTATCATTATCTTGCCGGTCGTTGTTTGCCGTATTTCCATCGTGAACGTGAATTCCCGCTGGTCGCCCGGCTGCATCACGGTTCTCCCGCAATACAAGGGAATGATGCCGTGGTAAGAATATAATGCCGTCTCGGCCGCAATGAAGATCATCACGCATCGCAAATTGACCGTGCCCACGTTCTTGACCACCAGCTTCACGTTGTACAAGTTCTGACCGGTCGTGCTACGATGGCCTTCCATCGTTATCTGCAAGGCTGCTCCTGTGATGTTACTCGCTTGGACCGTGAACCAGCGAAGCGCCGAGTAAAAGGTGACGTTGCTCGTCGTGGTCACGATCACCTGTATCACGTGCGGACCGTTGAAAAATGCCGAGTCATTGCGGAAGGTGTCGATTTCTATGGTGGTGTTCGTTCCCGGTATCGACCATG
This sequence comes from Candidatus Sigynarchaeota archaeon, assembly GCA_030587525.1. Taxonomy (GTDB): domain Archaea; phylum Asgardarchaeota; class Lokiarchaeia; order Sigyniarchaeales; family Sigyniarchaeaceae; genus Sigyniarchaeum; species Sigyniarchaeum tengchongense. Next base: position 2,597 of record JAUQYW010000479.1, on the reverse strand, counting down.
TGTTGTCGAGCAAGTACCTTGCTGATGCAACCGGCGCGTTCGTCGTGTAATTAAGCGGGATCTCGGGCAAGTTCGTGTATGTCGTGTTCTGAGGATATACGACAATTACAAAGAAAGCCGTCACGTTGATAATCGTTGGCAGCGTGTAGGTATTGCTATCGCCATCCGCGTCGGTGACCGTGAGACACACGGTACGGGTCCCAACGAGCAAGAATTGGTGCACGGGATTCTCCACGGTCGCGTTCGTGGTGCCATCGCCGAAGCTCCACTGGTACGTCGCAGGGGTATTGCCGTTGCTGCCTATGTGCGTGAACGAGACGCATTGACTCTCGATGATCGATGTCGTGTTCGTCGTGAAAGATGCGGAAGGTGTTAAATCCGCCACAATGTCGATAGTCGATGGCAACGTGTACGAATTGCTGTCGCCGTCCACGTCAGTGACCGTGAGGCGCACTATCCGTGTCCCGGCGCTCGTGTACTGGTGCACGGGACTTTCAAAGGTCGAGTTCGCCGTGCCATCGCCGAAACTCCACTGGTACGTCGCTGGGGCATTGCCATTGCTGCCCGAGTGCGTAAATGACACGGATTGCCCCGCGACGATGCTCGTCACGTTCGACGTGAACGTCGCCGATGGGTTCACGTCCGCCGTCACGTTGATGGTCGAAGGCAGCGTGTACGAGTTACTGTCGCCATCCACGTCAGTGACCGTGAGGCGCACGCTGCGGGTTCCGGCGGTTGTAAACTGGTGCACGGGATTTTCAACGGTCGCATTCGCGGTGCCGTCACCAAAGCTCCACTGGTACGTCGCCGGGACATTGCCATTGCTGCCTATGTGCGTGAAGCTCACGAATTGGCCTGCGACGATCGAAGTGACATTGGCGGTGAAAATTCCTGAAGGCACAGAGCCCGCGGCCACGTCGATGGTCGACGGGAGCGTATACGAGTTGCTATCACCGTCCACGTCGGTGACCGTGAGGCGCACGGTGCGGGTCCCAGCGAGCAAGAATTGGTGCACGGGATTCTCCACGGTCGCGTTCGCTGTGCCATCGCCGAAGTTCCACTGGTACGTCGCCGGGGTGTTGCCGTTGCTGCCAGTGTGCGTGAACGACACGGATTGCCCTTCAACGATCGATGTAACATTCGCCGTGAAGATCGCCGTTGGTGTTAAATCCGCCGCCACGGTGATGCCACCCGGCAACGTGTAGGCCACGCTGTCGCCATCCGCATCGGTGACCGTCAACCGCACCGTGCGGGTTGCAGCGCTCGTGAACTGGTGCACGGGGTTCTCGGTGGTCGCGTTGGCCGTGCCGTCGCCGAAATTCCACTGGTACATGGCGGGCGTGTTGCCGTTGCTGCCCGTGTGCGTGAAGCTCACGAATTGGCCGGCGATGATGCTCGTCACGTTGGCTGTGAACGTCGCCGACGGGGCCAGGTCCACCGCCACGGTGATGCCACCCGGCAACGTGTAGGCCACGCTGTCGCCATCACGATCGACGAGCGTGATCCGCACGGTGCGGGTACCGGCAGTCGTGAACTGGTGCACGGGATTCTCCACGGTCGCGTTCGCGGTGCCATCGCCGAAATCCCACTGGTACGTCGCCGGGGCGTTGCCGTTGCTGCCCGCGTGCGTGAACGAGACGGATTGCCCCGCGATGATCGATGTCATGTTTGCCGTGAAGATTGCATCGGGGGTTAAATCCGGTGCCACGTCGATAGTCGCAAGCAGCGTGTAGGAATTGCTGTCTCCGTCTGCATCGACTACCGTGAGCCGCACGGTTCGATTACCCGGGGTGGTGAACTGGTGGATGGGATTCTCGCTTGTTTCATTTGCCGTGCCGTCACCAAAATTCCATTGATATGTCGACGGGGTATTACCGTTACTTCCAGTATGCGTGAAGCTTGACACTTGTCCTGCAATGATCGTGGTCGTGCTGGCCGTGAAGGTCGCGGACGGGGCTAAATCCACCGCCACGTTGATGGTCGATGGGAGCGTGTACGAATTGCTGTCGCCGTCCACGTCGGTAACCGTAAGTCGTACGGTGCGGGTACCGGTGGTCGTGAACTGGTGCACGGGGCTTTCCATGGTCGCGTTGGCCGTGCCATCGCCGAAACTCCACTGGTAAGTGGCAGGCGTGTTGCCGTTGCTCCCCGTGTGCGTGAACGACACCGACTGGCCGGCGATTATGCTCGTCACGTTGGCCGTGAACGTCGCCGACGGGACCAGATTGGTCTGGGGAAAAATCTTGCACATCCAGCCATCGTTTCCGATCGCGCCAAAGTTCTGTGTGCAGCCGCAAGCGTATACCACGCCATTCGTGATGTAGAGGTTGGTGAATTGATCGTACAGCGCGCCGCCATATGTTGTGTTGAGCCTGATATTTCCATTTAAATCATAGGCAAGCAAGAGCCCGTCCCTGGTACCCGCGCCTGAAGAGGTTGTATATCCCACCGAGTATAACAAGCCATCGTAGTAGAAAATCGGGTTCCCGTAGTGATCGGTGATATCATCACTTGGTCCCCACACGGTTCTGTACCAGGCCCTTGTGAGGTTGAAATAATACTTCGCGAATAGAAGATCATATCCCCCAGGGTTGGTT
>JAUQYW010000467.1 GCA_030587525.1 Candidatus Sigynarchaeota archaeon | reverse complement strand
GAAGTTTTCGCGGTAATACTTAGGTGATACATGGGTCTTTTAGACAAGCTCCCTATCCTTGCTTTGATGATCATGAATACTAAACTCGGACCGATCGAACTAAAGCCGCTGAAAGCGATACGATCGCCAAAACAAGACCATTTTACCTTGCCAGATCGCAAGGAAATCGAAAGCGCCAAGCATATCTCGCTATCGCAGCATTTCAAGGAGATTCCTGCACTCAAGGAATCCAGCGACGTGAAGGGAACATCCGTGATCGACGACATCTTGCTATCACTCGTGTGGAACAATCCTGTGCTCTCGGACATTCCTGTTCTCGGCGCGAGCACGGTTGATCAACCAAAGGGCAAGAAAGATGCAGCTTCGCGGGCCGCTGTAGTCGAGGAAGTCAACGCTTCGAATGCCGTCGAGCAATTCTTGAAGCCGCAAGTTTCTTTAGAATCGCTCGTGTCTCCATCCTCGGATGAAAGCCTGCGAAATGCGAGATCGCTGTACAAGATCGCGATCAGCAAAACCTTGCGGAATACCGTGAACTTGAACCACGGGAATTGATCCTTTTTCCCCGCGTGCAACACCCCGTTTCTCGTACTGGGGTTTTCGACAACACGAATACCTTTTAATTTCTCGTTTTCGATGAATCATTGACAGCGTGGACTTGCGCCGCCGAAGCACGTGAAATCGACAGCCACGACCGGTTCGACAAAACCATGGCGAGGACCAGCAACGACATCCCGCATCCCGTCTTGAAATGGGCAGGCGGAAAGCGGCAATTATTGCCCCAGCTCACGAAGTTCGTGCCCGAGCGGTATGGCACGTATATCGAACCTTTCGTCGGCGGTGGCGCATTATTTTTTCACTTGCATCCAGAACGAGCCATCCTCATCGATAACAATCCAGAGCTCATGAACGTCTACGCCGTGATCAAGAACAACGTGCGGGATTTGATTGCATCGCTTGCGAAGCACAAGAACGAAATCACGTATTATTACACCATGCGAAATGTTGACCGGCGGCAAGAAAATTTCAGCAAGTGGTCTGATATCGAGCGCGCCTCCCGAACAATATACTTGAACCGTGTGTGCTTCAACGGCTTGTATCGCGTCAACAAAAAGGGGGAATTCAACGTGCCCTTCGGGACTTACACGGATCCCGTGATCTGCGACGATGACAACTTGCTCGCAGTGAGCCAGGCATTGCAACAAGCGACGCTCGTGCACGACACGTTTGACAAGTGCCTAACGTACGCGAAGGCAGATGACCTCGTGTACATGGACCCGCCCTACGTCCCATTGTCGACCACTGCATCCTTCACGAGCTACACGAGGGATTGCTTCGATCAGGCGGCTCAACAAAAATTATTCGATGTTTTTCGGGAGCTGGACAAGCGGGGGTGCAAGGTTATGCTCAGCAATTCCCATTGCGATTTCATCCTGGATCTCTACAAGAAATACCGCGTCGAGACCATCATGGCGATTCGGGCCATCAACTGCGTGGGCGCCAAGCGGGGAAAGATCAAGGAAGTCCTGGTCTTGAATGACTTTGATTGATCGCGATTAGAATGCTTGATTTTTCAAGTTGCAAGGAACCGGGAAAAAAAGGAAGGAAGGGAAAGAGAAAGGTAATTCACTTGATGAACGTGTCACCGACGTCCGTGAGAACGTCGCACACGTAATTCAAGGTCTGGAAGTATTCTAGCTGGAAGAGCTTGGGCTGCTGCCAGCGGAACAGCATCAGCTGGAACATGTTCCGCATTTTCAAGCTTCCTTGCACGTAATCGGGTTCTTTCTTGCTACCGAACCCGTGCGACGCTTGCATCACGATACTGCTTTCCACATTGCCGTTGACGTTCGAGAGGGGATTCAGCGATGGCCGCAGGGTAAACACCCACCAGAACCAGCTGATGTGCTTCACTTGCTTGTACACGGAGAAGAGGCAGGTGTTCCCCATGTTCGTGACCTTGAAGATGACCTGCAATCGATTGATAGGCGCTATGTCGCTGCTGATAACGAGCGCATCTTGTTCGGTCTTGTTGTTCATATCGATGGGAACCAGCTCGATCCTGGAATTCGGGAGGCCGAATTCGGCAAACTTTGCTGCAATGGTCTCGTAACACGCACGGATATTTGCGCTGCCTGTTCCACTCTTGAAATGGATGGCTTCGCCTACGATCGAAAATTTGAATTTCATCTTTTTCATGGTCGCTCGTTCTTTTTATTGATAACCCGTCCGGGTTTCACATACATATGCGTTTAACGGCCATAAAAGAGTTTCGGGAACCCCCGACCCGACGAAAGCCTTTTTTCACGGAATAAGGGGGATAATCGATAAGAATACTTGTTAAAAATCGATTTAATATGGGTCTAAGGATTTTAGGCTGCATCATTCAAGATTAATTGGATCCATCATTCATTTGATCAATAGAGGCAATTGAATACTGGCAGGTTGTGTTTTCATGGTGAAACTGAATTTGCATCCCTTCGTGGATTTCCAAGACAAGACGAACACGAATTCCATCGTGCACCTTTTCCGGACGATCGGGATCATCGCGTGGATCGCCGGCCAAGTGGCGATCTTGGTTCAAATATGGCTTTCTGACCTCGGGACTAACCAGTTGGCAAACATGTTTACAGCATCCTTCTGGACATCTCGGAACGATACAATTTACGTAGCAATTATACTCATCGGGATACCGATTTTTTCGGCGCTGTCTCTCGTTCCAGCCAAGGGATTTCAATCGTTCCTTCTTTTCATGTATTCTTTATTGTTTTGCGTCGTGCTCTGGCTTGGGGGTGGCTGGTACGTGGGAACCATTATCGGGCTGGCAGGGATATTCTTGATCGGATCGGTCAAGTCCATACCCGCCACTCGCCAGCGGGTGCTCAACCGGAAACAAGAGCGTAATATCATCGCCATCGCGCTCGTGGGCGTCGCGGCGACGTGCGTTGCCGCCCCGGCCGCGATCATCATTCCCGAACTGCCTCCCTACTATCTTAACCCCACGTTGTATGAAGGGCAGGCGGGAGCCCCGAATGTGAACAATACACTCTATATTTTAACGATCTGGGAAAATTGGGGCACCTATGAATCGGAAGTCGATTATTTCCTGCAAGAACTTGGCAATGGATCCCAATACGTCCGCATAGGGTTTTCCGCGTCGTGCTGGTACATGGCGGAACTGAACGGCGCCGTGCAAAACTGGAGCTTTAACCCGGTGGCAAGCCTTTACGCCAAGCTTAACTTTTCCGTCAACCACAATTTGCCAGTCCTATTCCACATGAATGGTGGTAACTGGGGAATGGAAGGCTGGAAAAATACAGGCTTGTCTAGCCTCGTGGCAGACTTGTGGAAGGATAATAACTCTAACGTGCAGTGGGACCAAAAGAACAATTCTATCTCGGCAGACCTCGCGGAACACATGGACCCGTTAAAACCGCGCCTCTTTACGCTCTCGAAATATTCCCCGATTTACGCCTACAGGGAGCAGAATATCAAGATCGCCGGAGCCATCATCAAGCAATTCAGCGAGGATCATCCCGATCTCTTCGTGGGCTGCTCCATGGACAGCGAGATCCACCTCGAGCAGAATGATTACTATAACTTCGATAACTCCTCGGGCGTGCCGTATAAATCATATTACGATTACAACCCGCTCGTCATTCGAGAGTTCCGCGAAGGGCTGGAAGCAAAATACACCACCATCGCGAACGTGAACGGGAAATTCGGCGTATTATTCGCGAGCTTCGCCGCTGTCGACCCGCCACGGGTCTATGACCCCGGGAACCCGTGGTGGGAGGAATGGACGGCCTTCCGAGCGGATTTCGTGAAGGCAAACGTCGACGCAGAAGCAAGATGGCTCACGGAAGTGGGCATTCCCGAAAGCAAGATCTATTCCCATCAGATATTGACCAGCCCCGATGATGAAGACGCGAGATACAGGCGTTGCGACACGCTTTACACGGCCGACATAGAACATGGCAATGTCGGCGTGACGCGGTATGGCTTGATTTCACCGAGTATTTTCCGGTCCATCAGGGAGATCTCGGGCTTCAACTGGGGCGTTTTCGAATGGAACATCTGGAGCGGAACGGACAACACCTACGCGAATTACATGTACATGTTCAAGTGCATGTACCAGAACGGGATACGCGTGCTGTGCCCGTACAGCTGGTACGAGGGCCAGTGGCCAATCCTGCAGATCCGCAATAATACCCAGTTCAAACGAGCCATCAAGGATTTTAGCCAAGCGGTCGGGGATGTCCCGCGAGCAACGTCGCCGAACGGTTTCCTCCCGCCACTGGATACCTTGATTGGCTTCATGCAAATCGCCATCGACCATTTCAACGGCGACAATTTCTACAAGCTCGTGATAGCCCTTGGCGCGTTCCACCTCTTTTACTGGCCGATGCAGCCCGTGCTCAAGAGAATGAAGGGAAAACGGCAGCAAGAAGTGCAGCCTTGATAGGAACCAGGAAATAACCAAGCATCAATTTCTTTTTTTCTCGCTTTTGTTGTAAAAAGAAGATATTCAATAATTTGCTTTATTAATCTGCGCGAGCTGGATGTCATTTCAAGGGATAATTGCCCAATTGCTGTATTGCATCACGCAGAGCGATGCAGTTGTCCAGGGGCGTTTCCGTGAGAAAGTCATGGGTTGGACCTGGAATGTACCCGCCGCCCTTGCCCATGTTCAGCAGCTGGGCGCGCACGTGCTTCCGTATGCTGGCCGGCGTCCCGAAGGATATCTCCCGGCTGTCGAGCGCACCGACGAACAAGAATTTTTTCCCGTACGTCTTCTTCAGCGACGCGTGGTCGATGAGCGACGCGGGCTCGAGCGATTGCCAGCCATCCAGCCCCGCCTCGATGTAATCCGGCAAGAGCTCGGTGATATTCCCGCAACTGTGATTGAACGCGATGGCACCCATCTCGTGTATTTTCGTGAAGATCTCGCGGTACGGTTCTTTGAAAAACGTCCGGAACGTCTCGGGCGCCATGAGCGGCCGTCCCTTCTGGCCCATGTCATCCCCACCGAACACGGCAACTGGCTTGTATCGCTTGATCTCGTCGAGAATGTGAAGCTGGGCTTCCTTCCGGTCGTTTACCAGGCGGTGAATGTACGCCGGGTCCTTGCGGCAATAGTACGCGAATCTTGCTTGGCCCATGATGACCCACATGCTCTCGTAGAGTTGCACCCCACCGATCTGCGGGATCAAGCACATGCGGTCGCTAAATTTCGCCTGGAACTCCTCGTATGCAGAAACATTGGCCTTGTGCACGGGCATGTCAGCGTGCCAGCCATACTCGTCATAAAACTTGATTGCATCTTCCTTTTTCTTGAGAAAGCCATCGAGGTACCACGTGTATCGATCGCCGCCGGCGAGGATCTTGACGCCGTGGATCGTGCCGCCGGTGGTATAGCGCGCTTCAGTGCAGGCGGGCAGCTTGCCGAAGGCTTGAGGATCGGGATTGATGCTATCATCAGCATTCAACAGGTACGTCGGGCTACCCCGTCCTTGCACGCCGATCCCTGCCATCTCGACGTCGGCGCCGAAGAAATACTTCAACGTGTAGTCGCCCATGGGCGTGATCACGATGTTGGCGTCGTTGTCAAAAAAACCGGCGAGTTCTTCCTTTCGTTCCCGTTCAACGAATTCCTTGTAACATTTCGAATACGGCGGGATGCCCATGATATAGCACGGGACCCGGTCGGGTTCCTCGTGGCGGATCGACGCGAGCACACGCTCCGTCGCGGTCATGGTGTCAGAATCGAGTTTCACATCCTCCACCTCTAGCCTGATTTTGCTGGTTTTGGCTTTTTGTTAGAATCTTCCTTTCTTGGCTGCGGTGGCGGTGGCGCGGCCATTGTCGATGCCAAGAACTGGTCATTCGGCCCGTACTCGATGATCTCGCGGATATTTCCATCGCTGGTCTTCATCGCCACGGTCTTCACGACCGGCACGTCCTTGCCGTGCATGTCCTTGCGGAATCGCATGCTTTCCGGCATGTTCTTGACATCATCGATCTTGACCAGCTTTTCGGTGCCATTGACATTTTCAAAAAAAGAAATTTTCCCCGGATGCTTCTTTTCTGGCATAGGAATCACCATTTTAAAGGACATTTTAAAATCCCGGCAGCCACTTGGCCTCGGCCTTGAACATCTCATCGACCATGGCGCGGATTTCCTCGGGCGAGCAGATGCTCGCTGTGTTCGGGTCCAGCAGCACCGCGTGGTAGATCTGCTCGCGGCTCTTCGCCATAAAGCCCTCGACCGTTGCCTTCTGTACCATGATATTGCTCGTGCACAAGGCCTGGCACACGGTCGGGAGCTCGATGCCGCCTTGCGGGTGCAAGCCGTGGTAGTCCGCGAACACGGGCACTTCGACGCAGCAGTCCGCGGGCAAGTTCGTGATGAGCCCGCCTTTCTTGTTCATGACGTTGCCATTGAATCTGAACGGCACGCTGGTTTCGATGGCATTGATGATGTGGGAGCCATACTCGCTGGACGGGTTCGTTTCAAGCGGAATCCTGTCCATGGCGAGCTCTTTCTCGTACGTGTCATCCAGCTTGTTTGCACTCGCCACGTTGCCCGTGTAATAGACGGCATGCTTCAAGCTGTCGAACCCACCCTCCGATCCCTTGTATGCCTCGAGCAAGTCCTTCCGCTTGCGGTAATACGAGACATACTCGCTCAAGTGGCCGCTCGACTCGGTCATGTAATAGCCGGTCGCCTTCATCATGTCCCAGCGCACCTTCTCGCTGCCCATTATCCCGGGCTCGTCCTTGAAATGCTCCCAGATGATCGGATATGCGTCTTGCCACTTTGCATCCTTCACCGTGGAATCCTTGAACCGCACATCGATGAACCATGCCATATGATTGATTCCCGCGCACAAGAACGAGAATTCCTCCGTCGAAGCCCCGACGTACATGCGCAGCTGCTCGGACGTGCCTTGCACGCCGTGGCACAGGCCAACCGTCGAGTCGGGCCAGAGTAGGTTGCAGAACCACGTGTTAATGGTCATGGGGTTCGTGTAATTCATGAACAGCGGCTTTGCCCCGCTTTTCACCCCCGCGTTGTAGCCGACTTCCTTCATATCCTTGATGATCGTTTCGAACACGCCCAACGTGCGCAAGCCGCGGAAGATGCCACCGGGCCCCAGCGTGTCGCCAACCGTTTGGGAAACCCCATATTTAAGAGGAACATCCATGTCGATCTTGTACGCGTCGAGCCCGCCGACCTGGATGGCTGAAATGATGTATTTTGCGTCCGCTATCGCCTTTCGCTGGTTGGTCATCGCCTCGAACTCGACCTGTTCCATCTCCTTGGCATTGTCTTGCTTGTACTTGACCATGTACTTGTGCATCAAGTCGAGGCGATGCTTTTCGATGTCTTCGAGGGAGATAACGAGGCCGTCCTTGCTACAGCGCAATTTCTTATGCGCGAGGATGTCCTTGATGAGGCGCTTCGCGAACACGATGGAACCGGCGCCGATGAATGCTATCTTGACCACGTCGTTTCACCGCTTGAACTCGATGCCGAGCACGTCGGCCACGACTTGAAGGATCAAGATCAAGGCCGCAGCTTTGGCCAGGTTGCCTTCGAGCTTGATTTTTTTTTCACCGTATGCGGCAATGGCTTCCACCTTTCCGGACAAGATACCGACGGCCGTGTCCGCATCGGTCGTGATCGAGACCGTCGGGTCTTTATGCTTGGAGGGAAGATGTTTTGCTTTTCCGTCTTCGATGGCCAGGCATCGGTCCCCGACATTCGGTATGAGGAAATTTATCCGCACCTTATCTCCTTCCTCTGCCATATCGGCGAGCAATTCCTTGGAATCTTTATTGGTGTTGACGATCTCCACGATGGCATCGAGCACGGAAGGAAGATCCTTCCCCTTCAACGTGCCCTTGGCGATTTTATTCTTGAGATTTTGCACGATATCCACGAAATATACACCACACGCGTTTCGTCTGTGTTGTATCTCCCTTTGCGGGAAAATATATAATCGTTAGCGCACCCGGCGTTTCCCCGCCATGAATGACGAATAAGATTTTTATTGGTTAGATGATAAGATGGTCCATAGGTGCAAGGAGCAGACACAGGCACCCGCATCAAGTTTGTACCTTATCGAAGTATGACCCCGCGTCGTTCGTGAAAATAGTCTTGGACACGCAGACGGGGGTGTACCGGTGGCTTTCGCCGCATC
>JAUQYW010000452.1 GCA_030587525.1 Candidatus Sigynarchaeota archaeon | reverse complement strand
AAGGCACGCTTGGGATCGTCACGTGGGCGAGCATCAAGTGTGAAATAATGCCGACCGTCCAGCACTTGCACCATGTCTCGTCCACGAATCTTCGCGATCTGCTTGCAATCCAACACTTGCTCATAAAATTCCGGCTGTGCGACGAGACCTTTATCATGAACCAGCTCGGTCTCGCGGCGCTGCTCGAGAAAAATAAAGCTAAAATAGATCCCTTTGCTCATGCTTTGGACCCGTGGAACTTGATCTTTGTGACCGCCGGGCACGGCGTGCTCGCGGCTGAAAAAGTGGCATACCTCGATGAGGATGCGGGAGAAATCCTCGCCCAGCACAAGGGTACCGTTACCGTGGACGAGGGCAAGTTCGACCATCAAGCTGCCATTGCCGTGTTTTCCAACCCAGCAGACCAATGGCGATCTCGCCCGAGTGGCGCGCATGAGCCCTTGTTCTTCACCACGGGCGCGGACAAGATCCCGGGATTCGTTAATCTGTCCGAACAACTCTTCACCGGGCGCGGCGTGATCGCGTATATCCAACCAGGGAACCTCGGGACATCCTGCCATTGCGAGTTTGACGTGGCATACGAGCCTGGCTCCTCGCAAGACGTGGACATGGTGAAATCTCGCGTTTCGGGATGGCAGGAGGCATTCATACAACACGGCGCATTTTTCAGCAGGCCATATGGCAACGTTGCCAAGCTCGCGTTCCAGCATTACAACCAAGCGAACATCGCTGCCTTGAAAAAGGTCAAGGCCATTTTCGACCCAAAAAATATCCTCAATCCGGGCGCATTGTGCTTCGGTGATACGACATGATGGCACCCGAGGAATACAAACGGATGGTCAAGCGATGCTTGCGTTGCTCGATCTGCAAGTGGATCCCCCAGGTCCAGATCAAGAACGTGAATCATGCGACTATTTGTCCTTCCATGGATTATTACAATTTTCACGCGTACAGCGGTGGTGGCAAGATCATCCTTGCCAATTCTGTGGAAACGGGGCGCATTCCCATGTCGGACGCCGTCCGGGACATCGTGTACAAGTGCACGGCGTGCGGTGGTTGCGCAGTCGCCTGCAAGCACTTGAACTCGCTGGAGCCGCTCGACATCATCCAGGCACTTCGCGAAAAACTCGTGGCGTCGGGGGTCGGCCCGATGCCCAGCCAGCGGCAATACATCGACGCGGTCAAGCAAGCAGGCAACCCCTACAACCAACCCGCGGGACAACGTGCCTCTTGGCTCCCGAGCGACGTGAAAACGCACGAGGACGCGGACACCTTGTATTTCGTGGGTTGCACGTCGTCCTACCGCCGCAAAGAGATTGCCATCGCAACGGCCCGGATTTTGAACGCGGCTGGTACCCGGTTCAAGGTGCTCGGCACCAACGAGCTGTGCTGTGGTTCCCCGGTATTGCGAGCTGGCGACGCGAGTTCATTCAAGGAACTCGCACGGAAAAACATCGAGTCCATCTCGGCGCTGCACGTCAAGAAAGTCGTGTTCAGCTGCGCTGGCTGTTATGACATGTTCAAGGTTGAATACCCGCGCGTCGGGAACGTGCCGTTCGACGTTGTTTCTTCATCGGAATATTTTAACCAACTCATTGACGAGGGAAAGCTCGTCCTCAAGAACAGAGTTCCCTTGAAAGTAACGTATCACGACCCGTGCCACCTCGGCCGCGGTGCCGAGCCTTACATCGAGTGGAAAGGTGATGTTGTCCAAATGCTGCCCATGGTCTCGCTCAACGTTCCAGAGAAGCCGAAACGCTGCGGCGCGGGGGGCGTGTACGAGGCTCCGCGCCGCGTCATCACCCGGATCCCCGGGGTGCAGCTCGTGGAAATGGACCGCATCAAGGAGTACTCCTATTGTTGTGGCGCGGGTGGCGGGGTAAAGTCGGCGTTCCCCGATTTCGCCTTGCACACGGGAAAAACACGCGTTGCCGAGGCTGAAACGACTGGCGCCTCATGCATCGTTTCTGCTTGCCCGTTCTGCTCGACGAACTTGCAAGACGCCATCAAGGAAAGCGGTTCCACTTTGCAATACAAGGACGTTGCCGAGTTATTGCTCGACGCGATCGACACGGCGCCCCCGGCGCGCCCCAAGAAGTGACCTGGCCATGGTACTCGACAAGGACATCCACGCGGAGTTGGCGGCGATCGTCGGCCTTGCAAACATCGACGATAGCGATGCCATGACCGACGTGTACGCGTACAACTGGTGCATGGAAGTCGTCAACCAGATGGAAGGCAAGGACCCCGTTCCGTATTCCCCGCGGCCGTTGGCCGTCGTCCTGCCATCGACCACGGACGAGGTCGTGGGAATCGTCAAGGCGTGCAACGCGCACGGCCTCACGTTCAAGGCCCAGAGCACGGGGCTCGGCCCGTGGAATAATCCCTCGACAGACAATTGCATCATCTTGGATCTCCGCCGAATGAACAAGATCGTGTTGATAGACGAGCAAAATATGCTTGCCGTCGTGGAGCCATACGTTTCTGGAGCCCAGCTCCAGATCGAGCTCATGAAACTAGACCTCAACTGCCACATGCCCGGGGCAGGGCCGCAAGTCTCGCCGCTCGCGAGCGCGACGTCGATGAGCGGCCCCGGTTTCACGTCACCTTCAACGGGTCACAGCTCGCGAAACGTTCTCGGGGTCGAGTGGGTGCTTCCGGATGGCCAAGTCTTGAAGCTCGGGGCTGCGGGGCTTGAACATGAACCGGGCTGGTACTCGGGCGACGGTCCCGGCCCGAGCTTGCGAGGCATCATGCGCGGGCTGCACGGCGCGAAATCAGGACTCGGCGTCTTCACGAAAGTCGGCATCAAGCTGTTCCCCTTCCCTTGCAAAGTAAACTGGAAGGTAACGGGCCTGTCGCCACACTACCAGTTCGAGAAACCCGAGCTCATGAAATGGTACATTGTCGATTGCAAGACATACAAGAGCGCCGAGGCATTCGTGCAACGCGTCGAGGAGCACGAGATCTCCTTCATATGCAGCGTCCTTTCAAACTTTGGCGTTTCGGCAATCTTTGCGAGCTCGATAGAGAGCCTGCTCGGCAACGCGGTGCTGGCCATGACCAAGGTGCCGGTCGTGGTCTTGGTCGCGGGTCGCACCCGGCGGGAATTTGAATACAAGACGAAGGTGATGCAGTGCATCATCGAGGAGGACGGGCTGGAAAACATGGCAGGAACCAAGTTCGAGCCACCATCCATCTCCTATGCCGAAGCGCTGCGAAGCAACCTCGGGCTGCATGGCTTCATCGCCACGGGCGCATTCCAATCTTCACACGGCATCATAGACACGCTGGGCGTGTGTCTCAACGCAACAAAAAAGAACATCCCCGTGAAAATGAAATACATCAATAACGAGCAGGTAGCCAATGATTTTGGTGAGGCGGTCTGGAGCACGTCGTTCGAGCACGGGCACATGCACCACGCGGAAATGCTCACGCTCTATGACCAGACAAATCCAGAATGCGTCAAGGGCATTGCAGATTATTTTAACGACTGTAACGCGATGGACCTCGTCCAGCACCTCGGGATTCCGTTCTTCATCGACGGGGATGCACGCCACGACTGGTACGGGCCACAATGTTCCAACTACAACACGTGGCTGAGAAAAATCAAGACTGCTCTCGATCCCGCGTGCACTGCCGATGCGGGATTTTACATATCTCCAGAAAAAGCAAGTAATACGACCAGGAACGAGAAGGTATGAACGATGGATAACAACACATCCGGGTACTCGGGACCCCGCGGGTTCGCAGGCGTCATCGCCCAGCAAATCGAACCGCTCAATTCGAGCCTTGCATTCAAAAAAGCGTACGAGAATGCAAAACCCGTGCGGATCTTGCTCAACGCGACCAACACAGACCATGCAGCTTTGCTTATCGTTGAAAATGGCAAGGTCCAGGTCAAGGGTATCGAAAACAAGCCGGCGAGCAACCTGTCGAGGAAGAGTGCCGGTTGGGATGGATTCATTTCATGTTCAACGCGTACCTTTTTGGAAATTGCACTCGGGAGACTCTCGATGCTTAAAATGCTGCTGAAATTGCTCAACGGCGATATCAAAGTGCACGCCATTCTCAAAGTGCTTCAATTTAAAAAAATCATGGAATACCTCGGCAAATGAAAGAAAAAAGCAAGAAAAAGTGAAACACGTGCAAGATACGATCAATCCACTGGTGAAGGAAGGCTGGACAGGTCCCGGTCGGCGTGACACTGTAATCAAGCCCATAACGCCTGAAGACGATGCACTTCACATCGAGGTGGGCAAGCGGAACAATTTCGAGTGGTGGTACTTCGACGCGCGGCTCGACTCCGGCTACACGCTGGTCATCTTTTTCCACGCTGCCAATCCAAACCCCGGGCCAACATCTGGAAAAACAGGAGTCGAACTGGTGCTTATACGCCCGGACGGACGGAAAACGCAAGCATTCATCCCGTACAAGAAACTGGATTTTTCTGCATCGAAGGAGAAGGCAGACGTCAAGAT
>JAUQYW010000450.1 GCA_030587525.1 Candidatus Sigynarchaeota archaeon | reverse complement strand
GAGGAAACAATTACGCATCAATTCAATTCGGATAATTCAACAGATAAAAAAACAGATGCGGCAAATGGTGGAACACAAAAGATGGACCACTCACCGATTTTGCCCCAATATCCATTCATTACCGATATTAACGCGTGTTCAGAATGCAAAAATTCCAACATTCAACTTAACATAATGAAATCCAATAACATAGAAAAACCCCTTGAATCCTTTCAATTGTTAGAAGTACTGGTTGTGTGTAACAGCTGCCATCATGTGGAGAAGGTAAAAGTAAAATCATTTCTTGGATAAGGAGATTTATTGCAGACCCATCTCGATCAATCGTGAGAATAAGTGGTGAACATTTTCACAGGTCTTGGCACTCGTCTTCAAGAACGGGATCGTGTACCGATCGAAAAATACATTGCTTTCTGTTGAATTGGCAATAGGATGTTTTTTCGTTTCGGGATTTATCGAGGTTTATTTTGCCCTATTTCTCCACCGTTTGCGAAGGACTCTCGATAAGAAGGATTGGAATTCTTGTACGCACATTTTCTATGTTCCATTAAATTAAAAGGAAATAATTCCAAAAGTTTTCAATCATCCTCCCTTTGCATTGCACTTCCGTGAGTGGCTCCTCGTCCTTTCGCGAAATGCGTAAACTCAGTCCATTTTTGGATGAGATGCCCTTATATGTCCCCACTCGGGATCACGGCAACATGGATTCGATTCCTAGGCGTGGCAAGACCAGGTGGGGTGCGATAGGCCCCGTAAATCCACGACTACCGATGGCATGAAATAGCACGAGAAGGATGATCGTGGACAAGATGCCCTACAAGCGACTTGAACCGCCAGGAGGGCCGACCACGCCGGAAAAACCCGGAGAGAACCCGCCGTTAATGTGCGAGATACACCACACGCGTATCGAGGGCTTGAACTACTTCTGCCGCAAATGCGGGTCGGTTTTCTGCCTCTCGTGCATCAAGAACGTGCTGCTCCCCGAAGGCAAGTGCATGGTGTGCAATGCCGACCTGGAGATTTCCGACGGGTACCTGTGCCTGATCGAGCGAGCGCTGTCGATAGGTCCCAAGGTCGACGGGGCTGGAACGGAGTTTCCCGGGATGCTCTTGACGACGCTCGCGCCGGAAATCTGGAAGCGCTTCGAGGAGTTGCAACTCGACGACGACATCATCGAGGAGGTCATCGGCAAGCTCAAATATATCCCGCCTGATGACCGCCTCAAGTTTCTCGACGCTTACTTCGGGAACGATGTCGATGCAAACGATGACTCGTAAATATCACCAGTAAGCGATCATCGACTTCATGCAAGGAAGAATCTACCGCATTTCCGGTATCGTTCACTATTTAACCGAGATCGTGAATTTCTCTTTCGGCAATAACGGTTTCCGTATCCTTCGTATGACAAGAGCCGCATCAAGAAGGCTGGTCGCGTTTTCTGGTAATAGGTAGCGAAATCCCCCGAATCTGCAAAAACGGCAGTACTTTCTCTGATCCCTCGGTGATCAATCCGTGATGTTTGCGCGCTTGCAAAGAACGCGAAAATCTTGCATTATTTCACCCTTCCGTGGGCTCGAGAAGTTCAGAAGTTGAGATCCTTTTTCACCATCGGATAGCACGCAATTTTCATGTAACTCCCAAGAACTTGTCAGAGTTGAATGAAGGTATCGATGATGCAAAAATGCTCAGCTTCGTGCAAAGCAAGTGAAAAAAATAAAAAGAAACTAGATGAACGGCAATTCTTGTTACCAGGTTGCATACAAGTTATCGATCTGGAATTCCGTGCCAACGACCGTGCCATATCCATGCAAGGCGTTTTGGTAATACTTCACGGGTCGGGTCCACGTTGCCTGGTCGGCCAGCGATTGCGACTCGTAGGTGGCCGTGCTGGTCGTCAAGGATATCTTGTGGGTGCTGTTGCTCGTGAGCGTTACCTTGAACTTGTAACTGTTCCCGATCACCAGCGAGCATGACGGGGTGAAAGAAGCGTCGATCCAGCTAGATCCGTTGTACGACCTGATAGTGCCCGTGTTTTTGTCATAGAGGATGTTGATGTCCCAATTTTCATCCGTGTCATACAGCAAGCAGACGTAGAACCACGAAACAATGCCTGACGGGATCGAGACGATCTTGAAATCGAACCAGATCGCGTAATCATGCGTCGTGATCATGACGTGGATCGTGATCATCTTCCTTCTAACATGAATGGATCAAGGCATGGCCGATGATACTCGATCAAAACCTTTATCAATGTAAACTCGGGACGGATTACTCGACTTACTATTTGCGAAAAATGAAACCAATTATCAAGGAAGGGAATTAAACACGAATAATCATCATAATCAGTTGCCCTTAGTGTGAATGATGAGACATATTCATTATGCAACACACAAGGATAGGAAAGGCCAGGGTTTCTATTTCTCGTCACGTGTGTTTCTCGGAATGTTAATGCTCAGTATAATGGTGCCGTTTACTACTCAAAACCGTCTTGAACGCGCCGCCGGAGGCACCATACCCGTAGATTCATCTTCGATTCGATTCCCAGGGTTCACCGAGAACCATGGGCAGGTCACCGACTCTTTAATTCACTATTATCTGACAACGACAGATATATCGGTCGCGTTCAAGCCGTCTGTCGTGGAATTTCTGTTCAAGGAGGAGACCGGTGCCCGTGAGAACCCGGTCCTGGCTCCGGTACATGTCGCTATCCATTTTCCCGGTTCTATGAGCATAACGCCGCGCGGGCTGGGTGAAATGGCCCACCGCTCCAATTTTTTCTATGGCAACCAAGCATTCACTAGCGTGCCGAGCTGGAGCGAAATCCAGTACGACGGGTTGTACCCGGGGATAAACTTGCGCTACTATATTGTCGATGGCTGGTTGAAGTACGATTTTATAATCGAACCTGGCGCAGATGCGAGTGAAATCCGGATTGCAGTTGATGGTGACGTACAAATAACACTCGGTCTCGGTCATCAATCCGTGGTGATCGTTTCTCCCGGTAACCCGGACTGTGTGCTTTTTGAAGATACGGGATTGCACGTGTACCAGCCAGCCCACCCGGACAATCCGGTGTCGGCCTGTTTCGTGCTACTTCCCGGTGCTGGCTGTGAATACGGCTTCGAGATCGGGGCTTATGACACCTCGGAGGCCCTAGTCATCGACCCAGTTGAATTGGCATTCAGCACGTTCTTAGGCGGTGGTGACTATGATTCTGGGCTTGCAATAGCAGTGGATACCGCCGGATGTGCGTACATCACGGGTAATACGCAATCATCCGATTTTCCCACCGTCACCGCATACGAAGCCGCCCTTAACGGGAATTTGGACGTGTTCGTGACGAAACTGAATGCCACCGGGAACGGGCTCGTGTATAGCACGTTCCTGGGCGGCGGTAGCAGTGAAACTGGTTACTCAATCGCAGTGGATGCCACTGGCTGCGCGTACATCACCGGATATTCAGATTCATCTGGCTTTCCCACCATGAACGCATACGATGCGACTCTTGGCGGGACTAGGGACGTGTTCATGACGAAACTGAATGCCACCGGGAACGGGCTCGTGTATAGCACGTTCTTAGGCGGTGGCAGCAGTGAAATTGGTTACTCAATCGATATGGATGCCTCCGGCTGCGCGTACATCACGGGTAACATGCAATCATCTGATTTTCCCACCATGAACGCATACGATGCGACTCTTGGCGGGACTAGGGACGTGTTCGTGACGAAATTGAATGCCACCGGGAACGGGCTCGTGTATAGCACGTTCTTAGGCGGCGGCAGCCAGGATTATGGGTATGGAATCGTAGTAGACATCGTTGGATGTGCTTATATTACTGGTGAGACCTGGTCCTCCGATTTTCCCATTGCGAGCGCCTACGATTCTATTCATAATGGGGCTTATGACGTGTTCGTGACAAAGGTTAATGCCACCGGGAACGGGCTGGTGTATAGCACGTTCCTGGGGGGCAGTAATAGTGAAGCTGGGTATGGAATTGCGTTGGATGCTGCCGGCTGCACTTGCATCACCGGCATCACACAATCATCCGGTTTTCCCACCGCTAACGCATATGATACAACCCTTAGCGGGAGTTCGGATGCATTCATAATGAAGATAAATGCCACCGGGAACGGGCTGGTGTACAGCACGTTCCTTGGTGGTGGCAGCATTGATTCTGGATATGGAATTGCGTTGGATGCCGCCGGCTGCGTATATATCGCCGGTTCCACGGCATCAACCAATTTTCCAACCGTGAACTCATGCGATGCCACTTATAATGGGAGTAATGAGGGATTCGTAACGAAGGTGAATGTCACACCGTCTATCACGAGTCCTCCGAATATAACCTTCGTGTATAGCACGATCGGGAATGTGATCTCGTGGACTATCACCGACGACAGCACGGGTATGACCAATTACGCTATATGCCGCAACGGCACGAGCATCGAAGGTGATTCATGGACATCGGGCGTGCCCGTTGAAATAAACATCGACGGGCTTCCGGTTGGCGTTTATAATTACACGATCATCGCATCGGACGGAGTGGATGGCTCGGTGCAGGATATGGTTATCGTCACGGTGTTAGCGGCAAACATCGCCCCATTCATTACAAATCCTCTCGATATAACATGCATGTATGGGACAACGGGGCACGCGATCTCGTGGACAATCACCGACGCGACTACCAGCACGACCAGTTACGCCATTTACTGCAACGGCACGAGCATCGAAGGTGATTCATGGACATCGGGCGTGCCCGTTGAAATAAACATCGACGGGCTTCCGGTCGGCGTTTATAATTACACGATCATCGCATCGGACGGAGTGGATGGCTCGGTGCAGGATACGGTGATCATTAGTGTGATGGCGAATGCCCCCGTCGTCGACGGCATCCTTGTCGCTATACCCGTTGCGTGTTTCATTGCTGCCATCACCATCATCGTCTTCTTTATCCGTCGGAGGTCTGAGAGGTTTCGTAAAAAGGTGAAGAACGATGGTAGCGTGTAAAAAATGTGGTGCTATATTTCAAGAAGCACGTGTAGTGACGTTGAATGGCAAGCCGTGGTCTTTTAGCTGTCCTAGTTGTGGAAGGAAGCTCGACCAGTGGCATGCAGGGAAAATGTACAAGAGGGGGAAGCCAGTTGACTAAAAGACGTGGAAGGCGATAAAAATCAGAAACAATGCCACATTTTCTGTACACGCGGTAAGACGCGAAACGGCCATGGATCCGGCGAAAATTCGAACATAAATTGAATGTCTTTGGCGAGTTGGTAAAGGAATTTGAGGCAACTGCAGAAATGCTCAAGCCAGAAAAAACTTCCGATGAAGTAACTCATCTTGTCAAGGATGCATATGAACACACGGACAAAGCACTCGATCTACTTGATGAGATAGAAAAATCCGAAGACGCTTCCTAGATGTAATAAACCTTGTTTTTTTTGACCACGCGAATTAGTACCTTACTCCGCAAAGCACGTAGTATTTGGCATGCAATAGGAATACATTCCCGGGAAAGAAACCGATAGTGGAGGTATGAAGAACCATGGAGACGAGTCCTGTCCAAAAGAAAAAAACCGTTAATCCCCCGGACTTGGACAATGCCTACTGTCTCCTGGTTCTTGCCACGATGGTCATTTTCAGCTTATTTGGACTCCAAATGTTATTCTTGGCAATTTCGCCGACATGCAACTTTATCGAAAGTCTTATTTTCGATTGTGACATTGGAAGCAATAATTTTCGCGTGGAGATGCTCATCGTCATGCTCGTCGCGGGTCTTATCTTCCTCGCGTTGACGGGTATCATCCATGCTGCGATCCTTATCCAGCGGCACGCGAAGCACCATCTCAAATGACACATCGGAATAAAAAACAAGTCGCGTGCTCGCGCCCCTTTCTTTTCATTTCCATGCGAGCTGTTGCAAGACAAGTATTCCGAGATTTCTTATCCAATATTCATGGCCACAATTGCTCGGCGGGAGGAATGCTCAAGTCATCCTTCATCGCCGGTCACCAACGCATAAATAATCCCCCCGACGAGATAGGTGACGTCACGCGTGGTGAAGTCCAGCATCCCGTG